>NZ_FNWK01000005.1 GCF_900108295.1 Sphingopyxis sp. YR583 | reverse complement strand
TTGGGCCATAGACCTACCAATCCTATGTCCTCTTTCCACCCCATTCGCGACATATGCCGCCGATCTGGCTGTTATGGCAGGAAACGACCGATTGCAGACATCGACGATAGCGTTATGTTTGAGCGCATGATGGGCTTTGCAGACCGCGTGCGCATCAAACGCACCGAAGAAACCGAACGGCTTGGCTTGGCTGGACGTGAAGGCCAAGTATTTGGGTATACCACGCCATCCGTCACTGACGTGGCAGTGGTGGGCATTTTAGCGGATGACTATGCCGTCAACGTTCACTTCAAAGAATTGGCTGAGGGATTCTGGTTTGCGGACCACCTTGTTGAACAAATTGATCATGCACCAGGAACGGTGATGTCCCTTGAGGGACAAAATACGGCGTGGGTGCGCCTGCCGAATGGAGGGTGGCAGGAAAAGTCGTCACTAGGCTAACGTCTGCTTCCCACCCCATTCGCGACATATGCCGCCGATCTGGCTGTTATGGCAGGAAACGACCAATTGCGGACATACGTGGATTAGCGGGCGAGCATCACTTCGGGATCGCGATCTAATGAGCCCCCCTCTATGAGGCGACCATCGTCAGTAACCACTACGGGTCCGTGTCCAACTAGCATTTGGTCCAAAGCACCCGTCTCAACATAAGCCCGCGACTGATAGAAAAAGGCCCATCCTTTAGAAAGGCGCTCTGGACCAGCCGGAAGCGCTAACAACGATTCTCCGAGTTCCCGCTCCTTGGCGGTGAGAAAGGATGCGAACGCACGAACCGGCGACGCCTCATTCGGGGCTGATAAATTAGGGCGATACGCTTCCACGTTTCCAGCATCAACGGCTGCAAAGGTGCGGCTTTTGAGGATACCCATACCTTCGCTGACGCTGGCCGTGATGATTGCTGGCGGCTCCTGATCTGCCGCCGTCCGCAAAAGGGCAACGAACTGTTCGCCGGTCTCTCGCCACCAAATCTGATAGGATTTATATTCTTCATGGGCTGCCATCGGGCGATTATACAACGTTTGCACACGATGTCAGCTAACCACCCCAAAGCAGGCACAAACGGCCCGCAAGAAAACCGCTGTCCTACATTGCCGCGCCATGCCAGCCTGCGATCCGCTGTTTGAAATCGTCGGCTTTCGGCACATCAGCTTAAAGCGACAAAGGAGACAGTTTCGCGGCGTACATCCGTATATTTTGTCGCTTTAAGCACCGGCAAACCGCTCTCAGCGAGAGTATCTTTGCCCGATCGGACGAAAAAAAGGGCAGCGATATCGTCGATATCGCTGCCCACCGGGAACTGACTGTTTTGAAGGCTTTAGAAGTTCAGCTTCACGCCGCCCGAAACATAACGGCCGATTACGTCGTAGTTCGGCGTGATATAGGGCGTGAACGGCGGATCGCGGTCGAACAGATTGTTGACGTTGCCGAACAGCGTGAACGGACCCGTCTTGAACTGCAGACCCAGGTCGACATAGGTGCGGCTGCCGTTCTTGTTGTTCACGATCGGCTGCTGCGTCGGGCCGAGCTGGGTGTTGTACAGACCGCCGTCGACATAGCGCACGCGAAGGTTCGCGCCGAAACTGTCGTTGTCGAACGCGATCGTTCCCGAACCGCGCCATTTGGGCGTCGAGAAAGCGGTTTCGCCGCCGACGATGCCCGACACGTCGGTTCCGTTGATCCTCAAGTGGAAGACATGGTTGGCGAGCGCGCGGAAGGAGAGGGTGCCATCGCCCAGACCCGTCCGGTACGACGCCTCGATGTCGAGCCCCGCGGTGTTGTAGTTCGCGAGGTTGCGGAAGGTGTTCGACATCGACTCGATATTGCCGTTCGGCAGGCGGGTGATGACGCCGCCGCACGTCCTGTCGCTCGGGTTCGCCGCATAGCATTGGCGCAGCAGATCCTGAGCGGTCACCGTCGTGATCACATTGTCGATGTCGATCTCATAATAGTCGACCGACAGGCGGACGCCCGGAAGATAGTTTGGCGAATAGGAGCCGCCGAGCGTCAGCGTGTGCGAGATTTCGGGGGTCAGGTTGCGGTTGCCGCCGCCATATACGACGACATTGTTCTGCGGCGTGTTGACGGCGCCGCTCGAATTGGGGAACGGATCGATCACATTGCCGATGTTCGTCGACCGGTTGAGGAAATATTCGGTGATGCTGGGCGAGCGGATGTCGCGCGAATAGACGGCGCGGAGCAGCAGGTCGTTGGCGACGCGCAGCGTTCCGCCGGTCTTCCACGACCAGATGCCGCCGCTCGTGCTGTAATCCGAATAGCGCGCCGCGCCGTTGATCTCGAGCTTTACCGCGTCGACGATGTCGAGCAGCGGCACGTTCACTTCGGCAAAGACTTCCTTGACGTTGAAGCTGCCGTTGGTCGCCGAGGAATTGAGCGTGCCCAGGGCGTTCGCCTGCGACAGCGGATCGACATAGTTGGTGATCTGCTTTTCCCAGCGCGCGTCGGTGCCGATCGCGATGTCGACCGGACCCGCCCAGGTTGCGAAGGGCTGGCCCGACAGGCTGGCGCCCACGGCGTCGAGCTTGGTGGTGGCGATCAGTTGCGACCCGCCGAACGCCCACTCCGCCGCGGCGGCCGATATATTGCCGTTGCCGAACAGGTTGATGGGCACGCAATTGGGATCGTCGTTGGCGGTCGATGCGTCGGCGTTGATCCGGCACGTCGGCGTACCCGCCACCAGCACTGCGTCGACGCCGTTGTTGAAGCGCGTCTTGATCCGCTGGTTGTTCAGGCTCTGATTGATCCGGACTTCGCCGTGATCATAATAGAATTTATAGCTCCAGCCATCGCCGAACGTGCCGTCGAGGCCGATCGCGCCTTCCAGATTGCGGCGGTTGTACCGGAACGTCATCATCTTGTCGGGTCCGACATCGTCGAGGACGCGGCCGAGAACGAACGGACCGGTGACGCCGCCGGCGGCGAGCGCGGCGCGGTTTGCTGCGGTCAGGAAGGCGTTGTCGGGCATGATCACCGCCGTCGGGGTTTCGGGGAAGAAACCGTAATTGCCCGTCATGCGGTGATAGCTGAAGTTGGCCCAGATCTTGAGCGAGTCGGTCACCTCGAAATCGGCACGGGCGAAGCCGTTGATGCGTTCATAGGGCGTGCTGACCGCGACATAGTCGAAGATCGTCTGTCCGCCGCCGCCGACGGTCGTGACGCCCTGCGTCACGCTGCCGAACGGGAAGCCGCCGATGTTGCCGTCGGGGTTGAAGACCAGATTATAGGGCACGCCAGTCAGACCGAGGATCGAGCCGCCGTTGTAAAGCTGCGTCGAATTGGGGTCTTCGACCAGTTCCAGTCGGCCGTCGGGGCGCAGGAACACACCCGATTCCAGCTTGGGGCGGCCCTTGCGGCTCAGGATACCGCGCTCGTTCATATAGTCGCCGGCAACCATGAAGTGGCCGCGACCGTCCGCGAAATCGGTGCCCCATGCGATGTCGGCACCATAGCGCGCACCGTCGCCGCGCGACGACACGCCGGCCTGGGCGCCCATGCGCCAGCCCGTGAAATCATCGTCGAGAATGATGTTGACCACACCCGCAACGGCGCCCGAGCCCCAAGCGGCCGATGCGCCGCCGGTAACGACGTCGATGCGCTTGACCAGGCTTTGCGGCACGGTGTTGAGGTCGGCTGCGCCCGAGAAGCGGTGCCCGTTGAGCAACGTCAGCGTGCGGACCGCGCCCAGGCCGCGCATGTCGGCGGTCGACACGCCGCTGGCGGTGTTGCCGGTCGTCGTCGTCGGGCTCGACGTAGGGCGAAATTGGGGGGTGTCGTTCAGAACCTGGGCGATGCTGGGACGGTTGCCGAGCGCGAGTTCGGCTTCGCCGATCACGGTCGTCGGGGTCGGTGCGTCGAAGCCCTCACGCTGAATGCGCGAGCCGCTGACGACGATCTCTTCGTCCGAAACGGCCCCGGCCGCGGCGTCGACCGACTGCGCATAAGCCGGGTTCAGGCTGACGAGCATCGACAGGGCGGTCCCTGCATACAAGCCCGATTGAACGAATTTCATAATTATCCCCTTCGCCTGTGGGCGACAGATGCTGCGGCCCGATGTTCGCTTATGTTTTCACCGCGAGGCTCATGGTCCTCGGGTTTGCGATTTTCTATAAAGTCGGATTTTTTTGAAAAATCAACCCAGATCGAGACAAAATTTTCACAAATAGAAAATTATCTGGCGCGGGGATATCTGATTAGGAGATAAATCTATTTAATCCAGATGGTTGGATCAATTTCAAAAATGCATCGATTGCCAACGGCTGCAATTTCGGCGGGCGGCCCGGAACGGACGACTCCATGGTCGGCGGGGTAGCGCCCCAATCGCCCCGAAGCGATATCGGTTGTTATCCGCCGTCCGGCGTCAAGACGAACCTGCGGTTGGTGGAGTCGTCGGGCATGGCGCTTCGGGGATGGCGCATATCGTCCAGCCGCCGCCCATCGCCTGGAAAAGCTGGATGCGCGCGGAGAGGGCGTCGGCGCGAAGCTGGATCAGTGACAATTCGGCGCCGAGCAGGCCGCGCTGGGCATCGAGCTGTTCGAGATAGGGCGAATAGCCTTCGCGGTAGCGATTGGTTGCCAGCCGGAGTCCTTCGGCCAGCGCGTCGCGCTGCGACTGCGCATAGGCGATTTGCGCGTCTGTGAGCCGAACTGCGGCGAGTGCATCCTCGACCTCGCGGAACGCGGTGAGCGCGGTGCGGCGGTAGGCGAAGGCTGCCTGGTCGCGCTGCGCGCCCGCGGCATCGGCCTGCGCCGTGAGCCGCCCGCCCTGAAAGATTGGCGCAAGGACACTGCCGCCGACCGACCAGATGGTGATGGGATCGCCGATCAGTGTCGAAAAGGCGGCACCGGCCGCCGAGCTCAGGCGCACCTGCGGCAGGAAGCGCTTACGCGCCGCGGACAAATTCTTGTCGGACGCGGCGAGCTGATATTCGGCCTGCGCAACGTCGGGCCGACGGCGCAGCAGCTCGGAGGGCAGGCCGTCGGGAACCGCAGGCACCGTAAGCCGGTCGAGCGCTGTGCCGCGTTCGACGGCACGCGGCGTGTCACCCACCAACAGGCTGAGACCGTCCTCGATGCGTGCGATGGCGAGTTCGATTTGCGGCACGATCTGCGCGGTCGCATCATATTCGGCTTGTGCCTGTTGGAGTTCGAGCTTGGGGGAATAGCCCCGACCGACGCGCGATTTCGCGATCCGCAGCGATTCCGATCGCGCGCGCACCGTCTCGCGGGCGATCTCCAGCCGCGCGTCGAGGCCGCGAAGCGTGACATAGTTGCCTGCCACCGCCGCAGCGACCGAGAGTTCGACCGCATCATGCGCGGCCTCGCTGGAGAAATAGGAATCGCGCGCCGCCGATTTCTGATCGGCAAGGCGCCCGAACAGGTCGACTTCATACGCCACCTGAATTTGCGGCTGCGCGAAATTCTGTTCGATAGGCTGGCCAAGGGCGCTCACCGACCGCGACCGTCCGCCGCTCAGCGTTGCATCGATCGCCGGCAGCATTTGCGCTCGCGCGACCGCAAGATTGGCGCGCGCTTCGCGCACGCGTCCGGCTGCGACGCCGATATCGCTGTTATAGGCCAATGCCTTGTCGGTCAGGGCCACCAGAGCCGGGTCGTCGAACGACCGCCACCAGTCGCGTTGCAGCGGCGCTGTCGGCCCGGCATCGGTCCGCCATGCGGTCGGCGGCGTGACGGGAGCGACCGGGGTCGTCGCCACATTCGGGCCCGCACAGGATGCGAGTCCGACGCCCAGCACGGCAGCCAACGCGAACCGCGGCGCCTTCATCGCCGCGATCCGCCGCTTGTGTCGACACGGACCTCGACCGACATGCCGGGGCGCAGGCGTTTCGCGAGCGATTGCCCCCCATCGATCTTGATCCGCACCGCAATGCGCTGCGCCACCTTGACGAAATTGCCTGTCGCATTGTCGGCCTTCAGTACCGCGAATTCGGACCCCGCCGCCGGTGACAGATTTTCGATCCGTCCGGTCAGTTCGGCGCCGCCGAGCGCGTCGACGCTGAACCGTGCCCGCTGGCCGATCATCATGCCGCCGGTCTGGGCTTCCTTGAAGTTCGCGATGACCCAGACATTGTGCGGGACCACCGACAGCAATTGGGTGCCCGCGGTGACATAGGCGCCCACGCGCACGCCGACTTCGGACAGCTGCCCATCGGCGGGCGCGCGGATGATCGTGTTGTCGAGATCGATCTGTGCGAGGCGAAGCTGCGCCTTCGCCGACTCAACCGCCGCTTCGAGTCCGGCGCGACCGACGACGACGGTGCGGACGTCCTGCGTCCCGATTGCCCGGCTGGCGCGCGCCTGTTGGAGTGCCGCCTGCGCCGCGAGCAGCGCCGCGCGCGTCTGGTCGAATTCACGGGTTGAGATCGATCCATCGGCGACGAGCGCGCGGGCGCGGCGCATGTCGGCGTCGGCCTTTGCCAGTTGCGCCTGCGCGTTGGCGATCCCGGCGTTCTGGCTGTCGGTCGCGACCTCGCGCGATCGCTGCGCCTGCGCCGAATTGGCGAGCGCGGCCTGCTGCGCTGCGACATTGGCTTCGGCTTGCGCGACGCGGGCGCGATAAATGCGATCGTCGATCGTCGCGAGAATCTGGCCCGCCTTGACCTCGGCGAAATCCTGCACCGGGACGCGGGTCACATAGCCGCTGACCTGCGGACTGATGATCGTCACGCGCCCACGGACATAGGCGTTATCGGTCCGTTCCGCTCTGCCGGCAAAGGGGGGCAGATCCCACGCATAAAGGATGGCGAGGATCGCCAACACTGCGGCGGTGATAATGATGACGACGGTCGTGCGCGTTTTGTCCGGTGGGCGCCAGGCCGATGGCTGCGCGTCGACTTGCGGATCGGACGGAGGCGGAACTGCCGTTTCGGCTTCGGGCTTCACCGTCTTGGTTTTGGGCTCGTCGCTCATCCTATGGCCCCTGCTGAGCTTGTGCCTGCGCTTGCAGGCGCTGCACCAATAATATCACTGGAGACGGCTCGTTTCGCCGTCGGATCGACCGGCTGATCAGGAAGCCCCATATCGCGGTCAAGATCGCAAGTACCCCAACCAGCAGGAATACGTCATTATACGCAAGGATATGCGCCTCGCGCGTGACCTGCTGACTGAGCAGCGCGGCGCCCTCCGCATTGCGCAGCGCGGGATCGCCAACAGTTCCGGCGACGACGCGGCTCCCGGCGCCTAGCCGCGCAGCGACGAGCGGGTCGCTCGCAACGATATTCTGGACGAGCTCGTGCGAATGATATTTTTCGCGAACCGTCTGGAAGGTTCCGAGCAAGGTGCCGCCCGCCAGTCCGCCGATACTCTGGCTCATGCTGAACAGCACGACGAAGCTGATGAAATTTTTCCCGCCTGCGAGCAGGGTCCGCGCGATCCCGATCACCATCGCCTGGGCAAGGAACAGCAGCGAAGCGAAGCCGATCAGGGCCTGGCTGACGTAGAATTGGCCGGGCCGCGTCAGATTGGTCGCCTGCGCGTCCATGAACGATCCGATCACGATCAGCACCACCGCGATGATGATCGGCCGCGACAGATTATCGGGGCGGAAGGTCAGCACGGCCGTCGCGAGGCCGGCGATCGATGCGAACACCACGATCAGGTTCAGCGTCACCAACTGATCATTGATCAGGCCGACGGTGGTGAGGAAGCCGATCGACCCGAACGCCTGTTCGGAGAGCAGGATGCGGATAGATGAAGCAATGGCGAAGAGCCGCAGCATCTCGCGCGTGCCCAGCCAACGTGTGTTGAGGAGCGGGTTTTTGCGATGATGTTCGACGAGGATCGCGGCGGCGATCAGCGCCACACTGGCCGCCAGCGACCAGCCCATCCACGGTCGCTCGGTCCACCACTGGATACGCCCTTGTGAAAGCACTGCAACCAATAGCCAAAGCCCCGGAGCCAGCAAGCCAAAGGTCAGGAAGTCGAGCGGTTCGAACACTTTCTCGCGCTCACTGGGGGGCAGGGGCTGTGCCATCACCGCCGCCAGCGTTGCCAACGCCATGCCGAATTCGAACCAATAGAGATTGTGCCAGTCGCCCCAGATGAGCAGGCCGGGCGAGAGTACGCGCGCGAGCGGCGTCGCGATCTGCGGTATGCAAATGCCGATCATCACCGCGGCAAGCCGCTTGGAAGCGGGCAGCGCCTGAAAGAAATAGAGGATCGTAAGGGTCGACAGACCGCTCGCCGCGATCCCGCTCATCGCGCGCACCGCGACCGACGTCCAGAAATCGTGAATGAACAGGTGCATCAATGTCGTCACCGCATAGGCAACAAGCGTGTAGCGAATGAACGGCTGGAGCCCGAACTGCTGGCGATATTTGACGAGCAGCAGGTTCGCCGTGACGTTGGTCATGAAATAGGCGGCGGTCAGCCAGGCGGCCTCGTCGCTGTTGAGCCCGAGCGTGCCCTGCGCGAAGTTGAGATTGACGGTGACGAGCGCATTGCCGAGGCCACCGGTAATCCCGATTAGGCAACCGATAATGAAATGGCGCACCATGCGCGACGTCGGATGATCGGGATTCGCGGGCGAACCCGGAAGCGTCGGCCGCTCGTGGGGTTTGAAAACATAGTCCGCCATGTGGGGTCAGGCTTTCGCGGTCACGGGCACGCGCGGTGCGCTGATGATCGCGGGGCCCGGAAGCCGCGACGAGTCGGTTCGACAATCATGTTTTTCCTTACCGCATTGTCGCGCCTCATGCAGCCTATTCGCTGGAATAGTCGTTCCGCGACATCGGGGCGGGGACCCCGCAAGGAGGCGGCTTTCAATCCCCCTCAGTCTTCCAGAGCCAGGCGGCGCAGGCCAGATCCTGTACGATCGAACCCAGCGATTTATAAATGGTGACGTCGGAGGTCGCGAGGCGGCCCGCGGCGGCACCCGAGAATATATTGCCTATCTCGGGCAGGACATGCGCTTCGGTGATCAGCCCCGACGCGCTTGCGCGCAGATATTCGGCGCCCTGCGCCAGCACGCCCTCGCGATGATCTGGGACGAAGCGCGCGCGTGCGACCAGCGCCTCGTCGATTTCGGAGGGGCCGGCGCGGCTCGATCCGACGGCATTGATATGCGTTCCGTCCTGAACCTGCGCACCGAAAAGGACCGGCTCGGTCGCTCCCGTCAACGTGCAGATGATGTCCGCCCCGTTTGCGGCCTCGGCAACCGAAGCTGCACAATATGCCGATAGACCAAGGTCGCGGGCCACCCGGTCGGCAAGCCCGGCCGCCTTTTCGGGCGAGCGGCCCCATATCCGCACGTCATCCAGCGGACGGACGTAACGGATCGCAGCGATATGATGCCAGGCCTGCTCGCCCGTTCCCAATATCGCGAGACTGCGGGCCTCGGGCCGGGCGAGCGCGTCGGTTGCTGCAGCCGAAGCGGCGGCGGTCCGGATCGCGGTAACCTCGCTGGCATCGATGACGCAAACGGGGGCTCCGTTCGCACGATCGAACAGGATGATGACCCCTTGGTGCGAGCTTCCGTGGGCGGCGGCCGAGGGGAAGATGCTGATGATCTTCGCACCGAAACCCGCGCCATCGAGCGCGCCGGGCATCACCCCGAACAGATCGCCGCCGTCGAGGTCGATGATGCCGCGCAGCAATTGCCGGCTACGGCCCTCCGCGAGCGCGATCATCGCGTCCTTCATCAGTGCGATGCACGTCGCATGATCGAGCCGCCGTCGAACCTCGACCACATCGATGAAGCGGATGGGATCAGCCACCCCAGACGCTTTCGGCGTGGTGCAGGAAATTGAGTCCCATGATTTTCTCGATCCGGCCGCTCGAATAGCCGCGCGCGGCGAGTAGGCCGATCAGCTTCCGGAACTGGTCGGGCCCGCGCAGGTCGACGACAAAGGGATAGGTATCGGGACGCTCACCCGAAGCGCTGATCCCCGCCGCACGGCGCTCGGCGATCTCCTTTGCAAGGACCGCTTCATACGCCTGCAGGTCGTCGATCTGTCCGATATGGCCGTCGGTGCCGATCCCGACGTGATCCTCGCCGCAGATGTTCACTGCGTGGTCGATGTGGCGGACCACATCCTCGGCGCGCGCGTGGCCCGAGACGTTGAGGAAGGGCATGAAATAGATGCCGACAAAGCCGCCATTTTCGGCAACCAGCCGCAATTCGGCGTCGGTCTTGTTCCGCGGCAGGTCGGTGACCGCGCGGCAGCCGGTGTGATTGATCGAGATCGGCGCCTTCGATGCCCGGGCAGCTTCGAGGCAGGTTTTCTCGCCGCTGTGCGACAGGTCGACGATCATCTTCTGCGCGTTGAGCCGCTCGATCACCTCGCGCCCGAAGGGCGTCAGTCCGCGATTATCCGGCGCCATCGACCCGTCGCCAAGCTGGTTCGCCGGATTATAGGTGAGCTGAAAGATGCGCACGCCCATATTGGCGAAGATATCGACGCGCCCCGCGTCCTTGCCCATCATCGCGCCGTTCTGGAAACCGTAGATGATCCCGATCTTCTTTTCCGCCTTGGCGCGGCGGATGTCGGCGGCGCTCAATATCTTGATCAGGTCGCGTGGATAGCGGCGCAGCAACATGTCCATTTCGGCAACGTCGGCGACGCTCTTTTCGAACGGTTCGGCCGGACCCGCGACATAGCCAAGGGTGCAGTTGATCGCAGTGATGCCAGACGCATGGGCTTCGGCGAGCACACGCGGTGAAAAAGGATCGGGCGCATCGCGTATATTGGGATCGGCAAGCCCGCCGAGCGCATTGACGATCACCCATTTGCGGCCGTCAGGGGCCGCAGCACGGGCCGCCACCGGCAGCAAGGATGTTGCGGCCAGCCCCGCCGCGCCTGCCAGCATCGCGCGCCGCTCAATCGTCATTTCCAAGCTCCTTTGTCGTCGGTGCGATATAGTCGGTGCGTCGATATTCGCGGCCACGCTTCACGGTCATTTCGATCCGTTCGATATTGTCGATATCGGCCGAAGGGTCCGCCGTCAGCACGACGAAGTTCGCGAGCTTGCCGGGTTCGATCGACCCCATGTCTTTCTCGCGGCCCGCGGCGCGCGCGCCGACAAGCGTTGCCGAATGAATGACCGCGAGCGGAGGCATCCCGACGTCGCTCGCCAGATAGCGAAGCTCGGCGTGGACTTCGGGCCAGGGGTTGCTGGCGGGGTCGACAAAATCGGTCCCGGTCGAAATCGGCAGCCCCGCGCGCCATGCCTGTTGCGTCAGGCGGATCGTCCGGGCGCCGCTGCAGCGAAGCGGTTTCGCTTTCGGATCGGCTTTGCGTGCGGCCTCGAATTTGACGAACAGGCTTCCGGTCGCGTCGAGGATCGTGCCCTTTTTCGCCATCGCGCGATACAGGCCGGCGACGACCGGATCGTCGCCCGTCGGCGCAAGGCGCGCTTCGTCGACCGGCGTGCGGTCCTGATAGGATGCAAGCATTTCGGGCTGGGCCTCATAGCCGAGATAACAGACATGGCTGACCGAATCGACGCCCGCGGCGATCACTTCGGCGGGGCGGGCAGGGAAGATCGCGCTGTGGGCCCAGATCATCAGCTTCTGTCGGTGCGCCTCGGCCGTGATCGCCGCGACGCGCTCGGCGGGCAGGTTGGCGTATATCTTGATCGCGCTCGCCGACGTGCCGCGCGCCAGTGTGACCGCCGTGCGAAGGTCGGTCTTTTTGTCGATCGCCTGCATCCACGGCGCGGTCCCCGGCGTGAAGCCGCGGCTGACCGCGAGCACGCGCGGATCTTCGAAAAAGGAGGGGCCGGCCATCAGCGCGGCGTAATAGATGTCGGGGGCAGGAATCTCGCCCACCAGCGACGCGCGCGAAAGCTCGCCCACCGCGCGGAGGTCGTCGGCCATGTCGCGCACCGCTGTCACGCCGCCATAAAGCTGGCGGCGCAGGATCGCTTCGGCGCGCGTGCGGTTGGGCGGGGTCGCGAGATGGACGTGGCTGTCGATCAGGCCGGGAATGACGAAGCGGCCCGACAGGCCGACGCGGCGCGCGCCGTCTACTTGTGCGCCGAGCGTATCATGTGCGCCGACCGCAACAATCCGCTCGCCCTCGACCAGTAAATCCTGGCCGGATCGGGCCGGGCCACCCGTTCCGTCGATGATCGTCGCGTTGGTATAAAGGACACGCTCCGCGGCGCCGGATGGGGTGGCCGTCGCCACCAAAGCGGCAAGGCCGATTGACCGGAGGGCAGCGACAAGCGCAGGCGAGCGGGGACGGACGGACATCATATGCTCGTCGCTAGCCTGCTCATTTCATGTCCGCAATCGCGTTGCCATGCGAATGCCTCTCCCCCTTGTTCGATCCCTAATCGCGTTCCCCGGATCGACGCATTGCCTGATATCGGGGGTCGAGGCTGATCGCGCGCCGTTCGTCCGCTTCGGCGCGCTTTGTGTCACCCTGTTTGCGAAGCAGGATGCTGCGATTATAGTAAGCGCGCGCCGATCGGGGGGCGTATTGGACCGCCCGGTCGAGGTCGGCAATCGCGCGGGCGCTTTCCCCCTGACGGTCATAGGCAAGGCCGCGATTGAGATAGGCCACCGACAAGTCCGGCGCGACGGCAATCGCCTGATCGAACGCCGTGATCGCGCCACCGAGATTGCCTTCCCACGCCTGTTTCAGCCCGTCGGACAAATGTGTATCGGCCTGCGCGCGAACCGCCTTCGCACCCTTGTTCGCAAGCTTCTTGCACTGCGACAGTGTCCGGCCGGGGTCGTTAACCGTGCAGGCATTCCAGTCGCCGCGCCGGGGTGCCCCGCGCGCCGCGATGCGCGTGCCGGTGACGACGACGCTATCTTCGACCGCCTCCGCCGAAATCGCCGAAACGGCACTTGGCGAAGCCTGTACGGGGCGTGGCGCGCGTTGGGCCGTGACCGTGATCGCCTGGCGATCTTCGACCTTTGTTGCCGGCGCGGCGGGCGCGGCCGTGTCCGCCTGGGCCAGTTCGACGCGCTTTGCGATTGGCGCCGAAAGGACAGGTTGGATCGTCTGCGGCGCCGGGGTAACGCCCTTGGACAATTTTGCGGGCGGTGGTGCTGCGACGGCTACCGGGGCCGGTGTTTCGACAGTGTCGCGAAGGACCATGCGTGTCTCTGCCGGGGCGCCGCGTTGCATATGTTCGTCGGCCGCGGGAAGCCCATGGTCGAGCGTTGTCCATGCAAAGGGCAGGCTGATCGCGGCAACCAGCGCGGCGGTCGCAAGCAGCCCTGCTTGCGGACGCCCGAGACTGGCCCACCACGATGGCTTTCTCGGCGTAGGCGCGGCCGCCGGTGAAGCGGTGCCGTCGAAACGGGCGAGCGCTTCGGCTATCGTCGCTTCGCGCCGTTTCGGCGCTGGCGGCGGCGGCTCGGGCAGAAAGCCCGTCAGATCATCTTCGCCCGTCATCGCCATGCGGCTCCCGACGCATTCCAGCGCGCTGTCGAGCGATGTCGAAACGGCAGGCACGAGGGGAGGGGCATGGGCATCGGCTGACCTTATACGCACAATATCGCGGCGGTCGAATATCTCGATCGGCGGGGCGAAACGGGCAGGGCGGATGCGGCGGCGCTTCGTGAAACCGCCGCCGCATCATCTTAGCGTTCCAGTCTTGCCATCGATCCGGCCGTCTTCGCCGCGCGAACCATCTGGACCAGCTCCATGCGATATCCGAAATCGTCGGTGCCGCGCGCCGCGCCGACGATTTGCAAGACATCGTCATAGGTCATCGAACCGCTATATTTCCCGCCGCGCATCAGTTCGGCGAACGCGGCGACGCCGGTGGCGAAGCGTGCATCTTGCGGGGCGTCCGCAAAACGGGCGAATTCGATACGGCGGTCGATGGGCGTTGAGATCAGCTGGCTGCGGTCCGATTTCGGCAGTTTGTAACGGATCTTCACAAAGCCATATTCGCGCGATGCCGTCGGCACGGCGCGCGCGGCGGGCTGGCTGTAACGCAGGTCGCCCATCGTGCGCGGGCCGCCGACCGGCACGATCTCATAGAGTGCCGTCACCGTCTGTCCCGAACCCACATCGCCCGCGTCGACCTTGTCATTGTCGAAATCCTCGCGGTTCAGCATCCGCGTTTCATACCCGATGAGCCGATATTCGGCGACCGTCGCCGGATTGAACTCGACCTGGATTTTCACATCCTTCGCGATCGGGAACAGCGTCGACGTCGCTTCGTCCACCAGCGTTTTGCGCGCTTCGCTGAGGGTGTCGATATAGGCGGCGGCGCCATTGCCGTTCTGGGCCAGCGTCTGCATCAGCGCATCATTGTAATTGCCCATGCCGAAACCGAGGACCGACAGGAAAATGCCCTTGCCGCGTTCGCGCTCGATATAGCCTTTCAGCGCATTCTGGTCGGTAATGCCGACATTGAAGTCGCCGTCGGTGGCGAGGATGACGCGGTTGACGCCGTTCGGGTCGCGGTTGCGCCCGGCCAGCGCATAGGCTTGGCGTATGCCCTCGGCACCCGCAGTGCTGCCTCCCGCGCCGAGCTGATCGATCACCGCCAGGATTTTGCCTTTCTCGCTCGCCGCGGTCGGCTCGAGCGCGGTGCCTGCGCTGCCGGCATAGGTGACGATCGATACGCGGTCGCCCCGATCGAGCTGGTCGAGCAACAGGCCGAGCGATTTCTTGACGAGGGGTAGCTTGTTCGGCGCATTCATCGAGCCCGACGTATCGATCAGGAAGACGAGGTTCGCGCGCGGCCGCGTCGCGCGTTCGATCTCATAGCCCTTGATGCCGATGCGGACGAGTTTGCGCCCTGCGGTGAATGGACTCGGGAAGACCGCGACGTTCGAGGAAAAGGGCTGCTGCGAGCTGCGCGGCGCGGCATAGTCATAGGGGAAATAATTGATCAGTTCTTCGGTCCGCACGGCGGCCGGTTGCGGCAGGGCATTGTTGTTGAGCGATGCGCGGACAAAGGAATAGGACGCGGTGTCGACATCGATCGAAAAGGTCGACACGGGCTCGTCGCGCGCGATCTTGAATGGATTCTGAGAGGTCGAAGTGAATTTGTCGCGGCCGATATCCTGATAATAGGGCGCCATCCGGTCGGGATAGGGGGCGCGGATGGCGCTTCCTGTTACGACCATTTTGCGGGCCTGCGCCGGGGGCGCTGATTGGCTTTCCGAACTGATCACCGATATCGGCATCGGCGCATCCATTGCGGGTGCGGCGATCCTCTGGCTCGTCACGACGATCGCCGACGTGTCTTCTTCGACGTCTGCTTTCACCGCCGGCGTTGAAGCCTCGGACGATGGTGAGGCGATGTCGGGTTCGTTCGATTGCGAGCAGGCGGTGACGAGCGTGATCGACAGACCTGCGGTGAGCATCAGACAGAAACGGGGCATCATATGTCTCCCTGGCAACAGCGGCGCACAATCGCCCGCATGTCCCTGTGACGCCGGGGCGCAGGAAATCCTTGGCGGCATCTGCGAAAAAAGTTTCGGCGGTGCCGTGGGTCAGTCTTCGGGTCCGGCCTTCGCCGCAAGTTGGCGGCGTACCTCGTGCATTCGCCACGACACCGTTGCCTCCGCAACGCCCAGGATTTGCGCGGCTTCGGCATGCGAAAGCTGCTGTCCGGCGATGAGGATCGCGGTGTCGCGAAGGTCGGGTTTGAGCCGCGCGATCGCGCTTTCGATCCAGAGGGCATCGTAAAGGTCGCGGCCGTCGGGGCCGCGCGCCAGCCCCGCCATGATGCTCAGCCGGCCTGCGAAGCGTGTGAAGGCCGATCGGCGCCGGTGAAAATCGCGGCAGGCGTTATAGACGATGCTGCACAGCCAAGTCGTGAATTTGGCATCGCCGCGGAATGCGGAGAGTTTTTCCGCCAGGATGCAGCAAACGTCCTGCGTGATATCGTCCGCATCGGCGCGCGATCCGGTCAACTGCCAGGCGAGGCCATGGATGCGATCATAATGGCGCCGCAGCAGCGCTTCGAAAGCTTCACGGTCACCCGCGATGGCCGCGGCGAGGATATCGGGGTCGGCGGCCTCCTCCATGGGTCAGGGGCGCCTGTGCGAATATCGACGGCCGCCCGGCCCGTTGACGGGCCGAAGCTCTCTTGCCGGCCAAATTGATCCCCCGCATCCTGCCATCGCGACGGTTTGTGCCCCATCCGCCGCACGAAGGCCATCGCCGACTTTGGCGGCCTATCCTTCGGCGTCGCGGATTTCGGCGTCGAGCGATAGGGATTCGGGCAAAAATGGGTCGGGCGCCGGGCGACCGAAATAATAGCCCTGCGCCTGCGGACATCCCTCGTCGAGAAGCATCTGACGCTGTTCGCCGGTCTCGACCCCTTCCGCGACGATCGGCATGTTGAAGCTCCGGCCGAGCCCGATGATCGCACGCACGATCGACCGCGCCGCCTCGTCATCGGGGATCGAGGCAACGAAGCTCTTGTCGATCTTGATCTTGTCGAACGGAAAGGCCTTGAGGTTGCTGAGCGACGAATAGCCGGTGCCGAAATCGTCCATCGCGATCCGCACGCCAAGCGCCCGGATTTCGTGGAGCGCCTTCAGCGCGCTTTGCTTGTTGCGCAGGAATGCCGTCTCGGTGATTTCGAGTTCGAGTCGGCGGGCCTCTAGCCCCGATTGGGACAGCGCGTCGCGAACGATTGCGGGAAGATTGGGTACCTGGAACTGTACGGTCGATACGTTGACCGCAACCGAGACATTCTTTGGCCAGCCGGCTGCGGTCCGGCACGCTTCGCGCAGCACCCATTCGCCGATCGGTACGATGGCGCCGATTTCCTCCGCGACGGGAATGAAATAATCGGGCGGAACGTCGCCGCGTTCGGGATGCTCCCAGCGCAGCAAAGCCTCATAACCGACCACCGAAGCAAAGGCTGTCGCGACGAGCGGCTGAAAGACGATGTACAGCTCGTTGCGGGCGATGGCATGCCGCAGATCATGCTCGAGTGCCCGGCGCTCGCGTGCGAGTTCGTCCATCTCCTGATCGAAGAAGGCGGCATTGCCTTTGCCGTTGTTCTTCGCGCGATAGAGTGCGGTATCGGCATTGCGCTGCAGCGTCTCCGCATCGCTTCCGTCCTGCGGAAACAGCGCGACGCCGATGCTGACCCCGACCGCCATCGGATCGCGCGCGACGTCCATTTCGATGGCGAGCGTGTCGAGAATGCGCGCCGAAAGCTTGCGGGCATCGTCGGGCCCCGAAACGCCGGTCTGGATCACCAGAAACTCGTCGCCGCCAATGCGGGCGACGACGTCGTCGGCCCGCACGGCAGAGCGCAGGATATCCGCGATGCGGCACAATATCTCGTCGCCGGCGCCGTGACCGAAGATGTCATTCACCGCCTTGAACCGATCGAGGTCGAGTGCGAGCAGCGCAAAGGGCTTCTTCGCGTTCAGCGCCGCATCGAGTGCCCGGCCGAAATGAGCGCGGTTCGACAGGTTGGTCAGGGCGTCGTGCGACGCCAGATGCTCGATTGCCCGCTGCGCGCGCTTTCGGTCGGACAGGTCGCGGATCGCGAGAACCTGGCAGCTTCGTCCGCGATACTCGATCGTCTGGGTCGCAATTTCCAGGATATGATCCTCGTCGCTGCTGTTCCGAAGGCGGGCTTCGGCGGAATGGCCGCTGGGCGGTTCGAAGGAGGTGCCGTTGCTGGCGATGAACCAGTCGGACGGGGTGCTGCCGATTATCGCGCCGCTGCTGACGCCAAGCAACGAGCAAAGCCGGGCGTTCACTTCGATGATCCGCCCGTCATAGGTGATCGCGAGGGCCTCGAGCGTCGCGTCCGCAAGGCCATGAGCATCGGTGAGCCAGCGGTCGATGAGCGACCCCGTGAGGGCCAGGGATACCAGCGCGATATTCGCGATCACGATGGCCGGAACCAGCCAGTCGCGGCTGCTCGCCGCCCCGGCGATGCCACCGCGCGTGGGGTCGGGGACAAGCGTTGTTGCCGACATCGCGGTGAAATGCATGACGACGATCGCGAGCACGGCGAAGCCCGCGGGCAGGGCTATCTTCCTCCAGCCTTTCGTCCTCGCAAAAGCGAAGAATGCGGCGAAGAAGCACAGCCCCGACAGCAGGGCCGAAACGAGAATCGGGGCCCAATCATAGGTAACCCGCGCGGGCGCGATGATCGACGCCATGCCGATGAAATGCATCGCTGCGACGCCGGTCGACGCTCCGGCCGCTGCAATCCCGCAGCGGAGCGCGTCGGGCGCCTTGCCCAGCCAGCGGAAGCTGCACCAGAAAAACGCGATCGCAACCGCGACCGACAAGATGGTCAGGCCAACGTCGAAGCGGATCGGCATCGATCCGCGATAGGCCAGCATCGCGACGAAATGCGTCGCCCACACGCCCACGCCTTCGGCGACGGCCGCGACCACGAGCCAGTGGCGCCTGCGGGCATCGACGCAGTGTGTCGAGCGGTTCAGGACAACGAAAAGGCTGATATTGCCAAGGATGCAGACGAGTGCGGCAATCAGGACAAATCGCAGATCGTGCTGATAGACGACGCATTCGAGGACGCTGAACATGCATTCTCTCCCTGGTCCCCGACGCTCTTGTGCCCTCCAATTCTAAAGATTGCCTTATTGAGCGGTCATATCCCGTCAGGGTATTTGAATATCATCGGCCGGGACAAGAAGCGGCCGGCCTTTCTCTACGATATAGGTCGCGAGTTCGGCGCCATTAGTCGCGGTGCGATTTTGCGCCATATGCGCGGCCCCTGCTGGCACGAACAGCACGTCGCCCGCTTTCAGCGTGACCGGCGCCTTGCCCTCGATCTGATATTCGAGCGTGCCTTCGATGATATAGATTATCTCTTCGCCGGGATGGCGATGCCACGGTGCAACCGCGCCAGGCGCGATGTCGATGCGCGCCTGGACCATTTCGCGGTCTGGTATCGAAAGCTCCTGACGTTGGAGGTCCGTCCGCGTGACGCCTTGCGGTGCTGCTGCGGAAGCGGGGCCGGCGAGCGTGATCGCGGCGGCAAGCAGGGCGAGGGTGTGTCGGATCATTATTCGGTCCTTTTGCAGCGCGCCGCAACGAGCGGCATCGACGAACCAATGTTCGACGCCAAGGGCGCCGAGGTTACGAAATGGGGATATTGCGGCCGGGCAAACCGGAAGCTGCGCCCCGAAAATGATTGATTTGCTCGTCCAGCGATAATAACTTAGATATCTAAGTATATTCATCGGCGACTTTTGGGGGCAAGCATTGGCGGAATTCTGCGACTTGGTGAACGGGGCAGGGATTCGCGCGGAATGACAATGCCGATTGCGCGCACCCTCTATGACAAGATTTGGGATGCGCACGCCGTCGCCGACGATGATGGCGAAACCCTTCTTTATATCGACCTGCACCTGCTCCACGAGGTGACCTCGCCACAGGCCTTTGCCGGGTTGGCCGCGGCAGGCCGGATGGTGCGGCGGCCGGAACGGGTGCTGGCGCTTTCCGATCATAATGTACCGACGTCCGGGCAGGCGGCCGGGCCGGCCGGTGTTCCCGATGTCGAGGCGCGGGCACAACTCGAGGCTCTGGTGGACAATACACGGCGTTTCGGGATCGAGAATTTCCCGATGGGGGATCCGCGTGGCGGCATCGTCCATGTCGTCGGCCCCGAACAGGGGCGGTCGCAGCCGGGGATGACGATCGTTTGCGGCGACAGCCATACTTCGACGCACGGCGCGTTCGGTGCGCTCGCTTTCGGAATCGGGACGTCGGAGGTCGAGCATGTGCTCGCCACGCAGACGATCCGCCAGCGTCGGTCGCGCAACATGCGCGTAACCGTCGACGGCATGCTCGCGCCGCACGTCCATGCCAAGGATCTGGCGCTGCATTTGCTGAGCATGATCGGGGTCGATGGTGCCGGTGGTCATGTGATCGAATATGCCGGGGCTGCGGTCCGTGCGCTTTCGATGGAGGGGCGGATGACGCTCTGCAACCTCAGCATCGAAATGGGCGCGCGGGCGGGACTTGTTGCGCCCGATGCGACGACGTTCGCCTATCTCGCGGGCCGTCCGGCAGCCCCGCTCGGCGAAGCCTGGGACGCTGCGCTGCTCCGTTGGCGTGCGCTCGCCAGCGATGACGATGCGTCGTTCGACCGCGAACTTGCCATTGATGCCCGCGATGTACGCGCGATGGTGAGTTGGGGAACAAATCCGTCGCAGGTGGTCGCGATCGACGGCCGGGTTCCCGATCCCGTGCTGCTGGACGATGCTGACACGCGTGCAGCGGCCGAACGCGCACTTGCCTATATGGACCTTGAACCGGGAGCGCGGATCGCAGGCCAGCGGCTCGACCGGGTCTTCATCGGCAGTTGCACCAACAGCCGGGTCGAGGATTTGCGGATCGTGGCCGACGTGGTGCGCGGACGCCGCGTCGCGCCGCATGTCCGCGCAATGGTCGTGCCGGGTTCGGGGCTGGTCAAACGGCAAGCAGAGGAGGAAGGGGTCGCCGACACGCTCCGTGACGCAGGGTTCGATTGGCGCGAACCGGGATGCTCGATGTGCGTCGGAATGAACGCCGACCGGTTGCAGCCGGGCGAACGCTGCGCCGCGACGTCGAACCGCAATTTCGAAAATCGTCAGGGGCGCGGCGGCCGCACCCATCTGATGAGCCCCGCCCTTGCTGCCGCGAGCGCAATCGCGGGCCGCATCGCATCGCCCGAAATGCTGGATTAGAGCGCGGCCTCGAACTTTGTGATCGCGTCGTCGTGGCGGAGCGTGCGGCCGATATCGTCCAGTCCCTCCATCAGGATGCGGCGGTCGTCCGGGTCGATGTCGAACGCAATCGTTTCGCCCGATGCGAGGCGGATCGACTGCGCTTCCAGGTCGACTTCGACTGGGGCATATTGCGAAAGCGCGACTTCGGACCGCAGATGCCCGCATATTTCGTCGGGCAGCCGGATCAGCAACAGGCCGTTCTTGCGTGCATTGCTTGCGAAAATATCACCGAAACTCGGCGCGATCACACAGCGAATGCCGAAATCGGTCAACGCCCACACGGCATGTTCGCGCGAGGAGCCGCAGCCGAAATTGCGATCGGCGACAATGATCTGCGCGTTCCGGCACTGCGGCCGATTCAGGACGAAGTCGGCGCGCTCCTCGCCGCTCCGGTCAAACCGCAATTCCTGGAACAGATGTTTGCCGAGGCCGGAGCGGCTCAGCGATTTCATATATTGCGCCGGGATGATCATGTCGGTGTCGACATTGGCGAGCGGTAAGGGCGCGGCGACAGCCTTCATCCGGATAAATTTTTGCACATCGCCTCCATTAACTTAGTATTCTAAGTAAATCGATGGATCGATCCTGTCCACTCTTATCGCGCGGTTGGGCGGGCGATGCGATGCAAGATGGCAATGAAGATGGTTGCTGCGCGAATCTTCGCGTTCTAAGGTTCGCCATTGTGCGGACCGCCGCCCGGCGCCGGGAACCGCGACAGGGGAGCAGGATTTTGGCAAAAAAAACACAGGATTACCGGCATCCGGCCGAATATTATACCGATCCTGAAAATAGCATCGGTTATCTGGCGCGTGTCGTCTTTCGTTCATTTTCGCGGCTGCTTGAACGGCGCACGCTGACGCACGACGTCTCGGCAGGGCAGTGGCGTTTCCTGCGCCAGCTTTGGCGCGAGGACGGGATCACGCAGCGCGAGCTCAGCGAGCGCGTGGGCATGCGCGAACCGACGACGGTGGTTGCGCTGAAAGGGCTCGAAAAGGCGGGACTGATCACGCGCAAGAAGACGACCGACGATCGTCGCAAGACCTTTATCCACCTGACCCCGCACGCCAAGAAGCTCGAACTGATCCTTGCGCCGATGAACGCCGAAATCCACGAGATCGCGACCAAGGGCATGAGCGACGAGGAAGTCGAGGTGATGCAGGGGCTGATGCGCCGCGTGATCAACAATCTCGCCGAAGAGACGCAGAAACTGTCGGTGCTGTCGGACATCAAGGCCTGACCGCTTGCAACTTGCCTCGCGACACGACAATAGGTTAGTATTCTAACTATATTGGCCGGGAGGGAAAATGACCAGCATCGCCGTCATCGCGGGAAGCATCCGCGAAGGATCGTTCAACCGCGCCTTGGGGGAACTGGCCGCGACCAGCCTCGAGGCGCACGGCGCAAAGGTGACGCGGGTCAATCTCGCGGCATTCGATCTGCCGCTCTATTCGGCCGCGCTCGAGGCCAATGCCTTCCCGCCCGACGCCCTGAAACTCAAGGCGCTGTTCGCGGCGCAGGACGGGCTGCTCTTCGTCTCCCCCGAATATAATGGTTCGCTATCGCCTTTGCTCAAAAATGCGATCGATTGGGCGTCCCGCCCGACCGGCGACGAGGGGCTCGTGGCGCTGACCGCCTATCGCGGCAAGGCCGCGGCGGTCATGTCGGCGTCGATCAGCCCGTTCGGGGGGCTGCGCGGATTGATGCACCTTCGCCAGATTCTGTTGACGATCCAGATGCTCGTGATTCCCGAACAGGTCGTGGTGCCGAATGCGCATGCCGCCTTTGCCGAGGACGGCAGCCTGAAGGATGCGCTTCCCGCGTCGCTCGTCGATCTGACTGCCGGACGCCTGGTCGCCGTGGCAAAAGCGCTCGCGGGTTAGGTCCGCCGCTGGCGCTGGGGGGCGGGCTCGAGATTGTCGCCCCAGTCGGCTTCGAGCGCCGCGAGCAGGTCGTCGAACCGGTCCTGTCCCAAGCGGGCGGCGATCTGTGCGGTCAGCGCATCCATCGATCGCTGGGCATCCTCGCGCATGCGTGTGCCAAGGTCGGTCAGCGAGACGATCATATGGCGCCGGTCGTCGGGATCGACGTCGAGTTGCACGATGCCCAGTTTCACCATCTGGTTGATGGTGCTGTGGATCGCCTGCCGCGATACGCCAAGATTGCGCGCGATGTCCGACGGGCGAACGATGCCGCTGACGATGTTGGTCATCACCATAGATTGTGGGCGGTTGACGTCGGGCCAGCCATGATCGTGGAGACGCGCCTGCAGCCCTTCGTCGAGCCAGCAGAAACGTTGGAAAAGGGCAATGATAAGCTGATTTGTGCGCATATGACGCTGTGAATAATCCCTGTTGCCTGCTGGGTGCCGGCATCGTCACGCTAGAAGAGCGGGGCAGGCGAAGCAAGGCAGAGCGGCGTTGCAATCATCAAATACTTAGCATACTATCTATTAAAGCAAAAAGGGAGAGACGCTCGCATGGACGGGTTGATGCAGAATGTGCCGCTGACGGTCGACCGGATCATCGATCATGCGGCGAACTGGCACGGCGCGCGCGAGATCGTGTCCCGCGATGCCGAGGGGCGCGTCACGCGCTCGACCTATGCCGCCGTCCATGCCGATGCGAAGCGTGTTTCGAACGCGCTCGCCGCCGAAGGAATCAAACCCGGCGACCGCGTTGCGACGATGGGTTGGAACGGCGCGCGGCACCTCGCCGCATGGTATGGCGCGGCGGGAATGGGGGCGGTGCTCCACACGCTCAACCCGCGGCTTTTCCTCGAACAGATCGCCTATATCGCGAACCACGCCGGCGACCGGCTGCTGATCGCCGACCCGGCGACCGCCGACCTCGTCGAAGAACTGCTGCCGCAGGTGCCGAGCATCGAGAAAGTGATCTTCTTTTGCGACGCCGCATCGATGCCCGAAACCAGCTTCGCCGCCGTCGCGTTCGACGACTGGATCGCGGGCCGGGCCGCCGAATATGACTGGGGCGACTTCGACGAAAATGCCGCGTGCGGGCTCTGCTACACCAGCGGGACGACGGGCAATCCCAAGGGCGTACTCTATTCGCACCGCTCCAATTATATCCATGCGTTGATGACCCTGCAGCGCGATGCACTCGCGCTTTCGGCGCGCGACACGGTGTTGCTGGTGGTCCCGATGTATCATGCGAATGCGTGGGGCGTCGTCTATTCGGCGCCCGCGGTCGGCGCAAAGCTGGTGCTGCCGGGGCAACGGATGGACGGCGAATCGATTTATGATCTGATCGAGGAAGAGGGCGTCACTTACTCGGCCGCGGTGCCGACGGTGTGGCAGATGCTGCTCACCTATATGCAGGAAAACGGCAAGCGCTTCACGACGCTGGAACGCGTGACGATCGGTGGTTCGGCGTGCCCCGAGTCGATCATCCGTACGTTCCGCGACGATTATGGGGTCGACGTCATTCAGGGCTGGGGCATGACCGAAACCTCGCCGCTCGGCACGGTGTCGGTGCCCAATGCGTCGGTCGCCGCGAAATCCGAACCCGAGCAGATGGCCTATAAGCTCAAGCAGGGGCGGCTGCTCTGCGGGCTCGAAATGAAGCTCGTCGACGATGCCGGAAAGCGCCTGCCGCACGATGGCAAGACGCCCGGCCGCCTGATGATCAAAGGGCCGACGATCGCGGGCGCCTATTATGGCGGCGAAGGCGGCGATGTGCTCGACGTCGAAGGCTTTTTCGACACCGGCGACGTCAGCACGATCGACGGCGAAGGCTATATGCAGATCACCGACCGTGCGAAGGATGTGGTGAAATCGGGCGGCGAGTGGATCAGTTCGATCGAGATCGAAAATATCGCGATGGGGCATGATGCGGTCGCCAATGCGGCGGTCGTCGGGGTCGCGCATCCGAAATGGGACGAGCGGCCGATCCTGCTGTGCCAGCTCAAGGATGGCGCCAACGCCTGCGCCGACGATCTCAAATCCTACCTCGACGGCAAGATCGCGCGCTGGTGGATGCCCGACGATGTGCTGTTCGTCGAAGAGATCCCGCTCGGGCCGACGGGCAAGATCGACAAGAAAGCAATCCGTGCCGGGCTGGAAGGCTACAAACTGCCTTTCGAAGTCACCCGCTGAAGAATAATCGACAATCAGGAGAGATGATGATGGACCCGAACGGGATCGAAGGACTGGACGCGCAATTCATCGGGCTGGTTTCGCCGACGGCGCCGCGCATTCAGGCGGGCGGGCATCCGTGCCAGGGCATTTACTGGACGGCGGCCGGCACCCGACCGAAGGTCGCGATCATCGCAACCCACTATAATGTCGATTTCTCGGAACATTATATCGCGCCCTATTTCGCGCGGCAGGGCTTTGGCTTTCTAGGCTGGAACACGCGCTATCGCGGGGTCGAGGACCAGTTCCTGCTCGAACATGCGGTGCTCGATATCGGCGTCGGCATGAAATGGCTGAAGGAAGAGGCGGGCGTCGAACAGATCGTCATTCTCGGCAATTCGGGCGGCGGTTCGCTCATGGGCGCCTATCAGGCCGAAGCCATCGCGCCGACGCTGACCGACCGGCTGCCCGCAGTCGGGCAGGATGCGCTCGCGCAGCTCATCAAGGGCGACCTCTATATCAGCTTCAACGCGCATCAGGGCCGCCCGGAAGTGCTGACCGACTGGATGGACGCGTCGGTGGTCGACGAGAATGATCCCGTGGCAACCGACCCCGAACTCGATCCGTTCAACCCCGATAACGGTCCGCCCTATTCGGACGCGTTCATTGCCAAATATCGTGCCGCGCAGCGTGCCCGCAACCAGCGGATCACCGACTGGGCAAAGGCCGAGCTGAAACGGCTGAACGATGCCGGCATTCCCGACCGCATCTTTCCGATGTTCCGCTGCTGGGGCGACATCCGCTGCGTCGATCCGGCGATCGATCCTTCGGACCGCAAGCCGAATTGGTGCTATCGCGGCGACCCGGCGATCGCGAACCGCACGCCCAGCATCGGCCGCGCGAATACGCTCAGGACCTGGCTCAACATGTGGAGCCTCGAAACCTCGCCATGCCAGGGGCAGCCGCACCTCGCCAAGCACGACACGCCGGCGCTTGTCGTGCAGGGAACCGCCGATACGGGCGTGTTTCCCAGCGACGCGCGCAAGATCTTCGACTTCCTCGGTTCGACCGACAAGAAGCTCGAACTGATCACCGGTGCGCATTATTTCGAGGATTCGATTGCCGAACGCCAGAATGCGGCCGACCTTGTCGGCGCGTGGATCCGGGAGAAGCTCTGACGTGACGGCGGACGCCGACATTGTTCGCGAATTGCGCGCGGCCGGCTTGGCGGGCGAGGGCGATGTCGTTCTCGAACCGCTGACCGGCGGCGTGTCGTGCGATGTGTGGAAGGTTGAAACGCCATCGGGCCCGATCGTCGTCAAGCGGCCTCTGCCCCAGCTTCGCGTCGCCGCCGAATGGCATGCACCGGTCGAACGCGGCCAGAGCGAGGTTCGCTGGCTTCGGCGCGCGCGCGGTGTCGATGCGCGTATCGCGCCCGAAGTGCTCGCCGAACTGCCCACGGGTCACGCCTTTGCCATGCGCTTCCTGCCCGGCTCACCCGTGTGGAAGGACGAGCTGATGGCCGGGCGGGTGGACGCCGCTTTTGCTGCTGCGGTGGGGCAGCGGATTGCCGCGGTTCACGCGGCCACCGCGCACAGCGACGACGACCGCGACGATTTTCCCAACGACGCGATGTTCCGTGCGCTGCGCGTCGATCCCTTCCTGCTCTACGTCGCCGAACGCGACGCCGAACTCGCGCCTGTCCTGCGCCGGTTCGCCGACGACCTGTCGGTACGTAAGATCGCGCTCGTCCATGGCGATGTCAGCCCGAAGAATATTCTCGTCAGCGCCGACGGCCCGGTCTTTCTCGATGCCGAATGCGCGGTCTATGGCGATCCGGCCTTCGATCTGGCTTTTTGCGCCACGCATCTGCTCCTGAAATCGGTGTGGTCGGGCGATGCGCGGCTGACCGAGGCCGCTGCGGCGCTCGTTGCGGCGTATCGGGAGGGTGTCGACTGGGAAGATGTCGATGGCCTGCTGCTGCGCGCGGGCGAATTGACGGCGGCGCTGCTCCTCGCGCGGGTCGAGGGCAAGTCGCCCGCACCCTATCTGACCGATCCCGAACACCAGCGTATCGTGCGCGATCAGGCGCGTGCGCTGATCCTTGCGACGGAGCCGCTCGACACCCTTGTGACCCATTGGAAAAGGAACCTTGCATGACTTCGCGTATCGCCTCCGTCACCGGCCGCCAGATATGGGATTCGCGCGGCCGGCCCACCGTCGAGGCTGAAGTCACGCTGGAATCGGGGGCGGTCGGGCGCGCCATCGCCCCGGCGGGCGCCTCGCGCGGGGCGCATGAGGCGATCGACCTGCGCGACGGCGGACGCGCGTTTGGCGGCTTCGGCGTCAACCGCGCGGTCGCGGGGATCGGGTCGGAAATTGCAAGCGCGATCGGCGGCATGGACGCGCGCGATCAGGCGGACGTGGACGCCGCGCTCTGTGCGCTCGACAACACCACGAACAAGGCGCGATTGGGCGCGAACGCGGTCGTTGCGGTGTCGATGGCGGTTCTGCACGCGGCCGCGGCCGACGTGCGCGAGCCGCTGTGGCGCTATCTTGCCGAGGGCCGCAAGGTGCGCACCCCGCTTCCCGAAATCCAGATTTTCGGGGGCGGCGCGCACGCGGGACGGCGCACCGATGTGCAGGACTTCATGGTCATGTGCCCGAAAGCGGGCAGCTTCCGCCGCGCGCTTGAAATTACCGACGATGTCTATCGCGCCGCTGGCAAATTGATGGAAGCGAAGGGGCCTTTGTCGGGGGTCGCCGACGAAGGCGGCTGGTGGCCCAATTTCGCGTCGAACGAGGATGCGCTCGATACGCTCACCAAGGCCATCGAAGCGAGCGGCCACCGTGCGGGCGAAGAGGTGTTCATTTCGCTCGACATCGCCGCGAACGAACTCGGCGATGCCGATGGCTATGATCTGGCGCTCGACCACGGGCGGCTGTCGGGCGAGGAGATGGCGGCGCGGATCGTCGAATGGGCGAAGCGCTATCCGATCCTGTCGATCGAAGATCCGGCGGGGCAGGATGACTGGACCACCATGACGGCGGTGACCGCCGCGATCGGTGATCGGGTGCAAATCATCGGCGACGACGTGCTTGTTACCAATGCCGCGCGCGTCGAACGCGCTGGCGATGCGGGGGTCTGCAACGCGGCGCTGATCAAGGTCAATCAGGTCGGCACCGTGACCGAGGCCAAGGCCGCGCTCGACGCAGCCGTCGCGCGCGGCTGGGGCGCGATCGTGTCGGCGCGCTCGGGAGAGAGCGAGGATGTCACCATCGCGCATCTCGCGACCGGCTGGAACGCCGGGCAATTGAAGGTCGGCAGCTTCACGCGGTCCGAGCGCATGGCGAAGTGGAACGAGATGCTGCGGATCGAGGAAGCGATGGGCGCCGACGCGGTGTTCGCTGGCTTCTCGGCCTTTGCGGGATCGATCGGGGCGGTTCACGCATGATCGTCCTCCACGCCCGGCCGAGCCCCGGTTTTCGCGAAGCGGTCGATGCGATCTTCGGCGCCGGCGTTGTGACGCATGTCGACGAGGCCGAGCCGCTCGACGGTGTGGCGGACGAGATCACCGCGTTGCTGCATGTCCTGACGCCGGTCACCCCCGAGTTCATTGCCTCGGCACCGAAACTGAAACTGATCCAGAAGCTCGGCGTCGGGGTGAACACGATTGCGCTCGATGCGGCCCGCGATCACGGCGCCGCGGTGTGCAACATGCCCGGCACCAACAGCCAGGCGGTCGCCGAAATGGCGCTGTCGCTGATGATGGCGGTGCTCCGCCGCACCTGCTTCTTCGATGCGCGAACGCGCGCAGGCGAGGGATGGACCGCCGACCCATCCGAGCTCGACAGCGTCGGTGAAATCGGCGGGCGCACGGTCGGTCTCGTCGGCTTCGGTCATTCGGCCGGGCTGCTCGCTCCGGTCCTCGCGGCGCTGGGGGCAAAGGTCGTCTATACCGCGCGCAGCCCGCGCGATGTGCCCTACGAATTTCTACCGCTGGATCGCTTGCTGGCGGAGAGCGACATCGTGTCGCTGCACATCCCGCTGACCGACGAGACGCGCGCCAGCATCGACCCCTTCGCGATGAAGCGCGGCGCGGTGCTCGTGAACACCGCGCGCGGCGAACTCGTCGATCAGGCGCCGCTGGTCGAGGCGCTCACCTCGGGGCATCTGCGCGGCGCCGGACTCGATGTCTTCGCCGACGAGCCGCTACCGCGCGGCAATCCGCTGCTCGGCCTGCCGAATGCGGTGCTCGCGCCGCATATCGCCTGGCTCACCCCCGAAACACTCATACGCAGCCTCACCGTGGCGCACGAAAATTGCCGCCGCCTCGTCGCCGGCGAACCTCTTCTTCATCAGGTGATCTAATGTCGCTCCCCATCGTTCTCATCACCGGCCAGCTTCTGACCGACGCCATATGGCAACCTCTGCTCGACGCGTGGGGCGACCGCGAGGTCATCGTCGCCGACAATCGCAGCGACGACAGGATCGAGGATTTCGCACAGCGCCTGCTCGACAACGCTCCGCCGAAATTCATCCTCATTGCGCATGCAATGGGCGGCTTTATCGCCTTCGAGGTATTGCGCCGCGCGCCCGAACGCGTCGCGAAGCTCGCGCTGATCTCGACACTGGCCTCGGCCGATGGCCCGGCGCAGACCGCGCGGCGGCAGGGCTATATCGACCTCGTCGAAAGTGGCAATTTCGATCAGGTCGTCGAGGAACGCATCCCGATCCTCTTCCCCGAGGACAAACGCGGCGACACCCGCCTGCTCGGCATCGCACGGCAGATGGCGGCGGATACCGGTGCCGACACCTTCCTCGCACAGCAGCGTGCGATCATGGCGCGGATCGACAGCCGTCCGCGCCTCGGCGAGATCGCTGTGCCGACCTTGCTCATCTGGGGCGAAAAGGACGGCATCACCAGCCGCGCACACCATGACGAGATACTGGACGCGATCCCGGGCGCGCGGCTGGAGGTGATTGCCGGGGCCGGACATCTGCCAACGGTCGAGGCGCCCGAAGTGGTGGTGCCACTGCTGACCGAGTTCATCGACGCTTGATCAATTCGTCATCCCGGCCTTCGCCGGGATGACCAGATCAGGTGAGCTCCGCCCGTACCATCGCGGTGCCGTCGACCATCGCCTTCAGCTTCGCCTGGCTATGCTCGCGGCTGTGATATTTCATCCCGCAATCGGGCGCGATCCACAGTCGTTCGGCGTCGACATAGCGCAGCGCCTCGCGGATGCGCCCCGCGACGACTTCGGGTGTTTCGACCTCGGGGATCGACAGGTCGAGCACGCCATACATGATCGTCTTGGTCGGCAGTTCGGCAAGAATCGCGGGGTCGAGCCCCGGCTGCGCCGCTTCGATCGAGATTACGTCGATATTCGACGCTTCGAGTTCCGCCAGGAAGTCATAGGCCTTGGGCTTCGGTCCCGTCGCGCCCGCGCCATGGTGGACCATCGCATAGCCGAAACAGATATGCAGCGCGGTCGTCCCGTCGACGCCGTCGAGCGCGCGATTGATCGCCTCGATCGCATAGCTGTTCGCCTCGGCGGCCCGCGCCTGCAGATAGGGTTCGTCGAGCTGGACGACATCGACGCCCGCCGCGAAAAGATCCTTCACCTCGGCATTGACCGCATCGGCATAGTCCATCGCGAGCGATCGCAGATCGGGATAAAAACCGTTCTCGGCCTGCTGCGTCATCGTAAAGGGGCCGGGCAGGGTGAGTTTCACCGGCTTCGTTGAATGGCGGCGCAGGAACGCCGCGTCCTGTGCCTCGATCGGTGCAACGCGGCGGATCGGCCCCGAAACGAGCGGGACCGGATTGGCGTTGCCCGTACGGTCGATCGCCGTGCCGTGCTTCTCGCGGTCGATCCCCGACAGCGCCGTCGCGAGGCGGTTCGAATAGCTTTCGCGGCGCATCTCGCCGTCGCCGACGATGTCGATGCCCAGCTCTTCCTGATCGCGGATCGCCATCAATGTTGCGGCTTCCTGCGCGTCGGCGAGCCAAGGTTCGGGAATGCGCCACAGCGTCTCTGCCCGCACGCGCGGCGGCAGGCTGGCCTTCAGCCTTTCGCGGTCGATCAGCCAGTCAGGCTGGGGGTAGCTTCCGACGATGGTTGTCGGCAGGATGGGGTGGTCGAACAAGGCCGGTCCTCTCGAATTTTTATCTGGCCAAGCATTTGCTTAGTATTCTATCTAATTCAAGTCGAAACGACGATTGGGAGAGCAAAATGATCGATCTGGAGGCCATCCGGACGCTGGCGGACATTCCGGCGGCGCAGGCGCGAGTGCGGGGCGCTGCGACCGCGGTGAAATTCGGGGAGCGTGAGACGAGTTTCACCGAGCTCGATGCGCGGTCGAATCGCGTCGCCCACGCGCTGATCGCGTCGGGCGTCGTCCCCGGTGGTCGCGTGTCGGCGCTGACGAAGAACCATGATAGCTGGTATCCGCTTTTCTTCGGCACGGCGCGCGCACGCGCCTGTTTCGCGCCGATCAACTGCCGCCTCGCGCCCGCAGAGATCGGCTTCATTCTCGGCGACGCCGGGCCGAAGCTGCTCTTCGTGGGCGAGGATTTCTTCGATTGCGCGTTGGCGGCGGTCGCCGACCTCACGGCGCCGCCGCGCCTGATCGCGCTTTATGGCGAACATCCGGCGTTCGAGCCGTTCGACGCATGGCTCGGTGACGCGTCCGACGCGCCGCTAGCCGATCCGCCACAACTCGGCGACGATGTGCTCCAGCTCTATACCAGCGGCACCACCGGGCTGCCCAAGGGCGTCGTGCTGACCAACGCCAATTATCGCACCTTCCTCGAAGCGGCGACCGAGGTCGACGGCTTCGCCTATGGCGAGGACGAGACGGTGATGATCGTCATGCCTTTGTTCCATGTTGCGGGCACGAACGTCAGCTTCTCGGGATTGGCGCAGGGCGGGCGCCTCGTACTCGTCAAGGATTTCACCGCCGCCGACGCGGTGCGCATGATGCGCGAGGAGGATGTCGCGCACGCTTTCCTCGCGCCTGCGATGATCCAGATGATGCTGCTTCAGCCCGATGCGAATGCGGGCACCTATCCCGCGCTCAAATCGATTGCCTATGGCGCCTCGCCGATCGCCGAGGATGTGCTCCGGCGTGCGCGTGCGACCTTCGGCTGCGATTTCGTGCAATTCTACGGCATGACCGAATCCGCCGGCGGCGGTTCCTACCTGTCGCCAAGCGCGCACGACCTGCCGGGCAAGCTAACCTCTTGCGGCAAGCCCTGGCCCGGCGCCGCAATGGCGATCCTCGACGGCGAGGGCCGCGAACTCGGTGAGGGCGAGATCGGCGAAATCGCGATCCGTGGCGGTATCGTGATGAAGGAATATTGGAACCGCGCGAAAGCGACCGAAGAAACGCTCGCGGGCGGCTGGCTCCACACCGGCGACGTTGGCTATCGCGATGCCGACGGCTTCTATTACGTCCACGACCGCATCAAGGACATGATCGTGTCGGGCGGCGAAAATGTCTATCCGGCGGAGGTCGAAAGCGCGATCATGGGCTGCCCCGGCGTCGCCGACGTTGCCGTGATCGGCGTGCCCGACGATAAATGGGGCGAGGGGGTTAAGGCGCTGATCGTGCCCGCAACGGGGGCGACGCTCGACCCTGCGGACGTCATCGCGTGGGCGCGTGAACGGATTGCGGCATACAAGGTGCCGAAGAGCATCGAGTTCATCGACGCGCTGCCGCGCAACCCGTCGGGCAAGGTGCTGCGCCGTGAACTTCGCGCGCCCTATTGGGAAGGGCGCGATCGGGCCGTCGGGTAGGCGGTCCCTCTGCCGTCTTCTCCAAAAAGAACCCGGCCAATGGCCGGGTTCAGGAGGAGTTCCCAATGGGTAATTTATTGGGAATGTCTATTCGGCGGGCACCGGCGTGCGGCCTACGATAAAGCCCTCGCGCTTCGTGCCGTCGGCCTGCACCGGATCGTGCGCGACGTCGCTCTCGTCGAATTCCTTGGTCCACGCCGCGAACTCGAGGCAGACACCGTCGGGATCGAAGAAATAGACCGAGCGGACGAAGACGCCGGGGTGCATTTCGGCCGAAGCCTGCATCGGGCTGTCGTCGTGGTTCAGCACCGGGGTTACCTCGATGCCCTTTTCGATCAGGCGGTTGTAATAATCGTCGAACTTGTCGGCGCGGACGTTGATCGCGATATGGTTCATCGATCCGTGCGCCGACACGAAGCTGCCCTGCGTCGGCAGCGCGGCGGGCGCCGATATGCCCGGAACGGCCTCGGGCGCATTGGGGAACCAGAAAAAGGCGAGGCTGTCGCCATTGCCGATGTCGAAGAAGAAATGCTGGCCGCGCCCGCCGGGCAGATCGATCGTCTTGGTCAGCGGCATGCCGAGCGTGTCGCGATAGAATTCGACCGTCTTCGCCATGTCCTTGCACACGAGCGCGAGGTGATTGACCCCGCAGAATTCGAATTCGCTATTTGCTGCAGCCATGATCCGTCTCCTTGTGGTTCAGTTTGCGGTGGCGCTGGGGCGGCTTTTCATCCGCTCGTACCAGCTCTGGATATTCGTACAGGCGGGGTCGATCGGCTGGCCGACCGATGCACCGAAATCGAGGAACGCGAACAGCATGATGTCCGCGAGGCTGAGGGCGTCACCGCCAATGAACTCGCGCCCGGCGATCTGCGCATCGAGCCATTTGATCCCGTCCTGCGCGGTCGCCTTCAATCCATCCGCCGCTTCGGGCAGACAGCGCAGGCGCGGCTCGAACAAGGGCAGGCCCTCGGCAAAGCGGAAGCCGTTGGTCAGCGGCTCGCAAATCTTGAGGTCGACGCGCCGCGTCCACATACGCGTCTTTGCGCGTTCTTCGGCGGTCGAGCCGATCAGCGTGCGATCGGGGAAACGTTCGTCCAGATATTCGCAGATCGCGGTGACTTCGCAGAGAAAGCTGCCGTCGTCGAGTTCGAGCGCAGGCGTCTGTCCGGCGGGATTTACATCGATATTATAGGGCGCGCGCCGGTTCTCTCCGCCGCGCAGGTCGATTGCGACCTCGGGAATTTCGATACCCTTTTCGGCCATGAAAAGCTTCACGACGCGCGGGTTCGGGCCGACGCTGGTATAGAATCTCATTCTGTCCTCTCCCGCTTCTTTTATCATTATCCGGATTAACCGTCAACTTAGTTGACGGTTAATCCGGGGCGCGGCCAACGGACGCGGTAAAGCGTGCCTGTCGTCGATGCGGTGATGTAGGCATCGCGCCGATCGGTGCCGCCAAAGGCGATGTTGGTGATGCCGATGTCAGGCAGCGGCACGAACTCCGAGCCACTGCCATCGGGGTCGAAGATCGTAATCCCGCCCTCGACCATTGTGCCGACGCAGATGCACCCATTTTCCTCGATCGCCATGCTGTCGAGGAGGCGAAAGGCGGGCGGTGTGCCGACAAAGCGGCCGGGCGCCCAGGGCGGCGGTGCGGCGAGTTCGCCGGGGGCAACGATCTCCATCGCCCAGACGCGCGCGGTCATCGTCTCGCTGACGTAGAGCGTCTTGCCGTCGGGCGAGAGGCCGATGCCGTTCGGCCCCATCATGTCGGCGCGCTGGCGGCTGATCTTCGACCCGTCGGCGGCCGCATGATAGATTGCGCCATGATCGCGGCCGGTGCCCCGGACCTGCCCATGATCGGTGAACCAGAAGCCGCCGTCCGCATCGAAGACGATATCGTTCGGTCCCTTCAGGCGCTCCCCGTCGAAACTGTCGTAGACCGTCGTCACGGTGCCGGTGGTCAGGTCGACGCGCTGGATCGATCCGCAGGGCTCGGCATGCGCAGCATGGCCGGGAAAGAGCAGGTCGCCCGCCTCGACCCATTCGAAACCGCCATTGTTGCAGACATAGGCGGCACCATCGGGCCCGACAGCGAGCCCGTTGGGCCCGCCGCCAAGCTCCGCAACGACCGACAGGCTGCCGCCGGGCAGGACGCGCGTCAGCGTGCCGCGCGCGATCTCGACCAGCAGCACCGACCCGTCCGCCATCGGCACCGGGCCTTCAGGAAAACGAAGGCCCGTCGCGACAACCACGGGGGTGCCGTAGTCGCTCATTATCCGTTCGCGGGTCGCGGGGCGCTGAGGAAGTCGGCCGCGCTGAAGCCTTCGGGCGCGGCGACCTCGACGATCGGATCCTCGCGCGCGTCATATTCCATGCGCAGCGCGCGGGTGATCACCGCATGCATGTCATAGAGGCAGGTGATGTAGGTGAATTCGAAAATTTGCTCGTCATTCCAGAAGGTCTTGAGCTTGTCGAAAACCTCGAGCGGGACGCGCCCGCTCGCCTGCGCAAGGCAGTCGGCATAGGCGAGCACGGTGCGTTCCTGCTCGTCATAGCAATCGGCGACCTGCCAATGCGCGATCGACGCGATCTTCTCTTCACTGACGCCAAGCCCGCGGAGCGACTTGCAATGCTGCGAAAAGACGAACTGGCTGCCCTTGACCCAGCCGGCGCGCGTCTGGCCGAGCTCGCGCAGCACCGGATCGATCGTCCGCGCGGGATTGCGATAGACGGCGAAACCCTTGACCGCATGTTCGAAGATGTCGGGCGACAGCGCGAATACCGTCCACCAGTCGCCCGGGGTTCCGGTCGCGGTCCCGGGCTCGGCAACGGGATCGCGCTCGCCGAACAGGCGGTTGTAATAAGCGAGGACGGTCTCGTCGGTGACTTCGGACCGGGGAACCTGGCGCAGGACGGGCATGACTAACTCCTCAAGCGTTTGCAAATTTGCGGAATTCGGCGACGTGCGCGCTGTCGAAATATTCGTCGAGCCGCGTGATCTTGCCATTCTCGACCTTGCACACGATCGCGCAGGGCAGGCGGACCGGGCCGTCGTCGTGGACGCGCACACCCTTCAGGACATGCTGCTGGACGAAACCGCCGGGGAAGGTTGTCAGCCGGCGGTCGGCATATTCGCGGTCCTTGATCCGCGTAACCATGCCGGTCAGCGTCTGCGCGGTCTGCGCGGGGGTGACGATCAGCTCGTCGGTATTGTGCCAGATCTCGGCATCGTCGGTGAAGCTGCCGCGCATCGTCTCGATATCGCCAGCTTCGATCGCGTCGAAGAAGCGCTGCGCCATTGCGCGAATGTCGTCCTGCTCTGCCATGTGTCTCTCCTATTTTTTCGCGCCGAACATGCGGCCGCCGTTCGCGGCGATCAGCCCGTCGATATCGTCGCCCCGGTAACCGGGATCGGCCGATGGACCGAAGGACGACAGCATATCCTGCGTCACCAGTTCGGCCATCGCCTTCCATTCGGGGTGGGTGAAGATCCAGTATTCGCCATTTTCGATCGCCTGCACGACGCGCGCGCCGATCTTGTCGGGGGACATGCCGCCGGCGAGCACGCCCTGCATCGCCTGGCTCGTCGCCGCGGCCTTACCGACCTCGACCTCGACGGGACGCAGGTCGCGCGTCGTCTCGACGATCCGCGTCGCCGACATGCCGGGCATCAGCACCGAAATATCGACGCAGCTTTCAGCGAGTTCGTTGCGCAGCGCCATCGCGATGCCCAGCGTCGCATATTTGGAACTGATATAGGCGACCGAGATCGGCGGGGGCACGATCGCGACCATGGAAGAGGTGATGACGAGATGGCTCGGCTCGCCGCTCGCCTTCATGTCGCCGAGGAAGGTCCGGCAGGCATAAAGATGCGCATGTGCGTTGACCGCATAATTCCAGCGCCAGACGTCGGTGTCATATTGCTCGAACGGTCCCGATCCGCCGCCGACCCCGGCGTTGCTGAACAATATGCGCACCGGGCCGAATTCGCGTGCTTTGGCGCCCGCCTCGGCCCAGCTTTCCTCGCTCGTCACGTCGAGTTGAAGACCCAGCGCGCTTGTGCCCTCGTTGCGCAGCGTGGCGGCCGCATTTTCGGCACCCGCCGCGTCGATATCGGCGAGGATCACTGATGCCCCCTTTGCGGCGAGTGCCCGGGCGGTCGCGAGCCCGAGCCCGCTTGCACCGCCGGTGATGAAGGCGGTCTTGCCCGCGACGTCGGTCATTCGGCGAAGTCCTTCTCCAGATAGCGCGTCATGCGATACTGCGCGATGCCAGCCGCAGCGGCGAAGGGCATCAGCGCCATCAACGCCCATCGCAGGCTCTCGTCGCCATATTCGGGCTTCAGGCTGTCGCTGACGATCCCGGCGAACAGCGGCCCGAGCCCAAGCCCGATGATGTTGAACATCAGCATCAGCACCGCGGCGGCGGTCGCGCGGCTGCGCGGCGGGGTCAAATTCTGCACGAGTGCGAGGGCAGGGGCGACATAGGCGGTGCACGCCGCCATCGGGACCAGCAGCAGCGCGAGCGAGAGCTGCCAGCTATCGACCAGCAGCGCGGCGATAAAGGTCGGGATCAGCACCAGCGTTGCCAGTGCCGGGATCGAGCCATAGGCGCGCGCCGACACCTTGGCGCGGTGGCTGACCAGCCAGCCGCCGCCGAGGATGCCGATACCGAACGTGATGCCCGCAGCCGGCCCGAAATATGTCGCCATTGCTTCCAGCGGCATCTTCTGCGTCCGCATCAGGAACGCCGGAATCCAGTTGAGCATGCCATAGCTGGTAAAGGCCGCAAGACCGCTGCCGATCATCACCATACGCAGCGACGGGCGGCGCCAGAACATCGCGAGGCTCTGCGAAAAGGGCAGGGCTTCGTCGGCGGTTTTCTGCGTGTCCATTTGCCCGCGCGCAGGCTCGCGGACGAGCCAGATCAGGATCGGCGCGACGACGATGCCGACAATGCCGATCAACAGGAAGGCGTTGCGCCAGCCGATGTTCGCGGCGGCCCATGCGCCGAACGTCGCACCGACGAAAACCCCGAACGGGCCGTTTAACGTGAACAGCCCGATCGCCAGCGGGCGCTGCGCGGGCGGATAATAGTCGGCGATCACCGACAGCGACGGCGCGGTGCCGCCCGCTTCGCCAGCACCGACGCCGAAACGCATCAGCGCGAGTTGCCAGAAGTTCGACGCCATGCCGCATGCCGCAGTGAAACCGCTCCACACGACGCAGGCGATACCGATCAGCTTCACGCGGTTCCAGCGGTCGGCGATCATCGCGACGGGCACGCCCATCGCCGCATAGAAAAGTGCGAAGGCGAGGCCGGTAAGCAGGCCGAACTGCGTATCGCTGAAATCCATGTCGGCGCGGATCGGTTCGACGAGCACCGACAGGAGCTGGCGGTCGACGAAGTTGATCGTGCCGACGATGAACAGCATGACGAGCGCGACATTGCGGCGCAGCGCGAGCCCGCTGTCCGGCGCCGGAGCGCCCCCATCGAGGGTGGTAGCTTGCGACATAACTCTCCCCAAAACGCACGAGTCTTCTCGGTCGAAAAATACTTAGGTATTTAAGTTTATCTGTCAACGTGCTTTACGGTAGCGACAAGATGGACGGGAGAGAAGAGATGGAAATCAACGGCAAGACGGCGATCGTCACCGGCTCGGCGGGCGGCATCGGTCGTGCGACCGCGGTGATGCTGGCGGAGCGCGGTGCCTCGGAAATCAGGCTCGTCGATGTGAAGGAAGACGCGCTCGCCGAAACCGCGCGGCGCGTCGCGGCGGCGGGGGCGCGGGTAACGACGCATATCCTCGACCTTTCCGACATCCCCGTGGTCGAAGCCTGGTTCGAGGCGCATGGCGACGTCGATATATTGCACAACAATGCCGGCGTCGTGTCGGGCCTGCCGCAATTCCCCGACGTCGATGCGGCGCGCATCCGCTGGATTATCGACGTCAACATCACCTCGCTCGTCGCCGCGACGCAGATCGCGGTGCAGAAGATGAAGGCACGCGGCGGCGGGGTGATCGTCAACACCGTCTCGACCGTCGCGCTCGGCACCGGCTTCTACGACGCCATGTATGCGACGACCAAGGCGGCGGTGATGATGTTCACGCGCTGCTGCGCGCCGCTGAAGGAGGAATGCAACGTCCGCGTCGCGGGCATGCTGCCGGGGCTGGTCGACACGCCCATCCTCGACACGACGGGCGCGGGCGGCAAGTCCGAATGGATGAAGACCGTGCTCGCGAACAACGAGGCGTGCGCGCCAGAGGATATCGCGGGCGGCGTCATGGCGCTGATCGAGGATGACGGCCTTGCGGGTGGCGACTGGGTAGCGGTGCGGCGTGTGAACGGCCAGGTCGAATATCAGTGGGGCCACGCCGACACGGTATGACCCACAATTCGTCATTCCCGCGAAAGCGGGAACCTAGCTGCAACGGCAGCTCGCTGGGTTCCCGCTTCCGCGGGAATGACGAGATATAGGTTGGTTTAGCGCGTCGGCGCTTCCAGCATATTCTTGCCGAACAGGTTCGACCATTGTGCCTCGGTCAGCACCGGGCGCGCGCTCGACAGGTTTGCTGCATTTTTGACGTCGGTCCCCGCGATCACCGCAGGGCGCTCGCTGATCCGCGCGAACCAGTCGGCAACCGCCGGATAATCGTCGAGCGTCAGCCCGATCGCACGGATCGCGCGCGTCCACGGCCACGCCGCAATATCGGCGATCGAATATTCTTCGGCCAGATACTCGGCTTCACCAAGCCGGCCGTTAAGCACATGAAGCAGCCGCAGCGTCTCGTTGCGATAACGTTCGACCGGATAGGTCTGCCCCTCGGGCGCATAGCGGATGAAATGATGCGCCTGTCCCTGCATCGGACCGAAGCTCGCCATCTGCCACATCAGCCATTGCTGCGCTTGTGATCGGCGGCGCGGGCTTTCGGGGAGCAGCTTGCCGCTCTTCTCGGCCAGATAAAGCAGGATCGCGCCGCTCTCGAACACCGGCAGCGGCGCGCCGCCGCCGATCGGATCATGGTCGACGATCGCGGGCAGGCGTCCGTTCGGATTGATCCGCCTGTATTCGGGCGTCAGATGGTCGCCCTCCAGCATGTTCATGCCGATCAGATTATGGTCCAGTCCGACCTCTTCGAGCATGATCGAGACCTTGTGGCCGTTCGGCGTGGGCGTGAAATAGACGTCGATCATGCGGAATTTCCTTCGGCGAAAATGGCGCGCGCGGCGGCGAAGGCGGCTTCGAACGCTTCCTTCCCAGCGGGGTAGGCAACAACGGACAGCGTCACGCCCGCAATCTTCCACTCGCCCTGCCGCACCAGCCGGTGCGTGTAGCGGCCGATCAGGTCGCCGAGCAGCGCGCGGTCCTCGACCCCGACGACGTGCACGGCATCGACGATGCTCGTCACCGTCGCCTCGTCGCCGTCGATCGCGGCGACGATATTGTGCAATTGGTGCGCCGTCGCGTCGAAGCCCTCGAGCGTCCGGCAGCGGTTCGTCCATTCATCGGCGGGCACCGTCGCGACGAGCGAGCCGATCGAGGCATAGTCGATCGCGATCTCGTCCGTAAAAAGCGCGCGGTAAGCGCCCCAGTCGCGCGCATCGAGCGCGCTCGCATAACGGGTCACGGCCGCCACCGCTGCTTCCCTGTCGAGGAAAGCATCGATGGCGGCCGATCCCTGGGACATCGAAAATTCGAACCTAGAACTTGATCCCGGCCTCGACCGAAATGTTGCGCGTGGGTTCGAGATACAGGATCGCGCGCGGAACCGGCGTGATCGGGGCGGGCAGGTTGAATGCGCTGCCGATCGTTTTCTGGTTCGTCAGATTCTTGCCGACCAGCGCGAGGTGCCAGCTATTGTCCCGATCGGCGAGTTGCACGCGCAGGTCGAGCTTCACATAGCCGTCCTGCACACCGAAGATCGGGCTCTGGTTGTCCGAATTGAAATATTTCGAACGCCCCGCCGCGACGCCGGTGATGTCGAGCTTCAGGTCTTCCGACATATCGAAGCGCGCGTGCGCCGTGACGCTGCCGGTCCATTTCGAGGCATAAGCGACGGGGTAGCCGGCGAGGTTGTTCGTCGCCGGAGTACAGCCGACCTGCGAGGCAAGGCAGGCTGCGCCCGGATAATCGTCATATTTGATATCCGAATAGGCGGCCGACGCGCTGATGTCGAAATTCTCGATCGGATAGATGCTGAGCGAGCCTTCGATGCCCTTCGACGTCGCGGCTGCGGCGTTGCCGGTCAGATAGCTCGACGTCGCGGGCTGATAGACCGAAACCTGCAAATCCTTGAACTTGGTGTGATAGGCGGAGACGTTCGCGACGACCTTGCCGTCGAACAATGTCGACTTGATGCCGGCCTCGAAATTCTCCGACTGTTCGGGTTCGAAGGTGAAGGTCGCGTTCGTCGTACCGAGCGTGTTCGACACGAAGCCGCCCGACTTCGAACCGCGGCCCCAGGTGCCATAGACCATGATACGCGGTGCGATGTCATATTGCAGCGTGATCGAGGGATCGACATTGCCTTCGCTGATCTTGCCGGCCGCGCTCGAAATCGGGCGCAGGGCAAAGGGCTGGCCGTTGACGCCGTTCGAGCCATAGACAAGGCGGGCAGCGAAATCGCCGTCCTTCTTGGTGTGGCTGTACCGCAGGCTGCCGATCGCGCGGAAGGCTTCGGTAATGTTGAACGTGCCCTGTCCGAACACCGACCAGCTTTCGGCTTCCTGATTGAAGACGCTGTCAATGCGGCCGAAATAGGGGCCGACGATCACGCCGGGAATATTGAGGCTCGGGATGTTGAAGCCTTGATATTGCTCCAGCGTATAGTTCGACTTGTCATAATAGGCGCCGACGATGAATTCGAAGGTCTTGCCCGTTGGCGACAGGATGCGGATTTCCTGCGAAATCTGGTCGAAGCGTTCGGGGAACGCATTGTAGACCGAGTTCGACGTGAAGGCGCCGCCGCTGTTCGGGATCGTCTGGTCGAACCCGTTGACGATCTTCGACTTGAACCAGCTGTAACCGGTGACCGAGGTCAGCGTGAAGTCGCCGAGCGCGAGGTTGCCGACGCCCGAGATCATCACCGACTTGTTGTCATTGCCCTCATCGCCGAGCGCCGAGCGCTCGAGATAGCGCGACGTCTGCGGATCCTGCCCACTGGTCAGCGGGCTCGACACCGTGATGCCGCCGATGACTTCGCGGTTTCCGTATTCGACCTTCGCCGTGTAGTCGAAGTTCGCCGACGGTTCCCACTTCAGCGTCAGGCGCAGCAGCTGCGACTTGATTTCGGGATCGTCGTGATCGGTCGCGCGGTTATAGATATAGCCGTCCTGATTGACGATCTTATATGCGAAGCGCGCGCCGAGCGTGTCGGTGATCGGGCCCGACAGATAGCCCGAGAAATCGGTGCCCTTGTGATCGAAATTGTAAAGGCCGGTGATCGCGCCCTCGAACTCCTTCGTCGGACCCGCCGAGACGACGCTGACCGCGCCCGCCGCCGTGTTCTTACCGAACAGCGCGCCCTGCGGACCGCGCAGCACTTCGACGCGCGCGAGATCGAAGAAGGGCGCCTGCGCCTGACGGTTGCGGCCGGCATAAATGCCGTCGACATAGAGCGACACCGACTGGTCGAACGCGAAGTTCGCCGGCGGCGACCCGAAGCCGCGGATATAGATCACGTCGTTGCCGGCGGTCGACTGAACGAAGACGTTCGGCGTGTAGTTCATCACCGCCTTGATATCGCTGGTGTTGAACTCGGCGAGCTTCGCGCCACTGACGACTTCCATCGAAATCGGCACATTCTGCAAATTCTGCTCGCGCTTTTGCGCGGTGACGATGATTTCATTGGCATTGCTGTCGTCGATCTCTGCCGCGTCGGCAGGGGCCGCCTGCGCCATTGCCGGTGCGGCATTGGCAAGCATCGCGATTGCCGCCACACCGGACAGCAGGAACTGGTTATGCGCCTTCATTATCACCCTCCCATAGAGCTTCTTGTCGCCGGTCCCGGAAAGCCTTCCGATCCGTCAATCTGATTGACCCTTAGTATACTAATGGTTTTATGCTTGTCCATAGGCTGGAAGAGGATTCGCATCATGGACGAAGAAAATTTGCAGAGCGCACCTGCCGGACTGGCGACCCGTCACCTGTGTACGGTGGAGTTCGAGGTGGGCGGCGGGATCATCGGCATCGGCGCGTCGCCATTCGGTGACCAGCGGCTCGGCTATATCAGCGGCGGGCGATTTTTCGGGCCGCGGATCAACGGTATAGTCCTTCCGGGCGGAGGCAATTGGTCGCGCAGCGGGCGGCTCGGCGACAGCGCCTCGGTCGGCACCTTCGATGCGCGCGCGGTGTGGCAGACCGACGACGGCGACCTCGTCTATTTAAGCTACACGGGCCGCAACATCATTCCCGACGATGTGCGTGCGACCTTCGCCGATCCGGCCGTCCCTGACGCCGACCCGTCGCGCTATTATCTGCGAATCGCACCGGTGTTCGAAACGGCGAGTGCCAAATATGGCTGGCTGAATGGCGTGCTCGCCGTCGGCGTCGGCGAGCGCACCGATTTCGGGGTGCGGCATGTGATCCACGAGGTGCTCTGAGATGATCGACCTTCATTATTCGGCGACGCCGAACGGGCAGAAGATTGCGATCATGCTGGAGGAAATCGGCGAGCCCTATCGCGTCATTCCCTACGACATCTTCGATGGCGACCAGCTCTCGGTCGATTTTGGGCGGATCAATCCGAACCACAAGCTCCCCGCGATCGTCGATCTCTATCCGGCGGGTGGGGGCGATCCGGTGACGGTCTTTGAATCGGGTGCGATCCTGCAATATCTCGCCGAAAAGAGCGGGCGCTTCCTGCCTGCGTCGGGCGGGGCACGTGCCGCAACCTTGTCATGGCTGACCTGGCAGGTCGCGGGGCTTGGGCCGATGGGCGGGCAGGCGAGCCATTTCCTGCGCTATGCCCCCGCCGGGCAGGACTATGCGATCGCACGTTATACGAAGGAGCTGACCCGCCTTCTTACGGTGCTCGAAAAGCGGCTGGAGAAGAGCGCCTATGTCGCGGGCGACGATTATAGCATTGCCGACATGGCGATCTGGCCCGGCCGCGCCTCGGCCTTCGTAATGGGGATGGGGCTCGACGAATGGCCCGCGATGCATCGCTGGTTCGAACGCATTCGCGAGCGACCGGCGGTGGAGCGCGCCATGACGCGCGACGATCTGAAAGCGCCAGCCAAATATATAGGTCGGCACCAGGCGCTCGACGACAAGGAGTGGTCGAACATGTTCGGCGACGCGAACCATGCGGCGGTGAAGGGCGATTGAGACCGCCGGTTCGGCGGGCGGTGGGATTCCGGGCCGGTCGAGCCGCCGCCCGGCCCATCGCTTCGCCGCGGTGCCGTTGACACCGTGCAACCCAAATCCTATATCGCCGTCACACCCCATCGTCCGAGATAGAGCCTGACTTTGCGCGGCAGGCTGTACGGATAGGTCGGCGGGGATTTCGGGATGCGTCAAGAAGCTGCGGTAAGCCGGCAACGGTTGCTTGCGGCCTTTTTGCGTCTCTATCGCGTTCGCGATCTAATTTATCAAGGCGAGACAATCACTTATGGCGACCAAGGCGAAGTCGGTGGGCAAGGCCCTCGAAGCAACCGCAAGCAAGCGAATCCGTAAGCTGTTCGGCAATATCCACGAAGCGGTGGACATGCCCAACCTCATCGAGGTGCAGCGCGAATCCTACGAACAATTCCTGCGGTCCGACCCCTCGGTCGGCTATGTTTCGGGTCTCGAAAAGACGCTGCGCAGCGTTTTTCCGATCCGCGATTTCGCCGGCACCGCCGAACTCGACTTCGTTCACTACGAACTTGAAGCGCCGAAATATGACGTCGAGGAATGCCGTCAGCGCGGCATCACTTATGCGGCGCCGATGAAGGTCACGCTGCGCCTGATCGTCTTTGAAGTCGACAGCGAAACCGACACGCGTTCGGTCCTCGATATCAAGGAGCAGGACGTTTACATGGGCGACATGCCGCTCATGACCGAGAACGGCACCTTCTTCGTCAATGGCACCGAGCGCGTTATCGTGTCGCAGATGCACCGTTCGCCGGGTGTGCTCTTCGACCATGACCGCGGCAAGACCCACTCGTCGGGCAAGTTCCTGTTCGCCGCGCGCGTCATTCCGTATCGCGGTTCGTGGCTCGACTTCGAATTCGACGCCAAGGACATCGTCAACGTCCGTATCGACCGCAAGCGCAAGCTGCCGGTCACCAGCCTGCTGTACGCTCTGGGCATGTCGGGCGAAGAAATCCTCAACGATTTCTATGACCGTCTCGTCTTCGAGCGCGCCGAAAACGGCTGGAAGGTTCCTTTCGTCGTCGAAAACTGGCGCGGTGCGAAGCCCGCGTTCGACGTCGTCGACGCCAAGACCGGCGAAGTCGTCTTTGCCGCCGGTCACAAGATCAGCCCGCGCCTTGCGAACAAGGCCGCAAAGGACGGTCTCGACACGCTGCTGATCCCGACCGAGGAAATCTTCGGCCGTTACAGCGCCTATGACCTGATCAACGAAGCAACCGGCGAGATCTATATCGAAGCCGGCGACGAAGTGAGCGCCGACAACCTCGAAAAGATCGACGGTGCCGGTCTCGACAAGCTCGTGCTTCTCGACATCGACCACAACAACACCGGTCCCTGGATCCGCAACACGCTGAAGGCCGACAAGGCCGAGGATCGCGATCAGGCGCTGTCGGACATCTACCGCGTCATGCGCCCCGGCGAACCGCCGACGCGCGAAACCGCGGAAGCGCTGTTCGGTGGCCTGTTCTTCGACCCCGAGCGTTACGACCTGTCGGCCGTGGGCCGCGTCAAGCTCAACATGCGCCTTGGCCTCGACGCCGAGGACACGGTTACCACGCTGCGCAGCGAGGACATCCTCGCCGTCGTCAAGGAACTGGTGAACCTGAAGGACGGCAAGGGCGAAATCGACGATATCGACAACCTCGGTAACCGTCGTGTCCGTTCGGTCGGCGAGCTGCTCGAAAACCAGTATCGCGTCGGTCTGCTCCGTATGGAGCGCGCCGTGAAGGAGCGCATGAGCTCGGTCGACGTGTCGACCGTGATGCCGAACGACCTGATCAACGCGAAGCCGGCCGTGGCCGCGGTGCGCGAATTCTTCGGCTCGTCGCAGCTCTCGCAGTTCATGGACCAGACCAATCCGCTGTCGGAAGTTACCCACAAGCGCCGGGTCTCGGCTCTCGGGCCGGGCGGTCTGACGCGCGAACGCGCAGGCTTCGAAGTCCGCGACGTTCACCCGACGCACTATGGCCGTATCTGCCCGATCGAAACGCCGGAAGGCCCGAACATCGGTCTGATCAACTCGCTCGCGACCTTTGCGCGCGTGAACAAGTACGGCTTCATCGAAACCCCGTACCGCCGCATCATCGACGGCAAGGTGACCAACGAGGTCGTCTATCTGTCGGCAATGGAAGAGCAGAAGCACACGGTTGCGCAGGCGAACGCCGACCTCAACCCCGATGGCAGCTTCATCGACGAGCTGATCTCGGCGCGTGAAGCGGGCGAATTCCTGATGGCCCCGCGCGATCAGATCACCCTGATGGACGTGTCGCCGAAGCAGCTTGTTTCGGTCGCGGCATCGCTGATCCCGTTCCTCGAAAACGATGACGCCAACCGCGCGCTCATGGGCTCGAACATGCAGCGTCAGGCTGTGCCGCTGATCCGGGCCGAAGCTCCGGTCGTCGGCACCGGCATGGAAGAAACCGTTGCGCGCGACTCGGGCGCGGCCATCGCGGCGCGCCGCGGCGGCGTGATCGACCAGGTCGATGCGACGCGTATCGTTATCCGTGCGACCGATATGGTCGAACCCGGCAAGTCGGGCGTCGACATCTATCGTCTACAAAAGTTCCAGCGTTCGAACCAGAACACCTGCATCAACCAGCGTCCGCTGGTGAAGGTGGGTGAGATCGTCCGCGCGGGCGACATCATCGCCGACGGTCCGTCGACCGAACTTGGCGAACTGGCGCTCGGCAAGAATGTGCTCGTCGCGTTCATGCCGTGGAACGGCTACAACTATGAGGACTCGATCCTCATTTCCGAACGCATCGTGAAGGACGACGTCTTCACCTCGATCCACATCGAGGAATTCGAAGTCACCGCACGCGACACGCGCCTCGGGCCGGAAGACATCACGCGCGACATCCCGAACGTCGGCGAGGAAGCGCTGCGCAACCTCGACGAAGCGGGCATCGTCTACATCGGTGCCGAAGTCGGCCCGGGCGACATTCTGGCCGGCAAGATCACCCCCAAGGGTGAATCGCCGATGACGCCGGAAGAAAAGCTGCTGCGCGCGATCTTCGGTGAAAAGGCCAGCGACGTGCGCGACACCTCGCTGCGTCTGCCGCCGGGCGTGTCGGGCACGGTCGTCGAAGTCCGCGTCTTCAACCGTCACGGTATCGACAAGGACGAACGCGCGATCGCGATCGAACGCGAAGAAATCGAACGTCTGAAGCAGGACGCCGACGACGAACGCGCGATCCTCAATCGTGCGACTTTCTCGAGCCTCAAGGAACTGCTCATCGGTCAGGCGACCAGCGCAGTGCCGAAGGGCCTGAAGAAGGGCGATGTAGTCACCGAAGAGATGCTCGTCGAACTCGACCGCGCCGACTGGTGGAAGCTGGCCGTTGTCGAAGACAATGCCCAGGCCGCCCTCGAAGCGATCAAGGCGCAGTATGACGAAGCGATCAAGCGGATCAGCGCGAAGTATGAAGATCGCGTCGAAAAGCTGCAGCGCGGCGACGAACTCGCCCCGGGCGTGCTCAAGATGGTCAAGGTCTTCGTTGCCGTGAAGCGCAAGCTCCAGTCGGGCGACAAGATGGCGGGCCGTCACGGCAACAAGGGCATTATCAGCCGCATCCTGCCGATCGAGGACATGCCGTTCCTCGAAGACGGGACGCATGTCGACTTCGTGCTCAACCCGCTTGGCGTGCCGTCGCGCATGAACGTCGGGCAGATTCTCGAAACGCACCTCGGCTGGGCATCGCGCGGTTTCGGCCGTCAGATCACCGCGGCGCTCGAGGATTGGCGCATGGCGAACCCCGACCCCGAAGCGGGCGCCCCGCCCGAGGCGGTTCGTGAGGCGCTGCTGCAGGCCTATGGCGATGAATATGCCGACGAAATCAAGGCGCGCAGCGTCGATGAAGTCGTCGAACTCGCCGGAAACCTGTCGGTGGGCGTACCCTTCGCGACCCCGGTGTTCGACGGTGCGCGCGAAGGCGACGTATCGGCGATGCTGGAACGCGCCGGTCTCGACCGCTCGGGTCAGGTCGATCTCTACGACGGCCGCACTGGCGATCGGTTCGACCGCAAGGTGACGGTGGGATATATGTATATCCTGAAGCTGCATCACCTTGTCGACGACAAGATCCACGCGCGTTCGATCGGGCCGTACTCGCTTGTCACTCAGCAGCCGCTGGGCGGTAAGGCGCAGTTCGGTGGTCAGCGCTTCGGTGAAATGGAGGTCTGGGCGCTCCAGGCCTATGGCGCGGCATACACGCTGCAGGAAATGCTGACGGTGAAGTCCGATGACGTGATCGGCCGCACCAAGGTTTACGAAGCGATCGTCAAGGGCGACGACACCTTCGAGGCCGGCATTCCCGAAAGCTTCAACGTGCTCGTCAAGGAAATGCGCTCGCTGGGCCTCAACGTCGAACTTTCTTCCTATTCGGAAGAAGACCCCGACGAAGGTCCGGAAGCCCTTCCCGAAGCCGCCGAATAAAGATTTGTCCTCACCTCTCTCGCCCGCGGCGAGGGGGGAAGATGGAGCTAGAATATGAACCAGCTTACCAACTTCATGAATCCGGTCGCGAAGCCCGAAACCTTCGACATGATCAAGATCGGCATCGCGAGCCCGGAACGCATCCGCTCGTGGTCGTTCGGCGAAATCAAGAAGCCCGAAACCATCAACTACCGCACGTTCAAGCCCGAGCGTGACGGCCTGTTCTGCGCGCGCATTTTCGGTCCGATCAAGGATTATGAATGCCTGTGCGGCAAGTATAAGCGCATGAAATACAAGGGCATCGTCTGCGAAAAGTGCGGTGTCGAAGTCACGGTGACCAAGGTCCGCCGCGAGCGCATGGGCCATATCGAGCTCGCCGCGCCCGTCGCGCACATCTGGTTCCTGAAGTCGCTGCCGTCGCGCATCGGCCTGCTGCTCGACATGCAGCTCAAGCAGCTCGAGCGCGTCCTGTACTTCGAGGCCTATATCGTTCTTGAGCCCGGCCTGACGCCGCTCGAGAAGTTCCAGCTTCTGACCGAAGACGAGCTGCTCGACGCGCAGGACGAATATGGCGAAGACGCCTTCTCGGCCGGCATCGGTGCCGAGGCGATCCGCGTGCTCCTTGAAAATCTCGACCTGGAGCAGGAACGCGTCGACCTGATGGAAGAGCTTGCGACGACCAAGTCGGAGCTGAAGCCCAAGAAGATCATCAAGCGTCTGAAGGTCGTGGAATCGTTCATCGAATCGGGCAACCGTCCCGAGTGGATGATCCTCGAAGTCGTGCCGGTTATCCCGCCCGAACTGCGCCCGCTGGTGCCGCTCGATGGCGGCCGCTTCGCGACGTCGGACTTGAACGACCTCTATCGCCGCGTGATCAACCGCAACAACCGCCTGAAGCGCCTGATGGAGCTGCGCGCGCCGGACATCATCGTCCGCAACGAAAAGCGCATGCTGCAGGAAGCCGTCGACGCGCTGTTCGACAACGGCCGCCGCGGCCGCACGATCACCGGCGCCAACAAGCGCCCGCTGAAGTCGCTGTCCGACATGCTCAAGGGCAAGCAGGGCCGCTTCCGTCAGAACCTGCTCGGCAAGCGCGTCGACTATTCGGGCCGTTCGGTCATCGTGACCGGTCCCGAACTCAAGCTGCACCAGTGCGGCCTGCCGAAGAAGATGGCGCTCGAACTGTTCAAGCCGTTCATCTACGCGCGCCTCGACGCCAAGGGTCTGTCGATGACCCTGAAGCAGGCGAAGAAGTGGGTCGAAAAGGAACGCAAGGAAGTCTGGGACATCCTCGACGAAGTCATTCGTGAGCACCCGGTCCTCCTGAACCGCGCCCCGACGCTTCACCGCCTTGGCATCCAGGCGTTCGAGCCCGTGCTGATCGAAGGCAAGGCGATCCAGCTTCACCCGCTGGTCTGCGCCGCGTTCAACGCCGACTTCGACGGTGACCAGATGGCGGTCCACGTGCCGCTTTCGCTGGAAGCCCAGCTCGAAGCGCGCGTGCTGATGATGTCGACGAACAACATCCTCAGCCCCGCGAACGGCAAGCCGATCATCGTTCCGTCGCAGGACATGGTTCTCGGTCTCTATTATCTCTCGATGGAGCGCGAAGGCGAGCCGGGCGAGGGGATGCTTCTGGCCGACATGGCCGAGGTGCATCAGGCGCTGTTCACCGGCGCGGTCACGCTGCACACCAAAGTGGTGAGCCGCGTCCCGCAGACCGACGAGCAGGGCAATGAGTATCTCAAGCGCTTTGAGACCACGCCGGGCCGCATGCTCATCGGCGAATGCCTGCCGAAGTCGCACACCGTGCCCTTCGACGTCGTCAACCGCCTTCTGACCAAGAAGGAAATCGGCGACGTGATCGACCAGGTCTATCGTCACACCGGCCAGAAAGAGACCGTGTTGTTCGCCGACGCCATCATGGCGCTGGGCTTCCGCAACGCGTTCAAGGCCGGCATTTCTTTCGGCAAGGATGACATGATCATCCCCGAGTCCAAGGAAGGCATGGTCAACGAAACCCGCGCGCTGGTGAAGGATTTCGAGCAGCAGTATCAGGACGGCCTGATCACGCAGCAGGAAAAGTACAACAAGGCGATCGACGCCTGGTCGCAGTGCGGCGACAAGGTCGCGAACGCGATGATGGACGAAATCCGTGCGGAACCGAAGGATCCGAAGACGGGCCGTCTGGCCCCGATCAACTCCATCTATATGATGGCGCACTCGGGTGCTCGTGGTTCGCAGGCCCAGATGAAGCAGCTTGCCGGTATGCGCGGCCTTATGGCCAAGCCGTCGGGCGAGATCATCGAAACGCCGATCATCTCGAACTTCAAGGAAGGCCTGACCGTTCTCGAGTATTTCAACTCGACGCACGGTGCGCGTAAGGGCCTGGCCGATACGGCGCTCAAGACGGCAAACTCGGGTTACCTGACCCGCCGTCTGGTCGACGTGTCGCAGGACTGCGTCGTGATCGAGGAAGATTGCGGCACCGAACGCGGCATGGAAATGCGTGCGATCATCCAGGGCGGTTCGACGATCGCCTCGCTCGGCGAACGCATCCTCGGCCGCACCACGCTCGAAGATGTGGCCGACAAGGACGGCAACGTCATCGCTCCGGTGGGCACGCTGCTCGACGAAGCGACGACGCAGCGGATCGAAGATGCCGAAGTCCAGTCGGTCAAGATCCGTTCGCCGCTGGTCTGCGAAGCGACGCTGGGTGTTTGCGGCAAATGCTATGGCCGCGACCTTGCCCGCGGTACGCCGGTCAACATCGGTGAAGCTGTCGGCGTTATCGCCGCGCAGTCGATCGGTGAACCCGGCACGCAGCTGACCATGCGTACCTTCCACATCGGTGGTGCGGCGCAGGTCAACGAACAGTCGAACGCCGAAGCGATTTCGGACGGTACGATCGAATATCGCGACATGGCGACGATCGTCGACCAGCGTGGCCGCCGTCTGGCGCTGTCGCGTTCGGGCGAACTCGCGATCATCGACGCCGAAGGCCGCGAACGTGCGACGCACAAGCTGCCCTATGGTGCACAGATCATGCACAAGGACGGTGAGAAGGTGAAGAAGGGCGACCGGATTGCCGAATGGGATCCGTTCACCATGCCGCTCATCACCGAAAAGCAGGGCATCGTGAAATATCAGGATCTGGAAGACACCAAGACCCTGATCGAACAGGTCGACGAAGCGACGGGTATCGCCCAGCGCGTCGTGATCGAATATCGCTCGGCGGGCCGCGCCAAGAAGGAAGACCTTCAGCCGCGCCTGACGTTGCTCGACGATCAGTCGGGTGAAGCGGCGCGCTACCTGCTCGCGGTCGGCACGATGCTGTCGGTCGAAGACGGTCAGGAAGTGCAGGCGGGCGACGTTCTGGCGCGTGTCAGCCGCGAAGCGTCGAAGACGCGCGACATCACCGGCGGTCTGCCGCGTGTTGCCGAGCTGTTCGAAGCGCGTATCCCGAAGGACAATGCGGTGATCGCCAAGATCAGCGGCCGCATCGAATTCGTGAAGGATTACAAGGCGAAGCGCAAGATCGCGATCGTTCCGGAAGAAGGCGATCCGATCGAGTATCTCATTCCCAAGTCGAAGGTCTTGGAAGTGCAGGAAGGCGACCAGGTCAAGCGCGGCGACGCACTGATCAGCGGTTCGCCGAACCCGCATGACATCCTCGACGTCATGGGCGTGGAAGCGCTGGCCGAATATCTGGTCGCGGAAATCCAGGAAGTCTATCGACTGCAGGGCGTGAAGATCAACGACAAGCACATCGAGGTGATCGTTCGCCAGATGCTGCAGAAGGTCGAGATCACGGCGGGCGGCGACACCACGTTGCTGCCGGGCGAACAGCTCGATTATCTGGAGATGATGGAATATAACGCCAAGCTGCCGAAGAACGGCGTTCCCGCGGAGGGCCGCCCGGTCCTGCTCGGGATCACCAAGGCGTCGCTGCAGACCCGCAGCTTCGTTTCGGCGGCATCCTTCCAGGAGACGACCCGCGTTCTCACCGAGGCTTCGGTGCAGGGCAAGATCGACTCGCTGCAGGGCCTCAAGGAAAATGTCATCGTCGGCCGCCTCATCCCGGCGGGTACCGGCGCTGCCATGAACCGCGTCCGCGTTACCGCGTCGAGCAAGGATGCCGCGCTGCGCGCCTCCATGCGCGCCGCGAACCAGGAGCATCTGATCGCACCTGCGACCGCTGCTGAAGAGCATGCTGCCGAACTGGCACAGGGCCCCGAAGCGGCGATCGGTGACGATCCGCTGGGCGCTGTCGAAGGCGAAACCCACGGCAGCGATGCCGATGCGGGCGATTACCTGATCCAGGGCGACGAGGCGTAAGCCTCTCTTTCGGGTCACAGCCTGAAAAAATGGCCCCGCCGGAGCGATCCGGCGGGGCTTTTTCTTTGTGCGTTGCGGGGCAGGTTTCCGACTGCCCGTTGTCAGTCGCTCGCTGTCCATATCCGCCGTTGATCGTCGTCAAATCGCAGCAGCATGTCCCATCGGTCTAACCCCGGTCCGTATCCGTGCCGCGTGATTTTCAGCACTTCGAAGCCAAAAGCGGCGTAAAATCCTTGGGTGTGCTGGCTGGTGTCGAGTCTGATCTGCGCGATGCCGGGCGTGGTGGCAGCTAAGCGTAATCGCAATTCGGCAAGCATACGGCCAAGGCCTGTTCCGTGAAGACTTTTTACGATCATGCCCCAGCACAGGTCTGCAGTATGGCTATCCTTCTCAATAGCCAATCCGCCGCAGCCGACGATCCGTCCGCGTCGCTCGAGAACCTGATAGGGCCATTCCGAAGTCCGCTGAATCAGGAAACGTTCAAAGTCGTGACGTTCTGCCGGGGAGAAAAATTCGGGGACATTGCCATCAAACAGCGCGAGGCAGGCACCCTCGTCCAAGGGGGTGTAGGCACGGGCGATTACGTCATGATTGCCGGCTGTTGTAGGCATAGTCCCCGCATGGCCGGTTTCGGGAATGCGGACAATATCGATCTGTCCTGCAATCGGTAGTTACCGGCCAAATAGAAAAGGGCCCACCGGGGGTGCCGGTGAGCCCTTGGTCTTGGGAATATGCGGGCCGGTGCGACTGCGCTTCGAAAGCGGCCGGCCCGGGCTGTCCTTAAGGCGCGAGGATCGCGACGGCGAGGTACAGCAGAAGAGGCAGGCCGAAGCCCAGAAGCGTCAGGGCGACAAAGCCGACGCGCGTCCACAAGACGTCGATACCGAACTGGTCCGACATTCCGGCGCACACGCCGAAGATCATCCCGTCGCGACGATTCTTGCGAAAACCCTGTTTCATTTCTTTCCTTTCCATCCCGGCGATCAGGCCGGCGTTATTGGCGGGTTACAGGGGCTGGTCAGGCGACCAGCCCACCGAAGTGTGCAGCGTTCGGGCCGACAGCGGCGAGGAACATCATCGAGCAGTAAAGCGATGCAACGGCGGCAACGGCGTAGCTCTTGAACGATTCGACATTGAAATGGGCCATGATTTTATCCTTCCTTGAACCTTCCATCCGGACTGTCCGGTGGATGCCGACACTATTGCAGGGACCGTGCCAATTGCATTCATTGGCGGTTAACCGGCGTTTTTCGATCGACGACAGATTATTTCTCCGCGAAAAATACGCTAAGATGGTGAAAAATGCCGATAGTCGGAAAATACTCAATGCAACCGAATTCGGCGTTGGGCTGGAATCACGCGAAGGGCTGGGGTAGGCGGACAGGCAGATGACGCTCACCCGCCTTTCGCTGACCGATTTTCGCAATCATGCCGGCGCGGACGTCGCAGCGGCGCCGGGGCTCGTCGCGCTGCACGGCGACAATGGGGCGGGCAAGACCAATATATTGGAGGCGATTTCGCTGCTCGCTCCCGGGCGCGGGCTGCGCCGTGCGGCGCTGTCCGACATGGTGCGCGACGGGGCGAGCGGGGGCTTTGCGGTTTTCGCCGAAGTCCAGGCGGGGGGCGACCTTGCGCCGGTGGCGCTGGGAACGGGGATCGAGGCCGCGCAGCCCGGTCGGCGGATCGTGCGCATCAACGGCGCGACGACCGCAGCGACCGCGCTTGGCGACTGGCTGGCGGTCCTCTGGCTGACGCCCGCGATGGACCGCCTGTATGTCGAAACCGCGGGTAACCGGCGGCGCTTCCTCGACCGCCTCGTGCTCGCGCTTGATCCGCGGCATGCGCAGCACAGCAATCGTTACGATGCGGCGCTGCGCGCGCGCGGCAAGCTGCTTGCCGATCTTGGCACCGCCGACCAGCAATGGCTCACCAGTCTGGAGGCGCAGCTTGCCGAGCATGGCGCAGCGATGGATGCGGCGCGGCAGTATATGCTGGCCTCGCTGGCGGCCGAGCTGGCGGAACAGCCCGACGCGCCGTTCGCCCGGCCGCTGTTGACGCTCGTCGACAGCGACGGGGCGGTGCGCGAGGCACCGCACGACGTCGAGGCGCTGAAGGCGCTGTTCGCATCGCGGCGGCGGATCGATGCCGCGGCGGGACGCGCGACGGCGGGGCCGCACCGCGACGATCTGTCGGCGATTCACGCCGCAACGGGCCGCGTGGCGGCGCGCTGCTCGACCGGCGAGCAAAAGGCGATGCTGCTCTCGCTTGTCCTCGCGCACAGCGACTGCGTCGCGCGGCTGCGCGGACAGCGTCCGGTGCTGCTGCTCGACGAAGTGGCAGCGCACCTCGATCCGCTGCGGCGTGGGGCGCTCTATGCGCGGCTGGCGGGACAGGGGGGGCAGGCGTGGCTGACCGGAACCGAGGCGGCCTTGTTCGACGACATGCCGGGGCCCGTGACGCGTTTCCGGATCGCGGGCGGGCGGATCGTCGCCGGCTGATCGCCGTTATGTTCAGGCATCGGTGGCCGCGGGTTGCCGCGATGCCGCAAGCGAGCTGCCGACCGCCGACACGATGATACAGCTGATGGCGAGCCACTGGACCGGCGTCAGCAGCTCGTCGAGGATGACATAGCCGACGAGCGCGGCAACCGCCGGGGACGCGCCAAGCAGCATGCCGAACACATGCGCGGGCAGCCGGCGCATCGATTCCATCTCCAGCGAATAGGGTATGGCGCTCGACAACAGGGCGATACCCGCGCCGATCAGCAGGAAGGTTGGCGAGAATAACGCCGCACCTGTCGTTGCGAGCCCGATCGGAAGGCTCAGCGTGGCCGCGACGAGCATGCCCCACGGCGCGGCGTTGCTGCCGAATGTGCCCGATACGCGCTTTCCAAAGACGATATAGAAGGCCCAGCAGGCCGCAGCGCCAAAGGCGAACGCGATCCCGACGGGGTCCAGCCCGTCATTGTGCTGAAGCGGCAGGAGCAGGATCAGCCCCAGAACGGCGAGCGCAAGCCACAGGAAATCCTGCGGACGGCGCGAGGCGAGAAGCACGACCGCGAGCGGCCCCATCACTTCGATTCCCGTGGCGATCCCGATCGGGATCCGCGCCAGCGCCTGATAATAGGACAGGTTCATCAGCCCCAGCATCGAACCATAGACGATCAGCGCGGGAATGGCGGCGCGCGCGATGGGCCGGCGCCAGGGGCGATACAGGAGGAGGAGCATCGTCGCGGCGAGGGTGATGCGAAGCGACGTCACGCCATAGGCGCCGATCAGCGGGAACAATTGCTTGGCGAAACCGGCCCCGACATTCATCGAGATCTGGGACAGGAGCGCCGCCGAAACGCCGATCGCGGCGGCTTGCTGGGTCGAGGGTGATCGCATATCCATCATGACGACGGGGAATAATCTCGTTTATCCGGGTTGAGCGCGCAATCTGGGGCGCAAAGATGCAACAATGGCTCGGAGGAATGGCAGTGTCCGGATCATCCACTCGCGCGGGCCGGGGACTCGATGATTTCGATCGCGCGATTCTTCGCATCGTCCAGCACGACAACAAGACACCGCAGCGCCGGATTGCCGAGGCCGTCAATCTGTCGGCCGCGGCGGTTCAGCGCCGGATCGCGGCGATGGAGGCCGCCGGGGTGATCGAGCGCAATGTTGCGGTGATTTCGCCCGAAGCGCTGTCGCTCGCGATCACCGCCATCGTCGAAGTGCATCTGTGCGACGAGCGCGCCGCGACGGTCGACAAGGCCAAGGCGCTATTCGCCGGGGAGCCCGCGGTGCAGCAGGTCTATTATGCCACCGGCGGCGTGAGCTTCGTTCTCGTCATCATCTGCCGCGACATGCGCGAATATGAAGCGCTGACGCGCCGGATATTTTCCGAAAGCGACCTCGTCGGCAACTTCCGCACATTGGTCGCGCTCGACCGCGTCAAGGCGGGCAGCACGCTCGCTATACCTCCGGGCTGAGGTCAGAGAATTTCGTGTACCCGGTCCTGCGGGCGGCACAGCCTTATGCCCTTATCGGTCTCGACGATCGGACGTTCGACATAGGCGGGGTTCGCCGCCATCGCGGCGATGATTTCATCGTCGCTCGCCTCTTTGAGGCCGCGCTCTTCGGCATCGGTACCGCGCAGGCGGAGCGCGTCGCGCGCGGTGATACCCGCGTCCTTGAACAGCTGGCGCAGCTTGTCGGCGCTGTACGGGTTTTTGAGATATTCGATGACGGTCAGTTCGACGCCCGGGGTTTCCTGAAGGATCGCCAGCGTCTTGCGCGAGGTGCCGCAAGCGGGATTATGCCAGATGGTCGCGTTCATGGCTCCGCCCTAACGGGAGCTTACAGCAGCGTAAACCCGCTATTCATGGCATATATGGCACATCTTCCCGCATGAAGGGGAACTACCAGCTTGCCTTTCGCGGCCCGAATACGACATGCAGGATCGTAGGGACCGCCAATAGGCGGCCGATGCGGGGTTGTTGTTCAAGTGAATGAATTGATCGATCGAAGGGCGTTGCTGGCCGGGATCGCTGGAGCGGGGGCCTTGGCCGCCACCTCGGCGCGCGCGCAACTCCCGAACTGGATTCAGCAGCCGGTGGCGCCTTTGCCGCCGCCGGTCGATTATATCGCCATCGCGAAAAAACAGCTTGCGATGCAGGGGCGGAATATCCCGCAATCGGATCGCGTCGGGGTCGTCGATTTCGGCCTGCCGTCGTCGCGGCCGCGCTTTGCGCTGGTCGATATGGTCGCGGGCAAGGTCGAGATGTTCCCCGTCACGCACGGGCGCGGGTCGGATCCGCAGCACGACGGCTGGCTCAAGAATTTCTCCAACCGTATGGGCAGCCTTGCGACCTCGCGCGGCGCCTATCGCACCAGCGATTATTATTGGGGCGCCAACGGGTCGTCGATGCGGCTCGCGGGGCTGGAGCCCGATAATTATACCGCCGACCAGCGCGCGATCGTCGTGCATGGCGCCTGGTATGCCGATCCGGCGCTGATCGCGACGCAGGGCAAGCTCGGGCGCAGCGAAGGCTGTTTCGTCTTCGGCGAAGAGCTGCTGCCGATGATCCTGTACAAGCTCGGGCCGGGCAGGCTGCTGTTCGCCGACCGGCTCAGCGAACCGCCGCCGATGCCGAAGCCATTCGAACTGCCGCCGGCCGATCCGCTTCCGGGCATGGAGAATTTACGCCGCGCGACGTCGATCAACGGGCCGTTGCCGAAAACGGCGGATTAAGGCGCGGCTTATATTGGGTGGGAAGCGGCCGTCTGCTTCCCGCCTCCATCATCTCGCAAACCAGATCGTGTGCCGCGGGCCCTTGCCATTGCTTCGCGCGCGTACCGTGACCTCGTCGACGCGGAATCCCGCTGTTATCAGCCGCCGCGTGAAGCGTGGATCGGGCGCCGCAGACCATATGGCGAGGACGCCGCCAGGGCGCAGCGCCGCCTTGGCCGAGGCGAGCCCTGCGGCCGAATAGATGCCATCGTTCGCCTGACGGACCAGTCCGTCGGGGCCGTTGTCGACGTCCAGCAGGATCGCGTCGTAGCGGCCACGTCCGGCGCGGATCGCCGCTGCCACATCGTCGATGACCAGTTCGACACGCGGATCGTCGAGGCATCCGGCGGCCAGCTCCGCCATCGGTCTGCGTGCCCAGTCGATGATCGCGGGAACCAGCTCGGCCACCGTGACCCGTGCCTTCGGGCCGAGTGCCAGCAGCGCCGCGCGCAGGGTGAAGCCCATGCCATAGCCGCCGATCAGCAGATGCGCCTCGTCCGGATTTCGCAGGCGATCGCAGCTCATCACCGCGAGCGCCTCCTCCGATCCGCTCATCCGGCTGTTCATCAGCTCGTTGCCGCCGATCACGATGATGAAATCGCTGCCGCGCCGGTACAGGCGCAGCTCGTCGCCTCCCGGAATCCGCGCCGTGTCGATCAGTTCGCGAACCTGCAAGCGGCTTCAGCCCAACTCGCCGAGGTCGAGCGCCTGCAGTAGCGCCGCGCGCGCCGCGCGCACCTCGTTCGCCAGCGCGGTCGAGGCAAGGTCGCCGGGTGCGATCCCCTCCGGCCAGTGCTTCGCCACCACCTCCGCAATCCGGTCGAGCTTCGCTTCGTCGGCCATGAAGCGCGGATCGACGGTTGCCGGATCGGCCACGACGCGCAGCCGCAGGCACGCCGGCCCGCCGCCGTTCGCCATCGACTGGCGCACGTTGACCGGCAACAGCCGGCGGATCGGGCCGTTGCCCGCTACATGCGCCTCCAGCCAGTTCCACACCGTCGACGTATCCTGCGCCTCGGTCGGCAGCACCAGTCCCATGCCGCCGCCATCGGGCAGGCTGACGAGCTGCGCGTTGAACAGATAGGATTTGATCGCGTCGGGCAGGCTCACCGCGCTGGCGGGAACCTCGACGATCTCGACGGCAGGGAAGGCGGCCCGGATTTCGGCGTGCGCCGCGTCGCGATCCTCGAACGCGGTTTCGTGGGTGAACAGCACATGCTCGTTCGCGACCGCGACGACATCATTGTGGAACGCGCCGCCCTGGATCGCGGTGTCCGACTGCCGGATGAAGAGCGTGCGCGCAGGATCGAGCCCGTGGTTGCGGGCGATCGCCTTCGACGCGTCGAGATGCTGGCGCGCCGGAAAACGTCCGCCACTTAACCCATAGACGAAGATTTCGACGCCTTGCCCATCATGCCCGCTGCACAGCCGCATATGGTTCGCCGCGCCCTCGTCGCCGAACGGCGCCGGGACGGGGGCGTGAACCGCAAAGGCAGGGTGCGCGAAGGCAAGGCGAAGCTGCGCGAGCGTGCCCGGCCATTCGTGGCTGCGGTGCGGCATGGTGACGAGGTTCGCGACCGTCAGATGGCATTTGCCGTCGGCGCTGTCGGGGGCTGGGGAAACCGTCGCGGCGTTGGCGGCCCACATCGACGATGCCGACCAGGCCTGCGCGCGTAAATGTCCCTCGGCATCCTCGGGCGTCGTACCGAGCGTTTTCAGCCATGGCGCATCGGGGCGATCGAGCGGCATGAAGAAGCCCTGGGGCAAGCCAAGCGCCAGATTGTGGCGCATCTTCTCGATGCCCTGCAACGCCGCGGCGCGCGGCTGCGAGACATCGCCCGCATTGTTCGCCGACGCGATATTGCCGCGGCTCAGCCCCGCATAATTGTGGCTCGGGCCGATGATCCCGTCGAAATTGATTTCGGTGAGCATGTCAGCGGCCGATCCAGCTGACCTCGGCGCCCTTGCCGACGCCCAGCAATTTCGCGGCCTCGCTGTCGATCGTCGAACCCGCGCCGACCTTGCCGAAACAGCAGCGGAAATCGGCAAGCTGCCCCGTCGCGACCAGCGCATCGTCGCCCGTCTCGGCGATCGCCGAAATTTCGATATGCTTGGCGTTGCGAACGCTCGCGACCTGATCGGTGCGTGCGGTCATCGTCGGGCCGCCGTCGAAGATGTCGACATAATTTTCGAATGCGAAGCCCTCATTCTCCAGCATGCGCATCGCGGCGCGGCCGGTCGGGTGGGGCACACCGATGACGCTGCGCGCATGATCGCCCAGCATCGCGATATAGACGGGGTGCTTGGGCATCAGGTCGGCGATGAACTGGTTGCCGTGGACCGCGTTGAACTGGTCGGCTTCCTGGAAATTCATGCCAAAGAATTTGCCCGCGACGCCGTCCCAGAAAGGCGACCCGCCCGCCTCGTCGATCACCCCGCGCAGTTCGGCGAGGATGCGGTCGCCGAAGCGTGCGCGGTGCCGCGCGATGAACAGGTAGCGCGATCGCGCGAGCAACAGCCCCAGCCCGCCGGCGCGCGCCGCGGGGTGCAGGAACAGGCCCCCGACTTCGGACGCGCCGTTGAGGTCGTTGCTCAGCATCAGCACCTGTGCGTGGAACGTGCGGTCGAGCTGCTCGCTATGCTTGCTGTCGGTGCCGATGCGATAGGAATAAAAGGGCCAGCGCTGGCCGACCTGACCGAAAATCTGGCAGGTGCCGCGCACTTCGCCGCTATCCATATCTTCGAGTACCAGCAGGTACAGCTCGTCCGACGGATAATCCTTGTCGCTCGCGAACGACGCCTCGGTGCGTTCGAGCTTCGCCGACAGCGCCTTCTTGTCGGGGGGCAGATTGGTAAAGCCGCCACCGGTCAGCTTCGCCATCTCGTAAATGCTTTGCAGGTCGCCCGGCTTGGCCGCCCGGATCACATAATTCACACAGTCCCCCGTTCCGCTATTCTTGTCATGGTTAGGGCCGACAGCTTGGCCCGTTCGGCGAGGCTGTCGACGATCAGAAATTCGTCCGACGAATGGATTGCGCCGCCGCGCGGGCCCATGGTGTCGACCACGGGAACGCCGCACGCCGCGATATTGTTGCCGTCGCACACGCCGCCGGTCGCGCTCCAGCTGATCGGCGGCAGGCCGAGCGCCGCGCCGCAGTCGCGCACCAGCTCGAACAGGCGCGTCGCGGCGGCATCGACCGGCTTGGGCGGACGGTTGAAGCCGCCATGGACGTGGCAATGCACATCATGCTCGCGTGAGATCGCGGCGATCGTATCGCGCAATGCCGCTTCGGCCGCCGCCATCGCATCGGGGGTCATGGGGCGCATGTTGACGCGCAGGATCGCCTGATCGGGGACGATATTATTCGGTCCGCCGCCGTCGATCTTCGCGGGGTTGACCTTCAGCGTATCGGATTTGAGCGCGCCGAGGCGCAGCGCAAGATCGGCGGCGGCGAGCAGCGCGTTGCGCCCGTCCTGCGGATTGCGCCCGGCATGTGCGGCGCGGCCATGAACAACGACCGAGAAATTGCCGCTGCCCGGCCGCGCCCCGGCGAGCGTGCCATCGGGCAGCGCGGGTTCATAGGTCAGCGCGGCGGTCTTGCCCTTCGCCAGCTCGGCGATCAGCCGCGCCGATGCCTGGCTTCCCGTTTCCTCGTCGCTGTTGATCATCACGTCATAACCGACGCGGCTGGCGAGCGGCGAGGTTTCGAGCGCGGTGAGCGCCGCTAGGATCACCGAAATACCCGCCTTCATATCGGCGGTGCCGGGGCCGTTGAGGACGCCGTCCTCCAGCCATCTCAGCGTCTGGAACGGATGATCGGCGGCGAACACCGTGTCCATATGTCCGGTCAGCAGCAACTGGACCGGCGCCTCGGGCCGCACGCGCACATGCAGATGGTCGCCGCGCTGGATTATGTTGACGGTGCCCGCGCTGTCGACGCTTTCGACCGGATCGGCGGCGACGAGCCGGACATCGCCCGGTAGCACCGCAAAAGCATCGGCCAATTTGCCCGCGACGGTCTTCAATCCCGCCAGATTGCCGGTGCCGCTGTTGATCGCTGCCCATGTCTCGACCTGCGCCAGCATCGGCGCGTCGGCAGCGCGTTCGAGTGCGGCATTTTCGGTTGCGGTAAGATTGGCCATGCTTGGGCTATAGCGAGCGGCGAGCGGCTTTTGCACCCCCGGCCGGCTATTTTGTCTTCGCTGTGCAGCAAGTCACTGCCGTGCGCCGCGTCTTTGGGTAAGGAGCGGGTGATTTGCACCGAATCGCAATGCATTAACCGAAAGTTCGGAACAGCGTCGCTACGCTGCCCGGACTGATGATGAGTGGGTCGATGACTGCTGCCTTTGTTCTTGGCATCAATATCTCTGTGGCCGGCATTTTTGCCGTGGCCTTTGCCGTGGTCGCCGTAACCAACCGGCTGGCGCGCGGCGCCGGGTGGCTTGCGCTCGGATGCGGCATGGGGATCGTCAACGTCAGCCTGGAATTCCTGCTTCGGCAACAGACGGACCCTGTGCCTGCGAGCGTCGGCATCTTCCTCGTCTTTCTCTCGGCACTCAGTTTCGCGCTCATCGGGGTCGCGCGCCATTATCGCGTCGAGCCGCCTTGGACCGCGATGACGGCGATCTGGATCGCAACTGTTCTTTTGGTGCCCGTCATCTTCAGCATGGCCTATGGCTCGATATTGCGTCTGACGCTCTATCAATTGCCCTATTTCGCCATGCAGGCGCTGTTCGGCGTCATGATCTGGCGCTCGGGACGTAGGCAGCCGCTCGACCTGCTGCTGGTCGTGCTTCAGGCGGTCTCGGCGCTGATCTATCTTCTGAAGCCGCTGTTCGCGATGATGGTGGGGACGGGGCGCTCGCCGCAGGATTATATGTCGACGACTTATGCGGCAATCTCGCAAAGCGGCAGCGTTGTCGTGCTGATGGCGACCGGCCTTGTGATGCTGCTGGTGACGATGCGCGACACGACGGCCGAGATGATCGCCCGATCGGAGACCGATCCGCTATCGGGCGTCCTGAACCGTCGCGGGTTCGAACGCCATGCCGAGGAGGCGCTTCAGCGCGGCGACGAAGATATGGTGATGATCGCGGCGGACCTCGACCATTTCAAGCAGATCAACGACAGCTTCGGTCACGCAGCGGGCGACGGGGTTATCGCGCATTTTGCGGCAATGCTGTCCAAAGCCGCGCCGTCCGACGCCATCGTCGGCCGCGTCGGCGGCGAAGAATTTGCGGTCCTGTTGCCGGCGGCGCTGCTGTCCGACGGGCGCCTATATGCCGAGGCGGTTCGCACGGACTTCGCGGCGGCGCAATTGCCGGTACTCGGCGTCGATCGCCGCTTCACCGCCTCTTTTGGCGTGGCCCAGGCGATGCGGCACGAAAATCTGCCCGACCTGCTGCATCGCGCCGACACCGCGCTTTACCGTGCCAAGACCAGCGGGCGGAATCAGGTGCGCGTCGCAATCGCCGAACTGGCGCCGGCGCCAGCACTCGGGGTTGCCTGATTTCAGACCGCCCTGATTTCAGACCGCGAGGAGGGGGGTGTCTTCTTCGCGCGGCGGCGCGGGTTCAAAGCCGGGAAGGGGATCGAACTCGTCTTCGCTAAGTTCGATCGATGCGAGGCCGCCGAGCTTGAAATGGCCGAGGCGTGGATCTTCGTCCGACCGCCAGCTCTTGTTGAGGTTGAGCGCGCTGACGAACAGGTCGCCGCGGCGTTCGAACAGCAGGTGGGGAGCCAGCGTCAGCACCTGGCCATTATATTGCGCCGTCACCAGCCGTTTGCGGGCGATGGCTTCCATCAGTTTCAGTCGTGTGTCGTCCATGATTTCCAGGATCGTTCTTGGGGAGAGTTTATTATGTTGTGCGTTGCAGCATAATATATACGAACGGGTTTGGAAAGCTCCATTGCCAATTGAAACCAATCGCGGCATAGCCCGGCGGCCCTTTCCTCCCCGGATTCACTGGCGCAGCCGCGCCGACCAGAGGGTGCTTACATGACTGAATATCTCGATCGTTCCGGATTGTCCGTCGATTCGCGTCTTGCCGATTTCATCGAGCAGCGTGCGCTGCCGGGAACGGGGCTCGATGTCGGTAAATTCTGGAGCGATTTCGCGGGCCTGCTCGGCAAATTTGCGCCGGAGAATGCCGCCTTGCTGGCAAAGCGCGAGGATCTGCAGGCGCAGATCGACGCCTGGCATGAAGCGCGCGCCGGACAGGCGCATGATCCTGCTGCCTATCGGGCTTTCCTCGCCGACATCGGCTATCTCGTCCCCGAACCCGCACCGTTTCAGGTCGGCACGCAGAATGTCGATCCCGAGATTGCGACGATGGCCGGTCCGCAGCTCGTCGTCCCCGCGTTGAACGCGCGTTTCGCGCTCAACGCCGCCAATGCGCGCTGGGGCAGCCTTTACGATGCGCTCTACGGAACCGACGCACTCGACGCGCCGCCGGCACGGCCCGGCGGCTATGATGCGACGCGCGGCGCTGCGGTGATCGCGCGCGCCAAGGCGTTCCTCGACGAAGCGGCCCCGCTCGCCTCGGGAAGCTGGGCCGACTGGCAGGGCGGCGATCTCATCCTCGCCGATCCCGCGCAACGCGTCGGCACGAAGCCCGGCGGCATCCTGCTCCGGCACAATGGCCTCCACATCGAACTGGTGATCGATTCGGCGAGTGCGATCGGTCAGACCGACCCTGCCGGCATCGCCGACGTCATCCTCGAAGCCGCACTGACGACGATCATCGACCTCGAAGACAGCGTCGCCGCGGTCGATGGCGAGGACAAGGCGCTCGGCTACACCAACTGGCTCGGCCTGATGCGCGGCGACCTCGTCGAAAGCTTCGCCAAGGGCGGTCAAACCGTGACGCGCGCGATGGAGGCCGACCGCGAATGGACTTCGCCGTCGGGCGAGCCCTTCCTGCTCCACGGTCGCAGCGTGATGTTCGTCCGCAACGTCGGCCACCTGATGACGACGCCGATGATCCGGCTCGCCGACGGCTCCGAAGCGCCCGAGGGGCTCTGCGATGCGGTCATCACCAGCCTCTGTTCGCTCCACGATTTGAAGGGCCTCGGCACGCTGACCAACAGCCGCGCGGGCAGCATCTATATCGTGAAGCCCAAGCAGCACGGGCCGGAGGAGTGCGGCTTCACCAATCGCCTGTTCGACGCGGTCGAGGATATGCTCGGCCTCGCGCGCCACACAATGAAGGTCGGCGTGATGGACGAGGAGCGCCGCACGAGCGCCAATCTCGCCGCCTGCATCGAAGCGGTGAAGGACCGCATCGTCTTCATCAACACCGGCTTCCTCGACCGCACCGGCGACGAGATCCACACCTCGATGCGCGCGGGCCCGATGATCCCGAAGGGTGAGATGAAGGCGAGCGACTGGATCGCATCCTACGAGGACCGCAACGTCCGCATCGGCCTTGCCTGCGGGCTTTCGGGCAAGGCGCAGATCGGCAAGGGCATGTGGGCGATGCCCGACCTGATGCGTGCGATGCTCGACGCCAAGATCGGCCACCCGAAATCGGGCGCGAACACCGCATGGGTGCCGTCGCCGACCGCGGCGACGCTCCACGCGCTGCACTATCATCAGGTCGATGTGTTCGCCCGCCAGCGCGAGATCGCCGGCGAGGCAGTGCCCTCGCTCGACCGCCTGCTCAACATCCCCGTCGCGACCGGCCGCAACTGGAGCGACGCCGAAATCACCCGCGAGCTCGACAATAATTGCCAGGGCATCCTCGGCTATGTCGTGCGCTGGATCGATCAGGGCGTCGGCTGTTCGAAGGTGCCCGACATCGACGATGTCGGCCTGATGGAAGACCGTGCAACGCTGCGCATCGCCAGTCAGGCGCTCGCCAACTGGTTGCTCCACGGTGTCTGCACCGCCGAGCAGGTCGATGCCGCCTTGGCGCGCATGGCGGCGAAGGTCGATGCGCAGAACGCTGGCGACGCGCTTTACGAAAAGCTGACGCCCGACGGCATCGCATATCAAGCGGCGCGCGCCCTGATTTTCGAAGGCGTAACGCAGCCATCGGGCTACACAGAACCGCTGCTCCACAAATATCGGCAGGCAAAAAAGGCGGCCTGAGCCAAAAGACGATTGCCGGGAGGATCGGCGACGATTAGAACATAAGCGGAACAGAGATGAGGTCCGCCATGTCCGTCACCGTCGATCCTGCCTATCGTCACTATCCCAAGCACGCTGTCTTTCGCGGCGTCGCCGAAATGGGCGGCGCGGCGCTGAAACTCTATCATCTGACCGCGGTCGATGCCCCGGTTCCGGATGACGTGGCAAAATATTGCGCGGACTGGTTCGACCGGCACGCTTCGACGACATTGGCGGCCGGCGATTGCGGTTTCGTCATCCTCCACCGCTGCGGCGCCGATTTTTATTTCCTGCTTTTGTCGGTGTGGCGTGGATCGAACGAATTGTGGGAGGCAGTGTGGTATCGCCAAGGCGACATGCAGGCCTTCGCGCCCTTTGATCCCGCCTGTCCCCCTGCTGCGGGCGTCGTTCGTCCGACCTTCTGCGTCTGGGAACTCGGCATCGTCGCGCACGAAAGCGGCGCATGGGGCCGCTATCTCGCGTCGCCCCGCGACGATGCGGCGCGCGTGCGCTGGCTTGAGGATATCTTCGAAGGCGCGATATAAGCCGGCTTTTGTACAAGGAGTTTTGACGTGCAGATTGCGGTGCTGACCTTCGACGGCTTCAACGAACTCGACTCGTTCGTCGCCGCCGCCATCCTGAACCGCCTGCGCGGGCAGGGTTGGGAAGCGCATATCACCGCGCCGACGCCGCGCGTGACCTCGATGAACGGGGTAACGATCGAGCGCCAGCAGCCGCTCGACTTCGCAGCCAAGGCCGACGCGGTGATTATCGGCAGCGGCATCAGGACCCGCGAGATCGCGGCCGACCCGCTGATGCTCGGCCGCATCCGGCTCGATCCGGCGCGTCAGTTGATCGGGGCGCAATGCTCGGGAACATTGCTGCTCGCGAAGCTCGGACTGATCGGCGATCTCCCCGCCTGCACCGACCTCACGACCAAGCCGTGGGTGATCGAGGCGGGAGTCGAGGTGCTCGACGCGCCCTTCGTCGCGCACGGCAATGTCGCAACCGCGGGCGGATGCCTTGCGTCGCAATATCTTGCGGCATGGATCATCGCTCGGCTCGCCGGGACGGCGGCCGCGGAAGAGGCGCTCCACTATGTCGCGCCCGTCGGTGAGAAAGCGGATTATGTGACGCGCGCAATGGCCGCCGTGGAGCCGTTCTTGCCCGCCGAAACGCTCGCCCGCACCGCATAACTGGCGATCCCGTACAATACAGCTTGCCCGCGCCCGGTATAACGCGGCATTTGCAGTGTGCGGTAATCTGGGGGCAGGGCGATGACGGCACCGTTTAATTTCGGGCAGCTCAAATTTTTGAAGGCATTGACCGAGGCGCTGTTCGACGGCGCCGAGATGGCGATCACGCCCGATCAGGTCGTCGCCAATGTGACAGAGCTGTTCGGCAAGATCGGCGGCACCAAGCTCAAGGAAATCCAGCTCTCGCTGACCGCGACCGAAATCGTTCTCGGGCCGATGTTTGCCGAGGTCGATGTCGCGACGCGCGTCGAGCGGATCGAGGATCGGATGCGCGACAGCAGCATCGACCTGTTTCAAGATATGGGCCGGCTGCGCGGGATCATCTACGCCTGCTATTATGGCCACTGGCAGCCTGGGCTCGAACCCGGCGATCAGGACGCGAATGCGGCCAACCCCGTCCACCGCCAGATCGGCTTCACGCTGCCCAAATTCCGTCAGCGCGGCAGCTACGACATGCCGCTCGCCCCCGTCCGCGGGCGAGAAATCGACCCCGCACATATCCTCGATGCCAACAGCCTCGAGGACGAATATGACGTGATCGTCATCGGTTCGGGCGCGGGTGGGGCGGTCGCGGCCTATAATATTGCGGGTTGGGACTATAAGGTGCTGATCGTCGAGGCGGGGCCCTTCTACCCCAGCCATGCGATCACCCATCACGAACTCGACATGATCGCGAGGCTCTACAAACATGGCGCGGTCCAGACGACGACGAACCGCGATTTCGTCGTGTTCCAAGGGCGCTGCGTCGGCGGATCGTCGACGATCAACAACGGGATATGTTTGCGCGTCAACGAACCCGGCCGGACACACCCCGATGCGAAGGATGTGCTCGCCAAATGGGCCATCATCGGTGCGCCGGTCGACGCGGCGGCCTTTCACGACAGCTATGATGCGGTGAAGGACATGCTCGGCATCGCGCGGATCGAGCCGCGCAGCGGACGCCACAACGGTCCGCACCTGATCAACGGCTGGCACGCCTATGCCGACACCTCGGACAACCCGATGGACAAGCGCGCGATCACCGACTGGTTCGACAAGAATTTCGGCCCGCCGAATACGCCGACCGCCTGCGCCTATTGCGGCTATTGCAATTCGGGCTGCGCCTATGGCCGCCGCATGGGGGTCGCGCAGACCTATCTGCCGCAGGCGTGCCGCGATCGCGGCGCACGCATCCTGCCCGATACCAAGGCGCAGCAGATATTGTGGCAGACCGCCGCCGACGGCCGGCGCGAGGCGGAGGCGGTGAAGCTGATCCTGCCCGACGGATCGAGCCGCCTCGTCCGCGCGCGCGTTGGCGTCGTCGTCGCGGCGGGCACGATCGCCTCGTCGAAGCTACTCGACCGCAGCGACATCGACGGCACCGGCTATCAGGTTTCGCTCAACGTCGCTTCGCCGGTCGTCGCGCTGATGCCGGAGGGTGCGGGCGGCGATGCGTGGGACGAGGATCAGATGTCGAGCTATGTCGACTGCGGCGATTTCCTGCTCGAAAGCCATTTTCAGCCGCCGATGTCGATGGCGTCGCTGATGCCCGGCTGGTTCGCCGACCATTCGCAGCGGATGAAGAATTTCGGCCGCGTCCATTCGGCGGGCATCCTCTTTCCCGCCGACCGGCGCGGGCAGATCGTCGACGGAAAGCTCAAATTCCGTCTCGACGTCGACGACGACCTGCCGATGCTGCGCCGCGCGATGGCGACGCTGACCAAGGTGCATTTCGCGGCCGGCGCGCTCGAATGCTATCCGGCGCTCGCAAAGGGGCAAAAGGTCACGCCCGACATGGATATCGATGCCTTCTTCAAGGCGGCGATCCGCGAACAGGACGATGTGACGTTATCGAGCAGCCACCCGCACGGCGGCAATGCGATCAACGAAAATCCGCAATATGGCGTCGTCGACCCCGAATGCCGCGTCCATGGCACGACGAATGTGTTCGTCACCGACGCCAGCGTTTTCCCCAGCTGCATCCGCGTCAACGCGCAATGGACGACTATGGCGATGGCGCAATATGCGACCGGGCGGCACGATCCCTTTCGCTAGAGCCCAATCGCGCCTACATGGCGCGCGCATGTTCCAGGTTGCCGCCCTCTATCGCTTCGCGTCCTTCGACGATCCCGCCGCCCTGCGCCAGCCGCTTTTCGAGCTGTGCGCGGCCGAAGGAGTAAAGGGCACGCTGCTTCTGGCGCGCGAGGGGATCAACGGCACGATCGCCGGAACCGAGGCGGGGATCGCGGCGGTTCTGGGTCATATCCGTGCGCTGCCCGATTGCGCCGCGCTCGATGTCAAATATTCGACCGCCGCCGACATGCCGTTCGGGCGGATGAAGGTGCGGCTCAAGAAAGAGATCGTCACGATGAAGGTGCCGGGGCTGGACCCGGCGCGCGAAGCCGCGCCCTATGTCGATCCCGCCGACTGGAACGCGCTCGTCGACGATCCCGACACGGTGCTCATCGACACGCGCAACGGTTTCGAGGTCGGTTACGGCAGCTTCGCGGGTGCGATCGATCCCGAGACGAAAAGCTTCGGAGACTTCCCCGACTGGTGGCGCGCCAATGCCGACCGCTTTGCGGGCAAGCGCGTCGCGATGTTCTGCACCGGCGGCATCCGCTGCGAAAAATCGACCGCCTTTCTCCGCCATGAGGGCGTCGAGGATGTCGTCCACCTGAAAGGCGGCATTCTCGCCTATCTGGAACAGGTGCCCGAGGCCGAAAGCCGCTGGCACGGCAGCTGCTTCGTCTTCGACGAGCGCGTGAGCGTGGGCCACGGGCTGGTCGAAACCGGCGAGAAGGATTAAATCCGCAGAAGGGCGCCCCGGGCAAGCCGGGGTGCTGTTCAATAAATTCCGCTGGTTCCCGGCGTCGTCGCGCGCGCCGTCGTCACCGTCGGCACGACTTCGGGCGGCTTCGGCGCGATGATCGTCGCGGTCGGACGGCCTGGCTTGGCGAAGCTCGCGACTACGGGCGCATCGCGGCCATAGATGTCAGAGAGCTTCTTCACGTTGCCCTTGCCGTCGGGGATGACGGTCCAATAGGCGACATAGACCGGGAAGGGGCTGTCGAAGCCGAAGCGCGTCGTCTTGCCGCTTGCGATCGCTTCGCCGAATTCCTCGGGGCTTTTTCCGGCGAACATCACCGCCATCAGGCCCGAAAAGTGCAGCGCCCGCTCGGTGCGGATGCAGCCGTGGCTGAACGCGCGCGCGGCGGCGGCGAAGGCGCCCTTCGAGGGCGTGTCGTGGAGGTAGATGGCGTGCGGGTTGAGCATCTCCATCTTCATCACGCCCAGCGCATTGTTCGCGCCGGGCTGCTGGACGACCGAGAGCGTTTTGCCGCTACCTGTCCAGGTATAGCCCTGCGCGCGCGCCGAGGCGGGATTGCGTGCGATCGTCGCGCCGATGCCCTCGTTGATGATGCTGCGCGGCAGCGTCCACGTCGGGTTGACGATGATGCCCGTCGCCATCGGGTTGAGCTGCGGCGTCGGGGTCGAATTCTTGCCGACCACGGCCTTGTGGGTCGCGATGATCGTACCGCCATGGACGACGCGCGTCACATATTCGGGAACATTGCTGACGACATAGCGTTCGCCGAGCGCGCGCGGCATCCAGCGCCAGCGTTCCATGTTGACGCGGATGGCATTGGCGTCGGCAGGGGTCTTCGCCTTTTTGAGCGACGCCTTGAGCACCGCGAAATCGGGATGCACCGGGTCGAGCGTGGCGAGCGTTTCCTTCACCGTGCCGGCACCGAGCGCCGCGGTGAGAAGCGAGATAAGGGGCTCGCTGTCGCCGTCGCTGTCGACCATGAACCATTGTTTGCGCGCCGCATTGGGCGTGCGCCCGTCGCGCAAATGCGTCGCGAGCAGCAGAAAGCTGTCGGTCGCGGTCTTGTCGAGTTTCGCCTGGTCGCCGCCAAGGATCGCGGCGGCAAGGCCGTCGGGGTTGTAATCCTTCGCAAACAGGCCTTCGTCGCCGACCTTTTCGATGAAGCTCAACAGTGCGGTCGCATTGTCTTCCGACCAGCTCGGCATGTCGATCTGCGCCGCAACCACGGGGGCGTCATCCTTGACCTTGTCGGGTTGCAGGATGACCGAATCCTCCTTGACCTGCTGCCCGAGGGCAGGGGCCGCGAGCAGGCTCAGCGGGAGGAGAAGCGCCGCAGTGTGACGCGCGGAAATGGGAGTGTTTTTGGCCATGGTTAAAGGCCATAGCCAAAAAACATCCACAGTTAAAGTGAGCTGCGGCACAGTCCGTCGCAGTTCCAAAGCTCCAATGCCGGGATGGCCGGTGCGACTAGTCTTTCGCCGCTTCGTCCTGTCTGGCCAGCCATTCCTCGAGCCACTTGATCGTATAGTCGCCGTGGATGACGTCGGGATCGGCTAGCAGCGCCTGATGAAGCGGGATGTTCGTCTTGACGCCGCCGATCACCATTTCCTCGAGCGCGCGGCGCATCCGCATCATGCAGCTTTCGCGCGTGCGGCCATAGACGATCAGCTTGCCGATCATGCTGTCGTAATAGGGCGGGATCGAATAGCCGGCATAGAGCCCGCTATCGACGCGGACGTGCATGCCGCCCGCGGCGTGATAGTTGGTCACCTTGCCCGGCGAGGGCAGGAAACTGCGCGGATCCTCGGCATTAATGCGGCATTCCATCGAATGGCCGCGGAATTCCAGGTCTTCCTGTTTGACCGAAAGCCCGGCGCCGCCCGCGATGCGGATCTGCTCGCGGACGAGGTCGAAACCGGTGATCATTTCGGTCACCGGATGTTCGACCTGGATGCGCGTGTTCATCTCGATGAAGAAGAACTCGCCATTTTCCCACAGGAACTCGATCGTGCCTGCGCCGCGATAGCCCATTTTCGCCATCGCATCGGCGCAGATGCCGCCCATGCGCGCGCGTTCCTCGGCCGAGATGATCGGCGAGGGGGCTTCTTCGAGCACCTTCTGGTGGCGGCGCTGGAGCGAACAGTCGCGTTCGCCGAGGTGGATCGCGGTGCCCTTGCCGTCGCCGAAGACCTGAAATTCGATATGACGCGGATTGCCGAGATATTTTTCCATATAGACGGTCGGGTCGCCAAAGGCGGCCGCCGCTTCGGATGAAGCCTGACCCATCAGGCTTTCGAGGCTGTCCTCGTCGGGAACGACCTTCATGCCGCGCCCACCGCCGCCCGAGGCGGCCTTGATCAGGACGGGGTAGCCGATTTCCTTCGCGAGCGTCTTCGTTTCCTCGTTGAAGGTGACGGCGCCCGGCGAACCCGGAACGACCGGCAGGCCGAGCGCGACCGCGGTGCGCTTCGCCTCGACCTTGTCGCCCATCGTGCGGATATGCTCGGGCTTGGGCCCGACGAAGATCATATTATGCGCTTCGATGATCTCGGCGAAACGCTCGTTTTCGGACAGGAAGCCATAGCCCGGGTGAATCGCGTCGGCGCCGGTAATCTCAGCGGCGGCGATGATCGCGGGGATGTTGAGGTAGCTGTCCTTCGCGGCCGGCGGGCCGATGCAAACGGCCTGATCGGCCAGCCGGACATGCATCGCGTCGGTATCGGCGGTCGAATGCACCGCGACGGTCTTGATGCCCATTTCGTGGCACGCGCGATGGATGCGCAGCGCGATCTCGCCGCGGTTGGCGATCAGAAGCTTTTCAATGCCCATATGTGGGGCCTCAGCCGATGGTGAACAGCGGCTGGTCGAACTCGACCGGCTGGCTGTTCTCGACATGCACGGCCTTCAGCGTACCCGAAGCGGGCGCGGTGATCGGGTTCATCACCTTCATCGCCTCGATGATCAGGATCGTGTCGCCGGCCTTTACCGCCGAACCGACGGCGGCAAAGTTCGGGGCGCTGGGTTCGGGCGCGAGATAGACGGTGCCGACCATCGGCGATTTCACCGCGTCGGCGAAATTATCGGTGGCAGGCGCGGCGGCCGCGGCAGGTGCCGCAGCAGCGGGCGCGGCGGCGGCGGGCGCTGCGATCGGCGCAGGCGCATAAGCGACAGGTGCGGCGGCGGCGGTCAGCGTGCGGGCGACGCGAACCTTGCGCTCGCCGTCCTCGACCTCGATTTCCGAAAGCTGCGTATCGTCGAGCAATTCGGCCAGTGCGCGGACGAATGCCGGATCGATGTTGATGCCATTGTCTTTATGGTCACCCATGAGAATTTTCCTGTTGTTGCGGCGTCCATTATCAGGACGCTCAGACCCCGTTTTTGATGCGCCCTATTGTCAGAGACGGGCGGCGGCGTCCAGCGCCAGCGTATAGCTGTTCGCGCCATGACCTGCAAAATGCGCGGCCGCGGCCATGCCGACATAGCTTAAATGCCGGAATTCTTCGCGTTTCATCGGGTCCGACAAATGGACCTCGATCACCGGCACCTTGATCGATTTGATCGCATCGTGAATCGCGATCGAGGTGTGCGTATAGCCGCCGGCGTTGAGCAGCACCGCCTTGGCGCCGGCGACATAGGCCTCGTGCAGCCAGTCGATCAGCACCCCTTCATGGTTCGTCTGGCGGCATTCGACCCGCAGTCCCAGCCCGGCGGCCTGCGCCTCCAGCCGCGCATGGATGTCGTTCAGCGTGTCATGGCCATAGATTTCGGGCTCGCGCGTACCGAGCAGGTTGAGGTTCGGGCCGCTGAGGACATAAACGGTTTGCGGATCGGGCAAGGCGCGGGCTTTCGGTTGCGGCGGAGGATGCTCCCCCTATATGGGCTGCTCGGCAAAAGGCAAAGCGAGGCGGATTTCAGGTGATCGCGGTCATTCTCAATGGCGAACCCCGGCAGGTGCGCGAAGGCAGCATCGCCGATCTCGTCGCGTCGCTCGGCCTCGACGTCAAGAAGGTCGCGGTCGAACGCAATCGCGAGATCGTGCCGCGCTCGACGCTCGCCGACGTCATGCTCGCCGAGGGTGACGCATTGGAAATCGTTCATTTCGTAGGAGGCGGTTGAGTTGTCAGCGGATCAGTGGAGTGTCGCCGGCCGGACGTTCACGTCGCGGCTGATCGTCGGCACCGGCAAATATAAGGATTTCGAACAGAACGCCGCGGCGGTCGAGGCGTCGGGGGCGGAAATTGTCACCGTCGCGGTGCGCCGCGTCAATGTGTCGGATCCGGCCGCGCCGATGCTGACCGACTATATCGATCCGAAAAAGATTACCTATCTGCCGAACACCGCGGGCTGCTTCAACGCCGACGACGCGATCCGCACGCTGCGCCTCGCGCGCGAAGCGGGAGGCTGGGATCTGGTGAAGCTCGAAGTGCTGGGCGAGGCGAAGACGCTTTATCCCAATATGCGCGAGACGCTGGAGGCAACCGAGGTGCTCGCGAAAGAGGGCTTCCTGCCGATGGTTTACTGCGTCGACGATCCGATCGCCGCAAAGCAGCTCGAGGATGCGGGCGCGGTCGCGATCATGCCGCTCGGCGCGCCGATCGGCTCGGGCCTCGGCATCCAGAATCGCGTGACGATCCGCCTGATCGTCGAGGGCGCGTCGGTGCCGGTGCTCGTCGATGCCGGCGTCGGCACGGCGAGCGACGCGGCGGTGGCGATGGAGCTTGGCTGCGACGGCGTGCTGATGAACACCGCGATTGCCGAGGCAAAAGATCCCATCCTGATGGCGCGCGCGATGAAGCGCGCTGTCGAGGCCGGGCGCGACGCCTATCTCGCGGGCCGGATGGGCCTGCGCAAATATGCCGACCCGTCGAGCCCGCTGGCGGGGCTGATTTAAGGCGGCGGGTTCGGGCCTGGGGATGGCAGCTCCCCACCCAAGCCGCCCCTTACATCCTTCCTTTGCAACGCCTTATCCCACGCGGTGCAACGTCGGACGGCGCCGCCCGTTTCTCCTGCAAGAGGCGAGCCCCTCCCGCCTCTAAAAAGCCAAGGAGAAACCCCGTGGGTGAACTGACCGAAAAGGCAAAAGGCCTCGCCAATGAAGCTGCCGGCAATGTGAAGCAGGCGGCCGGCAAGGCGACCGACAACGAGCGCCTGCGTGCCGAAGGCGAGGCGCAGGAGCGCAAGGGCGAAGCCCAGAATCTGAAGGGCAAGATCCAGGGCGCGCTCGGCGACAAGATCTGACCGCTTGCTCGTCACGCAAGCATGATAAAGGCCCCGGGGTATCCCTCTCCCCGGGGCCTTTTCATTGCGTCATGTAAGTCGGCTTATTTGCCGCCGGACGCGACCAGATCGACGTCGGTCATGCCGCCGTCGCGGCGCATCATCAGCACATAGGCAAGGTCGCCCTTGGTGCCGCCGAGCATATGCTCGTTGCCGTTGACGCGGTGGTCGCTGGAATAACCCGCACGGATCGCCATCGTGTGATAATAATCGAGCACCGCCTGCATCGATGCCGCGGTCTGGAAATTGACGACGCGGATGTTGCATTTGCCGCCGGCGATGCCCGCCGCTTCGCGCAGCGTCGCGCGCGGATAGACTTTGAACGCGGCGGGCAGTCGGTCGGCCCATGCGTTGCCATAGGTCAGCTTGGCGTCGCACGCGCCTTTGTTCTGGTCGCGGGCCAATGCGCCGATCGTAACGGGGCGCTGCTTCGCTTCGCAGCCGTCACAGCCGGCCTCGAACGGCAGGGCTTTCGGCGCGGTCAGCAATTTCCCGGCCGACAGCGCTGCCGCGGCTTCGGCGGCGGTCGCGGCCTTGCCGCCCGCGACGCCGGGAACGCCGCCATCGACGGGTCGGTTACCCGGCCCCACGGCATTCTTGTTCGCCTGACCCGCGAGCTTGGGGTCGACCATGATCTTGTCTTCGAGCGCGCCCTTGATCGCGGGATCGGAGCTGGTCAGTCCGTCGTCCAGCGGCGCGAGCTCGGCCTTGGCATCGGGATTGTCCCGGCACCCGGCGAGCGGAGCCGCCGCCATCAACAGGCCGGCAACCAGCCATTTTCCGCGCAACATCATCGCTAACACTCCCTTATCCTTGAGGGGGAATGCCCGATTTCGCTCTAAAAGGCCCAAATAAAATGAGTTAATGGGCCGGGCTTTGTTATCCGAAAACTGTCTCGGAGCGAGACGCTTTTGGCGCGCAGCGGATCAGTCGCGACGTTTCGACGGCGGCCTGACGGTGAATCACGGCCTCACGATAGACCGGGTCGGTGACCATTTCCATGAAGGCGCCGCTGTTTGGATATCGGGCGATAAAGGCCGCATCCCAAAGCTCGTCCTCCGGTCCGATCACCATCGCTTCCATCGTGCCGCTCCAAACCACGCTGCCGCCGACGCGCTGGAACACCGGGCCGCTGTCCTTGCCATAGTTGGCATAGGCTTCGGCGCCCGTCAGTCCCTTTCCCTCGAGCGGGTGCCCGTCGGGGTAGGTCGCCGCAGCCTTGAAGCGAACGAGGTTAAGCATCTGGATAACGGTGTCGCGCGGCAGCGCCTTGAAGGCGTCGAACTGCGCGCGTTCAGGGTCGATATACCGATCGCTCAAGGCAGGAATTCCTTGCGCTTGACCCGCCACGCGTCGGCGCTCTGCGTCCATGCGTCGACCGGCGCGTCCTCGAACGGTGCGGGGAGGCGGGTCGGGCCGCTGTTCGTTGCGCCGAGCCGTTTCGCGAGCGCTTGCGATCGCGTGTTGGCGGGGTCGATGCTGTGCATCAGCTCGGGCCATTTCAGGAATTCGACCGCGAAATCGCAGGCCGCGACGCTGCCCTCGAACGCATAGCCCTTGCCGGCAAATTTGGCGCGCACGCCATAGCCGACTTCGGGGGCGGGCCAGCCGTCGGGTTCCCACGGGCCAAGTCGTCCGACCCATTCGCCGGTCGCGCGCTCGATCACCGAGAACATCGAAAAACCCCGAATATGCCAGGCACCCGCCAGCGTGCACCATTGGCGCCAGGCGGCCGACCGTGGGCTGGTGCCGCCGATAAAGCGCATCGTGTCTTCCTCGGTGCACATTTCGGCAAAGCCGTCGAAATCCTCGGCCGACGGTGGGCGCAGGATCAGCCGCTCGGTGACGAGCAGGGGGCCATTCAACATTATATAATCTCCCGCAGATGGCCGACGCTTCTGCGACAAGAGGGCGTATTCGGCAAGCGGATACGCTTGAGGGCACCGGCGTTAACCGGTGCCCTCGCCATCAGCGTGTACGGGCTGGAGGGGTCTCGAACCCGTACTCGAGACGGTTGCGGTAAACCCTTAGCGGCAGCGATATTTGTCGCGGTCGACCTCGCGGCCGATCAGTGCGCCGGCACCGGCACCGATGATCGTACCCAGCAGCTTGTCACCGCCGCCGGCGATTTCGTGGCCGGCCAGGCCGCCCACCGCGCCGCCGATCAGAAGGCCGGTCGTGCCATTATCCTTCTTGCAGCGATAACGGCCGTCCTCGCCACGCCACACGCGGGTGTTGCGGCCGATCCGCTCGTCACGGGCGTAATAGCGACGATCCTTCTTGCGATAGAAGTTCGACGACTGGTCGAGCTGATGGAAACCATCGGCCTTGGCCGGGGCCGCGATACCCGCATAGGCAGGGGCGGTCAGGGCGACGCTGGCGGCGGCAAACGCGCCCATCAGACCCTTCGAGAAATTACGCATGTCAAATCCTTTCCTGGTTTCGACGCCTCATCCCGCTTGACGGGACCGGGCGCTTCGAGGGGAAAACGAGCCGGGTGCCGAACCCGTTGCATTAACCCTAGGCAACAAGACGAATTGAGTGTTCCTGTCGATGAACCGAAAGGCTCTTGCCGCATCGGCAGCGGCATGCGACAACTCCGCCATGCTCAATATCGGATCGCTCGTCATTGGCGCTATCGCCTTGGTTCTGGCCGTTTTTGCGTTCATCCCGCTGCTTGGCTGGGCGAATTGGGTGATCGTTCCTTTCGCCGTCGTCGGCCTCGCGCTCGGTGCGATGTCGGACAAGACGAGCGGGCGGAACCTCAATATCGTCGTCATCGTCATCGGCGTCATCCGCCTGATGCTCGGCGGCGGCATCATCTGATCATTTAGACAGTTCAGAGAGCCATGGCACAGACACCGGCCCCCTCGGGGAGCAATCAGGGCGGCTTGCCCTATGCGCTCGCGGCCTATGGCATCTGGGGTTTCGTCCCGCTCTTCTTCAAATTGCTCAGCAGCGTCCCGCCGGTCGAGGTGCTTGCCCAGCGGATCATCTGGTCGCTGCCGCTCTGTTTCGTGATCATGCTGTTCCGCAAACAGATCGGCGACTATCTGACCGCGCTGAAAGATTGGCGCACGCTGCGGCTGCTGATAGCCAGCGCGCTGCTGATCGCGGTCAACTGGCTCGTCTATATCTTCTCCATCTTCACCGATCATGTGCTCGCGGCGAGCCTCGGCTATTATCTCAACCCGCTCGTCAATGTGATGCTCGGCATGATCTTCCTCGGCGAGCGGCTGTCGCGGTTGCAACTCGTGGCGGTCGTGATCGCGGGGGTCGGCGTCGCGATCCTGCTCGCCGGCGCGCTCGATACGCTGTGGATCAGCCTGACGCTGGCCTTTTCCTTCGGCATCTATGGCCTCATTCGCAAGGTCGTCCCGGTGGGCTCGCTGCCGGGGCTTGCGGTCGAAACGACGGTGCTGCTCATCCCGTCGCTGGCGGTCTCGGCCTTTTACCTCTGGGCGGGCGACGGGCGCGGTTTCGGATCGGACGGGTCGATCAGTCTCTTGTTGATGGCGGGCGGGATCGTGACCGCCGTGCCGCTTTTGCTCTTTGCCACCGCGGCGCGGCGGATGAGCTATGCGGCGCTCGGCTTCGTCCAGTATCTCGCGCCGACGGTGCAGTTCCTGCTCGGGCTGTTCGTCTTCGGCGAGCCGCTCAAACCCGTGCAGCTCGCCTGTTTCCTGCTGATATGGGTCAGCATCGCGGTGTTCAGTTTCGACATGCTGCGCAAGATACGCGCCGATCGGGTGGTCGCCGCTTAGGAAACCAGCCGCCAGCCGAGCGTTTCGCCGGCGTGGAAGGGGACGACTTCGCCGATCTTGTCGGGAACGACGGTTTCGCCACGTTCCAGCGTGATCGTCGCGTCATTTAGCGGCAGGTCATAAAAATTCGGGCCATGCTCGCTGGCAAAACCCTCGAACCTGTCCAGCGCGCCTTCCTCGTCGAACACCTGGATATAGGATTCGAGCGCATAGGGCGCGTTGAAGATGCCGGCGCAGCCGCAGGCGGCTTCTTTCGTGTGGACCGCGTGCGGTGCGCTGTCGGTGCCAAGGAAGAATTTGGGCGACCCCGACACCGCGGCGGCGCGGACGGCAAGCCGGTGCTGCTCGCGCTTTGCTACCGGCAGGCAATAGGCGTGCGGCCGGATGCCGCCGACCAGCATCGCGTTGCGGTTGATGTGGAGGTGCTGCGGCGTGATCGTCGCAGCGATATTGGCGGGGGCGGCCATCACGAAATCGACCGCTTCGGACGTCGTAATATGTTCGAAGACGATCTTCAGGTCCGGCAGGTCGCGGACAAGCCCCTTCAGCGTGCGTTCTATAAACACCGCCTCGCGGTCGAAGATATCGACCTCATGGTCGGTGACCTCGCCGTGGATCAGCAGCGGCATACCGATTTCGGCCATGCGCTTGAGCACGGGCATGATCTTTGCGATGTCGGTGACGCCGTGCGCGCTGCCGGTGGTCGCGTGCGCGGGATAGAGCTTAGCGGCGGTGAACACGCCTTCCGCGTGGCCGCGTGCCATCTCGTCCGGGTCGCTTTGATCGGTGAGGTACGCGACGATCAGCGGGGTGAAATCGATCCCCGCGGGCACCGCCGCGTTGATGCGGTCGCGATACGCCGCGCCCTCTTCGGCGGTCGTGACCGGCGGCGACAGGTTCGGCATGATGATCGCGCGCGCGAATTGGCGCGCGGTATATTGCGCGACATGATCGAGCATCGCGCCGTCGCGCAAATGGACATGCCAGTCGTCGGGGCGGCGGATCGTCAGGCGGTCGGTCATCGAAAAGACTCGTCGTAAGTGGGCTTGGCTTTGGCTGCCGCGTCCCTAGATTATCGCCATGTCCAATACCACCCTCTCGACAACGCTGACCAACCGCGCCCTCATCCGTCTGTCGGGGGAGGACGTCCGCGGCTTTCTGCAGGGGCTCGTCACCAACGACACGTCGGGTAATCTGCCGGTGTGGGCGGCGCTGCTCACCGCGCAGGGCAAGGCGCTGTTCGACTTCCTGATCTGGGGCGACGGCGACGATATTCTCATCGACTGCGAGCGCGACGCGGCGGGCGATCTCGCCAAAAGGCTGACGCTCTATCGCCTGCGCCGCGCGATCACGATCACGCGCGAAGAGACGCTTTGCGTTCATTGGGCGCCGGAAGGCGACCTCGGCGTTGTCGATCCGCGACTTTCCGGACTCGGGCAACGCTGGCTGGCCCCGGCGGATGAGGGGGAGGGGGCCGACGCGCGGTGGCAGGCGCACCGGCTCGCGCTCGGCGTGACCGAGGGGCGCGCCGAACTCGGCGACGGAACGACGCTTTGGCTCGAATGCAACGCGGCGGAACTGAACGGCGTCAGCTTCACCAAGGGCTGTTACGTCGGGCAGGAAAATACCGCCCGGATGAACTGGCGGCAAAAGGTCAACCGGCGGCTCGTCGTCGTGCCGATCGCCGAGGCCGACGAAAAGCGACAGGTGATCGCCTGGCCCGAACTTGGCTGGTCGGTCGAGCACCGGCGGGCCGAGAATATCGACGCTGCTGCCGCACCCGGTTGGCTGCGCGAGGGGCTCGCCGCCGGTTCATGACAGATGCAGCCTTTGCTGCTAGACTTCCCGACATGCGCGCTTTGCTGATTTCGTCGGCGCTTGTCGCCGTCTTCGCCTTGCCGGTCCCCCTATATGCGGCGCCGGCATCGTTGCTGCCCACCGAGCCCGAGGTGGCGCAGCCCGCTTCGAAACTCGCACCACTCGACGCCGGTTCGGCTTGGACGCCGCGCTTCGCGGCTGCGGCGGACGAGTTGGCGAGGGCGCTCGCCTCGCGTGACGAGGCGCAATGGGCGCCTTTGCTTGGCGGGCAGTGGCTGTCCGCAGCCGACCGTGCGGGCGTCCGGGGTTTGCTGGTCGATCGCGACAGTCCTTTTCTGCCCGCGCTTTTCTCAAAGGGTTTTGCTCATCGCGCGATCCTCGGCTGGAGTGCGCCGGCGTCGCTCGGCGCCGCCGAACGCGCCGCAATCGAAAATGGGCAGGAGGCAGAGGCGCTCGTCTGTTGGGCGGCGGGCGGTGACGGCACCGGACCATGGCCGACGACCGCCGCCGAGGCTGACAATAGGCCGGGCCGGCACTATGCCTGCGCGCGGATCGCTTACAGCATTCGCGGCGAGACGCCGACCTGGCGCGCATTCATCGAACGGGGCGAGCCCGCTTAACCAATCTCCAACTCTCTTTTGCGAAAAAGCGCCTCATGTTGGGGCGCTTTCTCGGGTTGACTGCGGTAATCGCGGTGGTTTCGGTCGGTATGGCGAGCGTCGCCAGCCGGTCTTCGTCCGATGATGCCGTCGAAACGTCGAATGGCGTTTCGGGCAATCACGACAATTGGACGACGCACAAGGTTCGCAAAGACCTGTCGATGGCCGCGGCTGAAGCCCGGGGGGAAACGGGTCGGCCGCGCGAGGTGTTGCTTGCGCGATCGGGCGATTCGCATTTCTATGCCGATGCGGACATCGACGGCACGAATATTCGGGTCATGGTCGACAGCGGCGCATCGATCGTCGCTCTGACGCGGAGCGACGCCCGGTCGCTTGGCATCGACGTCGACCGCCTTCCCATCACGGGCACCGCGCGTACGGCGGGCGGTGACGTCCCGATGCGTACCGTCATGCTCGACAGCGTCGAAATCGAGGGGATCGAAGTCCGGCAGGTCGAAGCCGCGGTGATCGACGCCGATATGGGCGTATCGTTGCTCGGCCAGAGCTTTCTGGCAAAGCTCGCCGCGGTCAACGTCGAAGGTGACACGATGACGCTGCGCTGACGGCCTCGGCTGTTTCGGGGTGGAGAGCCGACGTTTCCTCAGCCTCTTTCGTCATGCCGGACTTGATCCGGCATCCATAGCTGCGCCGTCGTCGTGGACCCCGGATCAAGTCCGGGGTGACGAGAGCGCCGTATCCTCCCTGCGGCGGAGCCGTGGGGAGGGGGACCGTCGCCGCAGGCGATGGTGGAGGGGCTGCGACGTCGCGTCAAACGCCCCTCCGTCAGCCCTTCGGGCTGCCACCTCCCCATGGCTGCGCCACAGGGAGGAGATTAGCGGCAACTAACGGTCGTTTGCGGCTATACGCCCCGCATCGGCATCGAATGTCGGCCATGGAACGGGGAGCGGTCGTTATTGCCAGCCGCCACCCCAGCGTTCGGCGATGGCGCGAGCTGCAAATGCAACCGCGAGAGCAATGCCGAATATTGTATATCCAATTGCCGCTTTTCTGCGATATCCTTTATGTTTCTCCAGCTTGCGGAATCCGGCTCGCCACATTGGAAACCAGTACAAAGATCCATAAATGTGCGCCAACACACCTGTGCCTACAGCGAGGATGAACACGACTTCCATTGTTTTGGCCAAAAGCGTCATTGCCAACATCTACAAATAGAGATGAATGCCCGCAATTGGTCGAAGCCAGCCATCAGCAGTACCTAATGAGCCGCGCTCTTGCCTTCAGCGGCACATTTCCCCACATCGGGCGCCATGAACGCACCAAATCCTCCGATGCGCGCGGCGATCGTGCCCGTGACCGCCTTCCAGCAGAATTGCACCTTGCTGTGGTGCACCGAAACCAACAAGGCGGCTTTCGTCGATCCCGGCGGCGACCTGCCCAAGCTCAAGGAAGCGGTGAAGCAGACCGGCGTCGAGGTCGAGAAGATCCTCGTGACCCATGGCCATATGGACCATTGCGGGCAGGCGGGAATGCTCGCGAAGGAACTCGGCGTGCCGATCGAGGGGCCGCACGAGGACGACCGTTTCTGGATCGAGGCCTTTGCCGAGGATGGCGCGCGGTTCGGCATGGTGGGCGAAGCGTTCGAGCCCGATCGCTGGCTCGTCGACGGCGACACGGTGACCGTCGGCAACCTCACCATCGACGTCATCCACTGCCCGGGGCACACGCCGGGGCATGTCGTCTTCCATCATGCACCGTCGAAACTGGCGATCGTCGGCGACGTGATCTTTCAGGGATCGATCGGGCGCACCGACTTTCCGCGCGGCAATCACCAGCAATTGCTCGATTCCATCACACAGAAATTGTGGCCGCTCGGCGGTGATACGACCTTTCTGCCGGGGCACGGTGCGCACAGCAATTTCGCTCACGAACGGCGTACCAATCCGTTCGTGAGCGATATGGCCCTCGGCAATTAGGCTGGTTATTTCGGCGCTGCGGCTTCGGTTTCGACGATGTCGGTGGTGATGCTCGTCGGCGTCAGATAGACGATCGCAAGCGCGCCGATCGCGAGGCCGAGCTGCGTTAGCATGGTGATGATCGTGCCGACCATCCGGCCCCACATCATCCCGTCCATTCCCATCGCGTGCAGGATGCGCCCGATCAGATAGAGTGCGCCGACGCCCCACAGCCACATCGACGAGCCGAGGCCGAGTTCGGCCAAGGCGAGCAGGATCAGCACGAACGCGGTATTTTCGACGAAGTTGCTGTGCGCGCGCATGCGCCGCGTCAGCAGGTCGTTGCCACCGTCGCCGATAAAGACCTTTTCCTTTGTGCGGACGCGGCCGACCCGGATCGAGAGCCACAGGTTCAGCAGCGCCGCCCCCGCGGCGATCGTCAGGCTGATCGGCAATATTATCATGTTGCTTCCCCCACATTGTCAGCTGCCACATTGTCGTGATCGAGCAACACAGCTGTGACATCCCCGAACCAAGGCGGCAAGCCTTCGAGATGATGGACGCAATGGGCTTGCCTTTGCGGGCAAAAACGCTATAGCCGCGCCCGATCCGGCACCCGACACCATCTGGCGTTGAGGCACCCTCCGGCGGAAGATTTTCCTGACCTTTTTGGCCGGGAACAGCCTTCGGCTTGGCGGGCGGGCCAGTTATTTCCGGCAACGGAAGTGACAAATCCGGGTAGCCGATTCGTGACACTTTATTTAGAATGCAGGAAATATCATGGCCGTTCCCAAGCGAAAAACCTCGCCCTCGAAGCGCGGCATGCGTCGCAGCCACGACAGCCTGAAGGTTGAAGCCTTTCAGGAATGCCCGAACTGCGGCGAGCTGAAGCGCCCGCACAATCTCTGCAACGCCTGCGGCCATTATAATGGCCGTGAAGTGGTGTCGGTCGGCGCATAATAATCAAGCCGGAGGGCATTAAATGGTACTGACACCGCGAATCGCAATCGATGCGATGGGCGGTGACGTCGGCGTGCGCATGATGCTCGCCGGCGCCGCAATGGCGCGCCATAAGCATGATGGCCTCCGCTTCATCCTCGTCGGCGACGAGGTGCAGATCAAGGCTGCGCTCGAAAATCACCCGAACCTGCGCGCGGCGTCGGATATCCTCCACACCGACGGCGTTGTCTCGGGCGAGGACAAGCCGAGCCAGGCGCTGCGCAAGGCGAAAAGCACCTCGATGGGGCTGGCGATCGATGCGGTAAAACGCGGCGATGCCGGCGGCGCCGTGTCCGCAGGCAACACCGGCGCACTGATGGCGATGGCCAAGCTCGCGCTGCGCACGATGCCGGGCATCGATCGCCCGGCGCTTGCGGCACTGTTGCCGTCGCTCGGCGACAATGACGTCGTGATGCTCGACCTTGGCGCCAATACCGATTGCGACGCCAACAATCTCGTCCAGTTCGCGGTGATGGGCGCGGCTTATGCGCGCACCGCGATGGGGCTGGAAAAACCCCGAGTCGCGCTGCTCAACATTGGTACCGAGGAACTGAAGGGCACCGACGAGATCCGCGACGCTGCGGCGCTGCTCCGCGGCGCGCAGGGGCTGCCGATGGAATTCACCGGTTTCATCGAGGGCGACAAACTGTCGCGCGGCGATGTCGACGTGATCGTCCACGACGGTTTTTCGGGCAATATCGCGCTGAAGACGATCGAGGGGACGGCGCGTTTCGTCACCGATCTCTTGCGCCGCGCCTTTACGTCGTCGGTCCGCTCGAAGATCGGCTTCCTGATTTCGCGCCCCGCGACCGAATTGCTCAAACATCACCTCGACCCCAACAACCACAATGGCGCAGTGTTCCTGGGCCTCAACGGCGTGGTGCTCAAAAGCCATGGTAGCGCCGATGCGAAGGGGGTCGCAAACTGCGTCCATCTTTGCGCCGAGCTGATCGAGAAGGATATCACGCGTCAGGTGACCGAAGATCTCGCGAACTTCCGTAGCGGCGCCGCGGCATGACGTTGCGCGCCATATTGGCCGGTACCGGCTCGGCCCTGCCGCGCACGCGCGTTTCGAACGCCGAACTGGCGGAACGTGTCGATACCAGCGATGAGTGGATCGTCGAACGCACCGGCATCCGTTTTCGCCATATCGCCGAGGCCGACGAGACGACCGCGACGCTGGGCGCCGATGCCGCGAAGCAGGCGCTCGCGGCCGCGGGGCTCGAACCGTCTGACATCGGTCTGATCATCGTCGCCACCGCAACCCCCGACAATACATTCCCGGCCAGCGCCACCAAGGTGCAGGCATTGCTCGGCACGCCCGATTGCATCGCCTTCGACGTCGCCGCGGTCTGTTCGGGCTTTCTCTACGCCGTATCGGTCGCCGACTCGATGCTCCGCACCGGCGCTGCCAAGCATGCGCTGGTGATCGGTTCGGAAACCTTCAGCCGCATCCTCGACTGGGAGGACCGCACGACCTGTGTTCTGTTCGGCGATGGCGCCGGCGCGATCGTCCTGTCGGCCGAAGAGGTCGCCGACGACCGCGGCATCCTCGCGACGCGCCTCCATGCCGAGGGAAAATACACAGATATGCTCTATGTCGACGGCGGACCGTCGACGACGGGCACCGTCGGCCACGTTCGCATGCAGGGCCGCGAAGTCTTCCGCCACGCCGTCACCAACCTCGCGTCGGTACTGGGCGAAGTGATGGCCGAGGTCGGCTTGTCGGCAGATCAGATCGACTGGGTCGTGCCGCATCAGGCGAACAAGCGGATCATCGACGCGACCGCCAAAAAGCTGGGCTTACCGGCTGAACGCGTCGTGCTGACGGTCGATCGGCACGCCAACACGTCGGCGGCTTCGGTGCCGCTCGCACTCGACCTTGCGGTGCGCGATGGGCGGATCAAGCGCGGCGACCTTGTCGTGCTCGAGGCGATGGGCGGCGGCTTTACCTGGGGCGCTGCTGTCCTCCGCGTCTGACGTTTCGTTCCGGCGCATCAACTTCTCGCTCCATCCGTTTCAGTTTGGCGGATTAATTCGCATTTGTTACATATGCGGACGGGACTCGTGACGGTGGGGGCTGTCGCGGACTCAATCGCTATATTCGCTTCAGTGAGGGGGAAGGGATCATCATGGCAGCAGGGACGCTCACCCGGGCAGACATTGCGACACGGATCAATCAGCAGATCGGCCTGTCGCGCAATGAATCCGCCGCGATCGTCGAATCGATTCTCGATCATATGTCCGACGCGCTGGCGGTCGGGCAGAATGTGAAAATCTCGGGCTTCGGCACCTTTGTGCTGCGCGACAAGGCGCAGCGGATCGGCCGCAATCCCAAAACCGGCATCGAAGTGCCGATCCTGCCGCGGCGCGTGATGACCTTTCGCGCCAGCCAGACGATGCGAGCCCGCGTTGCCGGCAAATAAACCGGGCCGGATCTGACCCATGCCGGGTTCTGACATGACCGACGATGGCGGCAAGGCGTCCGGCGCCATGCTCGCCATCGGCGAACTCGCGGTGCGCATCGGCGTTCCGACGCATGTCCTGCGTTATTGGGAAACCCGTTTCCCGCAGCTGAAGCCGCTCCAGCGTTCAGGGCGCCGCCGCTATTACCGCGCGGAGGATGTGGCGCTCGCCGAGCGTATCCATCATTTGCTGCATGTGCAGGGCTTCACCGTCGAGGGCGCGCGCAAGGCGTTGTCAGAGCCGGGCGCGGCCGTGGCGACGACGCGAGCACCGCTAGCGCGCGAGGTGCTCGACAGCGGTACTCCGGTGCGAAAGACCGGCATTCCGGTCGAGCGGCTTGTTGCGCTTCGAGAGCGGCTCGCCGCCGCGCTCGGTTAAAACAGAGCTAAGGTCTCAATCATTATCCATCGCCGGCGCGAGCGCCGGATCGAGGTCGCGCGGGCGGATGAAGCCCGTGAAGCGCGCGCTGTTCGTATCGAGATCGTGCCAGTCGGCAATGTCGAGCTCGAGCCGTGCGAGCGCCGACGTTGGCAGTTTTTCCTCGACTTTCGCGCGCAATTCATCGTCCGCCACATCGGGAACGAGCATCAGGATCAAATCCTCGAGCCCCGGATTATGCCCCGAAATCAGCAGATGTTCGGCATCCTTCCCGGTGTCGCGGATCACGTCGATCAGCGTCGCCGCAGAGGCGAGGTAGATGCGCCGGTCCCAGTGTGGCTCGATCGTGTCGAGGTCGGCGGCGGGCTGGAAGATGTCGAGCGTCTCGGTCACGCGCACCGCAGGCGAGGCGATGATGCGGTCGACGGGCAGCTTCTGCCGCTTCAGCCACTGGCCGATCAGTTCGGCGCCCCGCGCGCCGCGCTTGTTGATCGGGCGGTCGAAGTCGCGTTCGACCTGGACGTCCCAACCCGATTTGGCGTGGCGCAGGATGGTCAAAGTCTTCAAAAATCGCTCCCCGCGCCGCTGCGCTATCCCTCAACTCGCAGGCCTTGTGCCGGAAACTTATGACGGTGAAAAGGCTGGAAAGGCGGTTTTTCTACGTTCGACATTCGCCGCGGCGACATGATTGACCGCCTCGTCGAGCGGCAGGCGGCGGATCGGGGTGCCTTCGGGGAAGGCGCTGAGCAGGCGCGAAGGAAAACTCGGCGAGAGCATCACGAACTGGCCGAAATCGTCGGCGCGGCGGATCAGGCGGCCAAATGCCTGCGCGATGCGGCCGCGGATGACCATGTCGTCATAGGCGCTGCCGCCCTGCGCGGCGCGCCGCGCGGCGTGCAGGATCGTCGGGCGCGGCCAGGGCACACCCTCCATCACCACCAGTCGCAGCGAATCGCCGGGAACGTCGACCCCGTCGCGCAGCGCATCGGTGCCGAGCAGCGACGCGTGCGGATCGGCGCGGAAAATGTCGACGAGCGTCCCGGTATCGAGCGGATCGACATGCTGGGCGAACAGCGGCAGCCCCGCGCGCGCCAGCCGGTCGGCGATCCGCGAATGGACGATGCGAAGCCGCCGGATCGCGCTGAACAACCCCAGCGCCCCGCCGCCCGACGCCTCGATCAGCCGGCTATAGGCGCCGGCAAGGGCAGGGAGATCGCCGCGCGCGATGTCGGTGACGATCAGCACTTCCGACTGGCGCGCATAATTGAAGGGACTCGGCACCGCGAAATGCTGGACGCCGCCCTCCATATGCCGCGCGCCGGTGCGGATGTCGGCGTCGGCCCATCCGCTGCCGCTCCGCCCGCTGCCGCGCAGCGTCGCAGAGGTGACGAGCACGCCCTGTGCCGGGCGATAAACGACGTCGGCGATCGGCCGGGCGGGGTCGAGCCAGTGGCGATGCAAGCCGGTATCGAACTCGCGGCCGTCGTAACGGTCGACCGCAAGCCAGTCGACGAAATCGGGGTCGGCCGGGCCGCCGACGCGCCCGAGCAGCGAAAGCCAGCCGCCGAGCGTGTCGATCCTCGTGCCAAGGCTGTGCCGAGCGCCATCGACGCGCGCGCGGGCCTGTCCGTCCAGCCAGTCGGGCGGATCCTCGATCAGCGCCTCGAGCCGTTTCCCAAGTGCCATCAGCGGACGCAGCAGTGCTTCGATTGCGTCGCTCGCGCCCGCTGCCGCCGTGACCAGTTCGGGCTCGGGGTCGGCGAGTTCGGTTTCGAGCCCATAGCCCGCGTCGGCGGTGCGCGTGTCGATGCTGCGCGCATAGACCATGGCGCGCACGGCGACGAGCAACCGTTCGATCGCGCCCCACGGGTCGTTTTCCGACAAGCGGCCGAGCCAGCCATCGCCGGGCAATTCGGCGGCGGCCGCGATCGCCGCCTGGATCGCACGGTCGCCCGCCTCGTCATAGCTGGCAACATCGGCAAGCCGCGCGGCGAGCCCGCGCCGCCGTCCGCGCGATTTGCCCTCGGGCCCCAGCACCCAGCGGCGAATCTCGACCGCTTCCTGACCCGTCAGCGCCGCCGCGAACATGCTGTCGGCGGCATCCCACAGATGATGGCCCTCGTCGAAGATCAGCCGCGTCGCGGGCGCGCCGCTATCGCGCGGACGCGCCGCCTGCACCATCGTCAGCGCATGGTTGGCGATGACGATATCGGCCTGCGTTGCCGCGCGCGCGGAATGCTCGATGAAGCATTTCCGGAAATGCGGGCAACCGGCATAGATGCACTCGCCGCGCCGGTCGGTCAGCGCCGTCGTGCCGTTGCGGCGAAACAGCGCCGGAAGCCAGCCGGGCAGGTCGCCACCGATCATGTCACCATCGCGCGTATAGGCGGCCCAGCGCGCGACCAGTTGCGCGAGGATTGCGGCACGACCCGAAAAACCGCCCTGCAGCGCATCTTCCAGGTTGAGCAGGCAGAGGTAATTTTCGCGGCCCTTGCGCACGACGACCTTTTCGCGGTGCGTCGCGGCGTCGGGATAAAGCTTTTCGGTCTCGCGCGACAATTGGCGTTGCAGCGCCTTGGTGTAGGTCGAGATGCAGATCGCGCCCGCGGACTGGTCGATCCACTGCTTGGCCGGGGCAAGATAGCCCAATGTCTTGCCGATGCCCGTACCGGCTTCGGCAACAAGCATTTGCGGGCTATCCTTGCGATCGCGCGGCGCGAAGATCGCGGCGGTCGCGCGCGCATAATCCTGCTGCCCCGGTCGCCGTTCGGCTCCGTCGCCGGTCAGCCGGTCGAGCCGCGCCGCCACGTCCTCTTCGTTGATATTGACCTGTCGCGGCGCGCCGCGCGGCGGCTGTTCTTCCCACTCGGGCAGCCGTGCGAACAGCCAGCGTTCATCGGCATCGGGTTGCGACAGCCGCGGCTGGACGAGCGGCGACCATGACCAGCGCTGGCGCGACAAGGCCTGGACCCCGTGCCAGGCGCCTTCGCGTTCGGGCCACTTCGGGTCGGCAAGGCTGGCGAGCATCGCCGCCGCGGCCTTGGGCAGAAAGGCGGCAATATCCTCTTCGCTTTTCGGTGGATTAAGGCCAACCGCGCCTGCGATTCCCGCCGGGGTCGGCACCGCGAACCGTGCGGGATAAAGGAAAGCGAACAGTTCGAGCAGATCGAGCCCCGACAGTTCGGGATAGCCGAGCCGGTCGCCAGTCAGCGTCGCGTTGAGCAGCAAGTGCGGCGTCGCCGCGACCGCCGCAATGGCTTCGCCGCGCCCGACGCGCTGCACGCGGCCGTGCGTGTCGGCAATCCAGATGCCGATATGACTCGCATGGATTGCGGGCAGGGAAAGCGGGTCGGGGGCCATCGCACGACGCTAGGGACAAAAGGCGAACGCGGCAAGGTGGACGACTGCCTCCTGATTACAATTCATCCGTCCGTCCTGAGCTTGTCGAAGGACCGTTCTTGCCTTTTGCCAAAGCAGAAATCCTGGCCCAGTCGCCCCGGATGAGAGCCATCTTTTTGGCACGGCTCCAGCCCTTGATTTGGCGTTCTGCTTCTAATGCTTCAATGCGCGTGGAGAATTCCTGGCTCCAAACAAGAACGACGGGCAATTTGTCGGCGGTGAAGCCGGCCATAGTGCCAGATTCATGCTGCCCTATGCGGTGAGGAAGATTATCCGTGTGGCCCGTGTAGAAAGCACCGCCGCGGCAGTGCAGAATATAGGCCCAGAACCCCATGGCGGCTTGGTTACAAGAAAGAACAGCCCTTCGACAAGCTCAGGGCGAACGGAGGAGGGAATTCCTCTCCTCCGCAACGAGAAAGGACGATCAATATGAGCGAAGCGGCGGCGATCGGTGCGGTGGTCGATGAAATGTATGCGATGATCTCCGGCCCCAAGGGGCCGCGCGACTGGTCGCGGCAGGCCAATTGTTTTCATCCCGACGCGCGGCAGATACGCACATGGATAGGCGAAGACGGACGCGCGACGTTTCGCAGCATGGGTCTCGCCGATTATGCGCGCGACACGACGCCCTTCTTTGCCGGGAACGACTTTTTCGAGATCGAGACCGGGCGGCGGATCGATATATTGGGAAATATCGCGCATGTCTGGAGCGCCTATGAAGCGCGCGCGTCGCCCGACGACACCGTGCCGGAGCGGCGCGGCGTGAACTCGATCCAGTTGTTCAATGACCCCGACCGTGGCTGGCGGATCATGGCGATGATCTGGGATAATGAGCGCGACGGTGTGGCTATCGCGCCCTTTTGATCCCGCTCAGTTAAGCCCGCGCCGGCCGAAACTGATCGGACGCGCGGCTTGGAAAATCTGCGCAGGCTCGACCATCGACGCGTTTCGCGCGAGCTTCAGCGCGTTGTAGAGCGGGCCGTGCGTCAGTTCATAGGGAAAGCGGACGCCCATGCGGTCGAACTCCGACCACATGACGACGGCATAGGTTACCTCTCCGCAATAATGGATTTCGCAGCGCGAGCGCGCGGGCATGCTCGCTCCGTCGATCCGCGCGCCGCCTTCCGACAGGTCGGTGATCCGGCCCTCGATGAAGTTGAGGACGCCGTTGACGGTGACGTCGATCGAAACCGGCGTGCGCTTGTGGCCGCGAGCAGTGGGGGTGCGAAAGTTATCCATGAACGGGACGCTACGCCCGCATGGTAAATTTTCCGGTAACGATAGTGGTGCGGGGCGGCGCGATGTTGCAAGCGATGGCCGATAATGATCTATCGGGACCATGGCCCGCTCGATCTTCCTTTACGGCATCGCGCTTGCGGCTGCGGCCCTTCTGCTCGAGTGGCTGAATTATAAACATACGGTGCATCGCTGGTCGGGCGAATTCTACGTCGTCTGTATCGCATTGGTCTGCGTTGCGCTGGGCATATGGGCCGGCAACCGGCTGACCTCGCGGCCGCGCCAGGCCTTTGTGCGCAACGATCCCGCAATCGCCGCGCTGGGGCTTAGCGCACGCGAATGCGAGGTGCTGGAAATGCTGGCGGCGGGGCACGCCAATAAGGTGATCGCGCGGCAGCTCGATATCTCCCCGAACACGGTGAAGACGCATGTCGCGCGCGTTTATGAAAAGCTGGCAGTCGCCAGCCGGACACAGGCCGTGCAGAAGGCGCGGACGCTGAACATCCTGCCGTAAAATCGGACTAATCGCGTCAAATCACCCGTTTGGGCGATAGATTCCATCCGTTGTTCCGATCCATCCTCCGTGGCATTCACCATTCGGGGAGACAGAATATGGGCAGGATCATTGCAGTCTACGGCGCCATCGCGGGCGTCATTGTCATCATCGGTATGTTCATCAGCATCACCTTCGTCGCCGACCATGGCGCAATGGGCATGGTCGCCGGCTATCTGTCGATGCTGGTTGCGCTGATCTTCATATTCATCGGCGTGAAGCGGTATCGCGATATCAATCTGGGTGGCGTCATCACCTTCTGGAAAGCGGTGGGCGTCGGCCTTGGTATCGGGCTCGTCGCGTCGCTCTTCTACATTCTCGGCTGGGAAGTTTACATGTGGCAGACCGGCGGTACCTTCATGGCCGACTATATCGCGCAGAGCGTTGAGGATATGCGCGCCGCCGGCAAACCGGCCGCCGAGATCGCAAAATTCTCTGCCGAGATGAACGTGATGGCCGAGCAATATAAAAACCCGCTCTTCCGCATGGCGCTGACGCTGACCGAGATATTCCCTGTCGCGCTGCTGGTCTCGCTCGTGTCGGCCGCATTGCTGCGCCGGAGCAGCTTCATGCCAGCGATGCCGCCGCGCGGGTGAGATCGACGGGAAAAAGGCCCGTCTCCTTCCCATTCCCGCTTCTTGCCGCTATGGGCGCGGCATGACTGACTTGCATCTTCATCCTTCGCTGCGCGAACCCGCGCAAACGTCCAAGGCCTGGCCGTTCGAGGAAGCGCGCAAGCTGGTCAAACGCTATCCCGACGGCAAGCCCGGCGGCGAGGCGGTGATTTTCGAGACGGGCTATGGTCCCTCTGGACTGCCGCATATCGGCACCTTCAACGAAGTGCTCCGCACCACGATGGTCCGCCGCGCCTATGAGGCGCTGACCGGCGGCGCGCCGACGCGCCTCGTCGCGTTCAGCGACGATATGGACGGTCTCCGCAAGGTGCCCGACAATGTGCCGAACGGCGACATGCTTCGCGAATATCTGGGCAAGCCGCTGACCGACATTCCCGATCCGTTCGGCAAGTATGAGAGTTTTGCGCATCATAACAATGCGATGTTGCGCGAGTTTCTAGATCGGTTCGGCTTCGAATATGAGTTCGTCAGCTCGACCGAGCGTTACAAGGCGGGCGCGTTCGACGACGCGCTCAAGAATGTCCTGCGCCACAATCAGGACATCCTCGACATCATGCTGCCGACGCTGCGCGCCGAGCGCGCCGCGACCTATTCGCCGATCCTGCCGGTCAGCCCGAAGTCGGGCATCGTGCTGCAGGTGCCGGTAACGGTGGTCGATGCCGACGCGGGGCTGGTGTCGTTCGAGGACGAGGGCGAGACGATCACGCACAGCATCCTCGGCGGCGGTGCGAAGCTGCAATGGAAGGTCGACTGGGCGATGCGCTGGGTCGCGCTTGGCGTCGACTATGAAATGTACGGCAAGGATCTGACCGACAGCGGCGTCCAGTCGGGCAAGATCGCCAAGGCGCTCGGCGGGCGCAAGCCCGAGGGGCTGATCTACGAAATGTTCCTCGACGAAAAGGGCGAGAAGATTTCCAAGTCGAAGGGCAATGGCCTCTCGATCGAGGAATGGCTGCGCTATGGCAGCGAGGAAAGCCTGGCCTTTTTCGCTTTCCGCGAACCGAAGGCCGCGAAGCAGTTGCACATCGGCGTGGTGCCCAAGGCGGTTGACGAATATCTGCAGATGCGTGGCAATTATCCCGCGCAGGAAGGCGACAAGAAGCTCGGCAATCCCGTGCATCATGTCCATGTCGCGCGCGGGCAGGATGTGCCCGCGACGCAGCTGCCGGTGACCTTCGGGTTGCTGCTCAACCTCGTCGGGGTGATGGGCGCGGACGCGTCGAAGGAGCAGATCTGGCGTTACCTCGGCCAATATGTCGACGGCGCGGACGCGGCGACCTATCCCGAACTCGACGGGCTGATCGACAATGCGATGGCGTATAACCGCGACTATGTCGCGCCGACGCTGAACCGCCGCAAGCCGCAGGGCGGCGAGGGGGCGGCGCTGAAGGAACTCGACGACAAGCTCGCGGACTTGCCAGCCGACGCCTCGGCCGACGATATCCAGAATATCGTGTATGAGATCGGCAAGAACGAGGCCTATGGGTTCGAAAATCTGCGCGACTGGTTCAAGGCGCTCTACGAAACTTTGCTCGGATCGAGCGCGGGGCCGCGCATGGGCAGCTTCATCGCGCTGTTCGGGATCGACAACAGCCGGCGCCTGATCGCCGAGGCGCTGGCATGAGCGACGTCATCGACATCTTCACCACCGGCGGGACGATCGACAAAGTCTATTTCGACGCGCTTTCGGAATTCCAGATCGGCCCCGCAGCCATCCCCGACATGCTGCGCGAGAATAATGTCCACGTCCCGCACCGCGTCACCCAGTTGATGCGCAAGGACAGCCTCGAACTGGACGATGCCGACCGCGAGGCGATCCGTGCCGCGGTCGCCGCGAGCGATGCGTCACGCATCCTCGTCACCCACGGCACCGACACGATGGTCGTCACCGGCCGCGTATTGGCCGGGATTGCCGGCAAGACGATCGTGATGACGGGGGCGATGCAGCCCGCGTCGGTGCGTGCGAGCGATGCCGAATTCAACGTCGGCTTCGCGCTGGCGGCGGCGCAGACCTTGCCGCCGGGCGTCTATGTCGCGATGAACGGGATGATCTTCGACCCCGAAAAGACGGTCAAGGACCGCGCCGGCGCGCGTTTCGTTCAGGAGGGCTGATCAGCCTTTCGCGGTCACCTGCCGCAGCACAGCGGCATAGCCCGGCGCGATCGTCATCGCATCATGCTTGCCCGCGCGGCCAAGCGCGGCATGAACCTGCGGCAGCCGATAGCAGGGCACCCCCATGAACAGATGATGTTCGGCGTGATAATTCACCCAATATGGAGCAACCGTCGCGCGCGCCAGCCAGCCAGCATGGGTGGTCCGCGCATGGGTAAAGGGATCGTCGCTACCCGTCGTCGTACACGCATGCTCGGCAATGTTGCGGATACGCAGGTAAAGCTGGAAAGTCGTCGCGAGCCCCGCGAGCCAGAGCAGGTAAGGCGTCCAGCCATAGAATGCCAGCGACAGGCCGAGCAGCACCGCCTGCACCACCAGAAAACGTCCGACCGCGCGCGCCACCGCCGTCGCCCCTGCAATGTCGATCGTCGGTGACGTCATGCCGTCGTCGGACTGCTTGTTGAACGGCGTTCCGGCCTTCGTACTCGCGCCGCTTTTCTGGCCCTGCTCGCCGCGCAGCATTGCCTTCAATCCAACGAAAGCGAAGCCGAATTGCGCCATGCGCTGCTTGAAGAAGGTCTGCCCGGTCATGTCGCGCAGCACTTTGCGCCAAAGGCTGGCGCGCGTCGTAGGGAAGGGCTTGGACAGCGACAGATCGGGGTCTTCGGGCTGCTGGGTGAACTTGTGATGCTGCAGATGATAGGTGCGATAGGCGATCAGGTCCGATCCGACCGCGGCGCCGGTCAACCATTGGCCCAGGAAATTGTTGATTTTCCTGTTGGGATGGAGCGCGCCGTGGGCGGCATCGTGCATCAGGATCGCGAGGCCGAGCTGGCGTCCACCGACAACGATGATCGCGAGCAGCCAAGCGACAGGGTTCTGCGACCAGGCCGCGAGGCCGACGAGCGCGATGCTGACGATCCAGGCATGCGCGACCAGCCAGATCCCTTGCCAGGACGAAGCGCGCGTAATCGCCGACCATTCGGCACGGTCGAAGAAGCGGTCGGGCGGAAACAGGCGGACGGCGGGCATGACCCGGCTATAACAAGTTGCGAACCGAAACCAAACCCCTTCCGTTTTGGCACAGTAACGGGGACATTGAAGGCGATTTGGTAAGGATTTGGAAACCCCTCCCGGCCAGAGATTTGCCGCGATCAGACAAGCGGGGAATATCAGGAAATTGGGGGTTCGGCGTAACATCATCCGGGCGGGAGGAAGCGATTTGCCATCGGGCGACTCGCTGTTCGATTCGCCGGAATTTGTGACGCACCTGATGCGCGTGGCAAAGCTGTGGCATTATGTGCTGATCGGCCGGGTCCTTGCTTTTCTGACCTTCGCTTTCCTCCCGGGCATCGCCGGTTTCCTCGACCATCCATCGCACTGGCTCGTCATGGCGGCGGGGTTGCCATGCGACGTTGCGCTGACGGTGATCGGCCAGGCGATGCGGACATCGCGTCCGATCGCGCACAGTCGGGTGCGTCTGATGGCGATGCTGTGCATGGCGCTGATCGCGATCGGCACCTTGCTCAACGCGGCGGCGATGTTCGATGCGATCTCGATCCCCGACGGCAGCCTCCATTTCGATGCCTTCACGGCGATCCACATCGGCTCCCTCCTCGTCGCGGCGTCGGCGTGCGCGGTCGTCCGTCCCGCCTTTTTCGCTTTCGCCGGCGCAACGGCGCTGGGCGGCGCGATCGGCGTGGCATCCTGGCCGTTCGCGGTTGCCGGCCTAGTCTTCCTCGGCCTGCTGATCGTGATGATGCGCGAGGATGTACGGCATCAGCGCCGCGCCACGCGCGCGGCGCGCCTGAGCGTGAGTGAGCAGCAGCGCGCGCTGAACCTGATGCGCGATTTCGAACGCGCGGGGCGCGGCTGGTTCTGGGAAACCGATCGCGACGGTCATCTCGTCTATATCTCGCCGACGGTCGCGGCGCGGCTCGAACGCCCTCTCTCGGGCCTGATCGGCCATCCGTTCACCGACATCATCCGCAAACGGATCGGCAACGATGAAAGCGAAGAGCGGACGTTGGGCTTCAGCCTGTCGTCGCGCACGCCGTTCAAGGAGTTGACGGTACAGGCCGCGGTTGTCGGCGAGGAACGCTGGTGGTCGATATCGGGTCACCCGATCAGCAATGAACTCGGCAATTTTCAGGGGTTCCGCGGCAGCGGCACCGACCTCACCGACAAGAAAAGGTCGGAGCGCGAAATCAACCAGCTTGCCCGCTACGACACGCTCACCGGGCTGGCGAACCGGCGTCACATCACCGATCTGCTCGAACGCGCGCTCAAAAGCCATAGCGGCCAGCCGCAGCCGTGCGCGCTGCTGTTGATGGACCTCGACCGGTTTAAGGCGGTCAACGATACGCTCGGCCATCCGGTTGGCGATCAGTTGTTGCAGCAGGTTGCCGGCCGGCTGACGCAGATCGTCGGCGACAAGGGACAGGTCGGCCGGCTCGGCGGCGACGAGTTCCAGATCGTCGTCCCGCAGATGAGCCAGCCCGAAAAGCTGGCGGGCATCGCCAATGCGATCATCCTGAGCCTCGCCAAGCCGTTCGCGATCGAGGGCGAACAGGTCCGCATCGGCTCGTCGATCGGCATTGCGGTATCGGACGGGCAGGGCGCGACCGGATCGGCTCTGGTGCGCAACGCCGACCTCGCGCTTTATGCGGCGAAGGACGCGGGGCGCGGCGTCTATCGTTTCTATGCCGACGCGATGCACAATCAGGCGAGCGAACGGAAAGCGATCGAGGATGCCTTGCGCGATGCGCTCGCCAAAGACGAGCTGAGGCTGCTTTACCAGCCGATCGTCGATGTCGGGAGCGAACGGATCACCGGATTCGAAGCGTTGATCCGCTGGCACCACGCGACCGATGGCCTGATCAGCCCGTCGAAATTCATTCCGATTGCCGAGGAATCGAACCTCATCGTGCCGATCGGCGAATGGATCATCCGGTCGGCCTGCGCCGCGATCGCGCATCTTGGCCCCGGCTACCGCGTCGCGGTCAACGTTTCGCCGCGCCAGTTCGCCAATGAAAAACTGCCCACGACGATCATGAGCGCCGTGTCGGCGGCAGGTATCCGCCCCGAACAGCTAGAGCTCGAAATTACAGAGGGTGTTTTCCTCGACGAGAGCCCCGAAAATCTCGCCATGTTCCAGAAGCTGAAGCGGACCGGCGTCCGGCTTGCGCTCGACGATTTCGGCACCGGCTATTCGGCGCTCGGCTATCTCAAAAAGGCGCCGTTCGACAAGATCAAGATCGACCAGAGCTTCGTCCTTGGCGCTGCCGATCCCAGCAGCATGAATGCGGCAATCATCTCGTCGATCGTCGGGCTCGCCACGGCGCTCAACATGGAAACGACCGCCGAGGGTGTCGAAACGCACGACGACCTCGCGCTGATCCGCGGGCTCGGGTGCAGTCATGTACAGGGCTATATCTATGGCAAACCGATGGATCTGGTCGAGGTGCTGGCGCTGCTTCGCGACGGCGGCGGGCGCGTCGAGGCGAAGGGGTATAAGAGCGCGCGCGAGTCGCGGCTTACCATCTTTCGCACGATCCAGGTCGGCAGCGGCGGGCATCGATATGAGGGGATCGTCCGCAACATATCGTCGCGCGGAGCGCTGATCGAGGGGCTATGGAACGTCCCGCCGGGGACGCCGCTGACGCTCGAATTCGGTCCCGACCAGACCGTCGATGCGGAAGCTCGCTGGTCGGCGGGCAACCGCGTCGGGGTCAAATTCTCCGAAGCGATCGAGTTCGACGCGCTGATCGGCTCGAAGGCCACCACGCCGGCGCGGGGACGGATCCGCCGCGCCGCGTGACGATACATCAGTTGGCGATGCGGCCGCGCGCCATCACCCAGTCGACCTTTTCCAGCACCGTCACGTCGCTCAGCGGATCGCCGCTGACCGCGATCATGTCGGCCGACATGCCGGGCGCGATCCGGCCGATTTCGCTTTCGAGCGACAAGAGCGTTGCTGCAACCGTCGTTGCGCTCGCCAGTGCCTCGCGCGGTGTCAGCCCATATTTGACCAGCAGCGCAAATTCGCCGCCGTTGCGGCCATGTTCGAAGACACCGGCGTCGGTGCCGAACGCAATCGGCACGCCCAGCGCTTTGGCGCGGGTCACGGCCTTGCCGACGTCGTTCAGGGTCATGCGCACCTTGTTCTCGACCGTCGGCGTATAGATGCCCTTGCCGAGCCTTTCGCGGATGCCCTCGAATGCCATCAGCGTCGGAACGAGATATGTACCCTTGGCCTTCATAACCTGAAGCGTCGCATCGTCGGCGAAGGTGCCGTGCTCGATGCTGTCGATGCCGGCGGCGGCGGACGAGGTGATCCCGCCTGCGCCATGCGCATGCGCCATGACCTTCAGGCCCAGTGAGTGGGCGGTGTCGGCGATGCTCTGCAGTTCGGGGCTGGTGAAATGGCCTTCGAGCCCGCGGGCCTGCTGCGACAGAACGCCGCCGGTTGCGGTGATCTTGATGACGTCGGCGCCGGCGCGCGATGCCTTGCGTACCTTTTCAGCGCACTCGACCGCGCCGGTGCAGGTATAGCCTTCATCGAGAACGGCATGGATATCCTCGCGAAAGCCCGTCACGTCGCCATGCCCGCCGATGATCGACAGCGCGGGCCCCGCAGCGACGATACGCGGACCTTCGATAAAGCCGTTCGCCGTGCCGCGGCGGAGCGAGAAGGCCGTATATTGCGCCGACCCTGCCTCGCGCACCGTCGTGAAGCCGGCGCGCAGCGTGATCGAGGCATTTTTGGCGCCGACGACGACCCCCCATTCATCGGGGTCGACCGTCGCTGCGCGATAATCGTCGCCGGGGTCGCCGGTCAGGTGGACGTGAAGGTCGATGAGGCCGGGGAGAAGGGTCTTGTCGCCGAGGTCGACGACTTCGGCGCCTGCGGGCGCTTCGGTCCGGCCGGGAGCGATCGAGGTGATACGGTCGTCGGTAATCGTGACGGTCGAGGGGCCCTGCGCGGGCTTGCTGGCGTCGGTGATGACGCGGCCCGCATAGATGACGGTCGTTTTCGCATAGGCCGTAGTGCCGAGCAACGCGAGCGTCGCGGCTGCGACCATTCCCAGTTTACGCATGAAGTCTCCCCTGTTTGATTGCGCCACCGTGGCGCGGCGAACGGGGCAGGGCAAGCGCATAAAAGAGGGATCGGCGAACCGGCCGCGTTCAAAAAAAGGGGCCGGTCGAGCCGGCCCCTCAGTTTGTCATCTGATAACCGAAAGGAATATTACCAGAAGAAATCATAGACTACGTCGATCACTTCGCCCGAATAGGTGTCGACCAGAAGCGCGTCGTTATAATAGCGGATCCAGCGCGTGCCACCATAGGCGGGCGGCAGGCGGTAATAGCTGGGATCGTTGATCCAGTAGCGCGAGCTATAGAAAAGCGAATTCAGGCTGAAACCGATGCTGAAGCGCGTGTAGCCATAGCCGCGATACGGGTTGTAATAGCGGGGAAGGCGATAATAGTTGCGGTTCCGGTCGCGATAGCTCCGCCAGTCGTAGCGACGATCGCTGCGCCAGTCGCGATTCCAGCGGCTATTGTTGCGATCCCAGCGGTCGTTGCGCCCGTCGCGATAGCGGCGGTCGACATAACCGTTGCGGTTGCGGTCGTACCGCCGGTCGACGCGATTATTGTCGTTGCGGTCCCAGCGGCGATCGAGGTCGCCATTCCGGTTGCGATCGTAACGCCGGTCAACCTGACCATTGCGGTTGCGATCCCACTGACGATCGACCTGGCCGTCGCGATTGCGGTCCCACTGCCGGTCGGTGCGACCGTCGCGGTTGCGGTCATAAGCGCCGCCGCGCTGGCGCTGTTCGGCCTGCCGCTGCTGCCATTGCTGGCGCTGGGCTTCGTTCCCGCGCTGCTGCTGCCATTGCTGGCGTTGGGCCTGTCGCTGCGCGTCGTCTCCACGCTGCTGTTGCCACTGCTGACGCTGGGCTTGCCGCTGCTGGTCATTGCCGCGTTGCTGCCATTGCTGCTGGCGCATTTCGCCGCGCTGCTGCTGGCGCGGGGCTTGCTGCGGCTGGCTTTGCTGGCGCTCGGGCCGGGCCTGACCGCTCCAGTTTCCGCCACCGCGGCGTGCTTCGGGGCCGCGTGGTCCGCGATCCCCACGGTCGCCGCGCTGTGCGATCTGCACCCGTTCGCCCGACGCCTGTGCGGCGGCGGGCGCGATCGGGGTCAGGATCGTTGCAGCGATCAGCAACCCTCCGAACATCTTCTTCATCTCGCCATTCTCCAACTCATGTCCCGTTTGCTGGAGACGCCAGCCGGGATGATGAATCGATTCTTACGCTCCGCAAGATGATCGGCTGCTGACCGCGTTGTTGCCTGCGGTTCAGCTAGATGAACAGTGCCGTTCAGCGGCCGGGCGGCAGGCGGAGCGCCGGGACCGCCTGCGCCGCATCTTCGGGACGGATGCCGGGCGGCGGCGCGGCGGCAATGCGCTCCTCGCCACGGATTACGCGGCCCGCAAGGCGGATGGCGGTGCGGATGCGCGGATAGGTGCCGCAACGGCAGATATTGGTCATCGCCGCGTCGATTTCGGCGTCGCTCGGATTGCTGTTCGACCGGAGCAGCGACGCGGCCGCCATGATCATTCCCGACTGGCAAAAGCCGCATTGCGGGACCTGCTCGGCGACCCACGCCTGCTGCACCGGGTGGCTGCGGTCGCGCGCGAGCCCTTCGATCGTCGTGACGAAACGGCCCTCGCACTCGGCAATGGTGACCATGCAGCTGCGAATCGCCTCGCCATCGATGTCGACGGTGCACGCGCCGCATTCGCCGGTGCCGCAGCCATATTTGGTCCCCGTCAGGTTCGACGCGTCGCGCAGCGCCCACAGCAGGGGCGTTTCGGGTTCCATGCGATATTCGACCGGGCGGTCGTTGACCGAGAATCGTGTCATGCCGCCCCTGTTAGCGCAGCAGCGGGATTAGTCACGCCAGCTCGTGTCGATCTTGTCGACCTTGCGCACCATCGCGTCGAACTCGGCCTTGCCCGCCTGTCCGGGGATGGAGGCCATGAACAGGTCGCGCTGGTGGACCGCGATCACCTCTTGCGGGACGGTGATCGGCTTGCCCATGCTCATCGTCGCCATCTGGATCTCGCACGCGCGCTGGAGCGCCCAATATTTGATGAAGGCTTCGGTCAGCGTCTTGCCCATCACGACGGGGCCGTGGTTCTTGAGCATCAGGATGCGCTTGTCGCCGAGATTCTGGACCAGCCGCTCGCCTTCTTCCTCGCGCACAGTGACGCCTTCGAAATCATGATAGGCGAGCTGGCCGGCGAAGTTGCAGGCGTAGAAATTGACCGGCTGCAGTCCGCCTTCGAGCGCGCAGACCGCGACCGTCGCGGTCGTGTGCGTGTGGATGATCGCATGCGCGTCGGGCAGGACGCGGTGGAACAGGCTGTGCTGGACGAAGCCCGCCTTGTTGACATGCCAGGGATTGTCCTCGTCGACCTTGTTGCCGTCGATGTCGATCTTGATCAGCGTCGAGGCGGTCACTTCGCTGAAATGCATGCCATAGGGGTTGATGAGGTAGCTGCCCTCCTCGTCGGGCACCTTCACCGTGATATGGTTGAAGATCATCTCGTCCCAGCCCATCATCGCGAAGATGCGGTAGCAGGCGGCAAGCTCCTGCCGCGCCGTCCATTCGGCTTCGCTATATTTGCTGTTGCGCTTGAGCTGGGTCGCCATCTGCCTGTCCCTCATTATGATGTTAGTTTCGTCCTGCTACCTATGCCATAAGGATGGGGCGCGGCACAATCCCGCGAGCGGGCAGGGCGGTCTCGCGGCACGGCGGGTGCGGTTTGCCGCGTTGGGGCTTGCATTTCGACGCGAATCTCTCTAGTTGGCGCAGCATCGGAACGTCGCGTGATCGCGGCGCTCTTTTTATTGCCCGAATATCGGCGATTTACGGCAAACCGGTTTCCCGGTGCCTCGATCGTTTTGACGAACAGGAGACGACACGGCGTATGCAGATCATCGTTCGCGACAATAATGTCGACCAGGCCCTTCGCGCGCTCAAGAAGAAGCTGCAGCGTGAGGGCGTGTATCGCGAAATGAAGCTGCGCCGTCATTACGAGAAGCCCAGCGAAAAGCGTGCGCGTGAGCATGCTGCCGCCGTCCGCCGCGCCCGCAAGATGGAGCGCAAGCGGATGGAGCGCGACGGGATCAAGTAAGACCCGTTTCCCGTTCGGGATCCAGTTCGTGAAAAAGGCGCTGCGAGCAATCGCGGCGCCTTTTTTCGTTACAGCGGGTCGGAAACTGCGGGGAACCGCCTTCCTTCTCCCCTCCCGCGGATGAGAGGGGGGATTGAAAGCTCATTCTGTCGGGCCGGGATCGCCGACCGTTGGGTCGGCGACATGGGCGTGCGGTTTACAGCCGAACCTTGGCTTCGAGTTCGCGGCGCGCGGCGAGATATTGCGCCTCCAGTTCGCCGACGAACTCGGCGACCGGGCGAACGGCGGTGACGGGGCCGATGCCCTGGCCCGAACCCCAGATGTCCTTCCACGCCTTGGCCTTGGTATTGCCGCCCGATCCGAAGTTCATCGTCTTGAGGTCGCCTTCGGGCAGATTGTCGGGGTCCATCCCGGCCGAGACGATCGACTGGCGCAGATAGTTTCCATGCACGCCGGTGAAAAGGTTCGAATAGACGATGTCCGCGGCGCGCCCTTCGACGATGCCGCTCTTGTAACCTTCGTCGGCATTGGCTTCTGCGGTCGCGATGAAGGCGCTGCCGATATAGGCGAGGTCGGCGCCGCACGCCTGCGCGGCGAGGATCGAGCGGCCGTGGCCGATCGCGCCCGACAGCGCGACGGGGCCGTCGAACCATTCGCGAATTTCCTGCACCAGCGCAAAGGGCGACTGGCGGCCGGCATGGCCCCCGGCACCCGCGGCGACGGGGATCAGGCCGTCCGCGCCCTTTTCTACTGCCTTGCGTGCGAAACGGTCGTCGATGACATCGTGCAGCGTAATGCCGCCCCAGCCATGCACGGCCTGGTTGAGTTCCTCGCGCGCGCCGAGCGACGTGATCGTGATCGGCACCTTCCACTTGGCGCAGGTCGCAATGTCCTGCTCCAGCCGGTCGTTCGATTTATGGACGATCTGGTTGACCGCATAGGGGGCGGAGAGCCGGTCGGGATTGTCGCGGTCCCAGGCCGCAAGCTCTTCGGTAATCTGGTGCAGCCATTCGTCGAGCAGCGATTGCGGGCGCGCGTTGAGCGCGGGGAAGCTGCCGACGACACCGGCCTTGCACTGCGCAATGACGAGTTCGGGCCCTGATACGATGAACAGCGGCGAACCGATGACGGGCAAGCGCAGGCGGTCGAAAATCGGGGGAAGGGCCATGAATCAGTCTCTCCGGTTGCTGTTTGAAACTGACCTTAACGTAAACGGAAGGTAGCGCAAGATGCTCAGTCGTGGGCGGGCGTCATTCGCGCAGCCCGCGGAGCGCCGCGCCCGCCGCGAATGGCCCGATCACGGTGAGGAGCAGGCTGGTCGCCGCCAGCAGCTTGATCGCCCCGCGTCCCGATGGATCGAGCATTCCGGCACCGAAGATCAGCATCGGTACTGCGAGCGGGAGGATCAGCAGGCCGCCGATCGCGCTGCCGCCCTTGTGATTTGCGGTCAGCGCCGCGCTCAGAACGGCGAGCGACGCAAGCGCCGGAACGGCAACGGCGATGCCCGTCGCGAGCAGTCCGGTCCGTGCCGCATCCTGTGCCAGCAACGCCGATGCCGGGAAAAGGGCGATCATCAGCGGCAGCCCGAAACCGATGGCATGCGCGGCGATCTTGACCGCCGCGATAACTTCGTCGGCGAAGCCCCGCACGGCGAGTTGGTCGAGCACTCCGGCATCCTTGTCGGGCTTTACCAGCCGGTCGATCGGGAGCAGCGCCGCGAGCAGGGCGGCGACCCACAGCATCCCGCCACCCGCGCGGCGCAGCAGCGGCGCGTCGGGGCCAACGGCAAAGGGAAAGGCGGTCGCGACGAGCAGGAAGAAAAGCACGGGTAGCCACAGTGCGCCGCTGCCCCATGCCCGCCGCAGGTCGCGCCAGAAAAGAGCGATGAGCGCAGTCAAGCGCGTGCGCCCATATCGAGTTCGCCAAGATCGGCTATTCCGAGCGCGAAGTGCGAGGCCAGCAGCACCGCGCCGCCATTCGCGCGATGCTTTGCAATCGCCGCGACCAGCCGCGCCTGCGCCGCATCGTCCATGCCGTTCGCGGGCTCGTCGAGCAGCCAGATCGGCGCACCGCTGGCGATCACGCGCACCATCGCCGCACGCTTGCGCTGACCGGTCGAAAGCATCGCCACCGGAACCTCGGCAAGCGGCGCCAACGCCATCTCGTCCATCGCGCGGTCGACCATGTGTCCATCGACAGTATCGACCCGCGCCCAGAAATCGAGCGCGCGGCGCAGCGGCAGTTCGGTGTCGAGCGCCGCCGCCTCGTCGATCAGGGCGACACGTTCGTGGCGCTGGACGGTCCCCGCCTCGGGGCGCAGCAGTCCGGCGGCAAGACGGATCAGGCTCGATTTGCCGGCACCATTGGGGCCGCGCAGCCACAGAGCGTCGCCGCGCTTCAACACCAGCGACAGATTCTCGAAGAGCAGCCGGTCGCCGCGAATGCACGCCACGCTGTCGAGCCGCAGCAGTTCGGTCACGCCCCCCGCGCGCGGAGGCGCGCTCACGTCCCCCGCGCGCGAAGGCGCGCTCACGTCATCGCCTCGAGCGCGTGCATATCGTCGTCGGAAAAGCCGAAATGGTGCCCGATTTCGTGGATCAGCACATGGCGGACCAGTGTGTCGAGCCGTTCGCCCGTCTCGATCCATTCGACGAGGATCGGAATGCGATAGAGGGTGACGCGATCGGGCATCCCTCCGCTCTCGCCGATGCTCCGCTCGGTCAGCGGGCGGCCTTCGTAGAGGCCGGTGAGGTCATAGGGGTGTTCGATATCCAGCGACGCGAGAATCTCGTCGTCGGCAAATTCCTCGATCGAGACGACGACCCCCTCGATATGCGGCAGAAAGACCGCGGGCATCGTCGCCAACGCCGCCTCGGCCATCGCGAACAGCGCATCGGTGTCGGGCGCGCCGCCGGTCCATCCGCCGGGAAGTTCGGGGGTCAAATCGGGCAGGGCACTCTTGTCGCTCATCGCGCCCTTCCTTATGGCGGCCGCACGATATTGACCAGCGGGAGAAAGAAGATGGTCCAGAAACTAGACGATGCGGCGCGCACCGCCCTTCTCGCCCGCTTTCCCGAATGGGGCCACGAGCCGAAACGCGACGCGATCACGCGGCAATTCCGGTTCGAAGATTTCGCTCAGGCATTCGGGTTCATGGCGAGCGTCGCCATCATCGCCGAAAAGATGGACCATCATCCCGAATGGTCGAACGTCTATAATAGCGTCGATATCCTGCTCACGACGCACGACGCCGACGGATTGTCGGAGCGTGACGCGAAACTTGCCGAAGCGATCGAAGCGCTGCTCTGACAGCTTACGACCGATTGCGGACATTGTGGAGCGGCCGATCAAGCGCTATCGCTGTGCTGTGGCGAAAAGATTTACCATCAACGAGTTGGAGCCCGTCGCGCGCGAGGCAACTCGCAAGGCTCTTGAAGGCGTGCAGAAGAGCTTCGACCTATTTCAGAACGACCCAAACCTCACTCTAGGCACGATCGTCGAGGACGACGTCGCGACTTTCCAGCTTTATTTGGCAGGTGCCACTCCTGCTGATGCTGTTGTGCTCACGGCCGCCAGAGTTTCGCGCGAGACCGGAAAGCTGCTGGGCGTCGAAATCTGCTTCGAAGATCCCGCTGCATAACACCTCAGTCCGCTCCCCACCCCAAAACGGCCTTTCCCGTCGATCTTGATCGTACGTGCCTTGCGCTGCCGCCCGACACCCTTACAAGCGGCGCAAACCACAGTATGACGCCCCAGGGAGCCTACCGCATGACCGACAGCCTGTTCCGCCGCAAACCGATTGTTCCGGAACGGCGGGAGGGCGAGCAGACGTTGGCGCGGACCCTCGGGTGGCCGCATCTGATTGCGCTCGGTGTCGGGGCGATCGTCGGCACGGGAATTCTGACGCTGATCGGCGTCGGCGCCGACAAGGCGGGCCCGGCGGTCATCCTGTCCTTCGGTATCGCGGGGCTGATCTGCGCCTGCGCTGCGCTCGCCTATGCCGAAATGGCGACGATGATCCCCGCCTCTGGCAGCGCCTATACCTACTCCTACGTCGTGATCGGCGAGCTGCTCGCGTGGATCGTCGGGTGGAGCCTGATCCTCGAATATTCGCTCGTGGTCAGCGCGGTCGCCGTCGGCTGGTCGGGCTATGCCGCTCCCTTGCTGGAAGCTTGGGCGGGCTTTCCGATGGCGCTGATGCAGGGCCCCGAACTCGGCGGCATCGTCAACCTGCCGGCGATCGCGATCATTGCGGTCGTCGCGGGGCTGCTGCTCGTCGGCACGCGCGAAAGCGCAACGCTCAACGCGATCCTCGTGCTGGTGAAGGTCGTTGCGCTCGTCGTGTTCGTCGCGGTCGCGCTTCCCGCCTTCAACGCCGCCAATCTCGAACCCTTCAGCCCCTATGGCTTTCCCAAACATATCGGGCCCGACGGCGTCGAACGCGGCGTGATGGCTGCGGCGGCGATCATCTTCTTCGCCTTTTACGGATTCGATGCGATCGCGACCGCGGCCGAGGAAGCGAAAAACCCCGATCGCGACCTCAAGATCGGGATCGTCGGATCGATGTTCGCCTGCGTCGTCATCTATGTCGGCGTCGCGGTCGCCGCCGTGGGCGCGATCGCCTACACCCGCTTCGCCAACAGCCCCGAGCCGCTGGCGCTGATCCTGCGCGAACTCGGCAGTCCGCTCGCGGCGCAATATCTTGCGGTATCGGCGATCATCGCGCTGCTGACGGTGATCCTCGCCTTCTTCTATGGTCAGAGCCGCATCTTCTTCACGATGGCGCGCGACGGATTGCTGCCCGCGAGCCTCGCCAAGCTGTCGTCACGCGGGACGCCGGTGCGGATCACCATCTTTACCGCGCTCGTCGTCGCGGTGCTCGCGGGCTTCATCCCGCTCGGCGAGCTGGCGGCGCTCGCCAATGCCGGCACGCTGGCGGCGTTCACCGCGGTCTCGATCTGCATGCTGATCATGCGCCGCCGCGCGCCCGATGCTCCGCGCACCTTCCGCACGCCGCTGCCGTGGGTCGTCGGCGGCATCGCGGTGCTCGGCTGCATCTACCTCTTCTTCAGCCTGCCTGCGCAGACCCAGCTCTGGTTCCTTGTCTGGAATGTCGGCGGACTAGGCGTCTATTTCCTCTACGCCCGCCGGCACGCCGTCGTCGGCTGACGAGGAGGGCTACACGGCCTGCCAATCGAAGCGCAAAGGCGCCTCGCGAAACGCGAAGCGGTCGAGGTGCCGTGCGACGACGCCCTTCATCGCTTCGACATGCTCGTCGCTGCTCGCATCGATGCGGACCGACAATGCGTCGGCGCCCGCATCGAAGGTCACGAGCGCGTCGCCCGCCCAGGTGGCGCCGCGCGCATCCTTGGGAAAGGTCACGGTGCCATGCTCGGGGGTGAATTCGACCGCGAGGTTATGCTGCCAGTGCTTGCAGAGTTGCTGGAGATATTTGCTCGCGTGCGCGGTGGGGGTGTTGGCGATCGCACTCGTCATCACAGGCGCTCGATCTTCTGTGCAGCCTCGTCAATCAGCGCGACGATATCGTGCAACTTGTCGGCGCCCAGATCGCGGTCGCCGAGCCGGTTCATCAGAACCTGTCGCAGGTTGCCCATGGCGCGGCGGACCGAGGCCGAGTCGGTGCGCTGCGTCTCTTCGCCGACCGCGCTCAGCCGGGCGATGGCAACTTCCACGATCTCGCTGTTGGTTTCGAGTTCGGCGCGGCCGGTGTCGGTGATCGCGAACAGCTTCTTTGCGCCGTCGCTTTGCTGTGCTTCGATCAGGCCCATGTCGTCGAGCATTGTCAGCGTCGGATAGATCACGCCGGGGCTCGGCGCATAGCTACCGCCGGTGAGTTCCTCGATATGGCGGATGAGGTCATAGCCGTGGCGCGGCTCGTCGGCGATCAGCTTCAAAAGCACGAGCCGCAGCTCGCCGCCATCGAACATCCGGCGGCGTTCGCCGCGCTCGCCCCGTCCGCCGCCACCGCGCCGGCCGCCGCCGAAGCCATGTCCGAATCCGTGCCCGAAACCGCGTCCGCCGCCGCGGTGCATCGCATGCCGCCCGCCGCAGCCGCGACCTTCCATTTTCGCATAAAAAATCATCACATATTCCTTAGAGTGATTCTAGATGCGTCTAAGATATATCTTAATACGAACTTTGCAAGGGGCCGATGTCGCGCTGCGCGACACTTTCGCCAACTTCCGCCGTTCAGGTCAGATTTGCGAACCGAAGCGCAGATGAATCAGGGGATAGGCGCGGCCTTGCCCGTCGAACTCCGACCGGCCGACGGCGACGAAGCCCAATCGCTCGTAAAAGCCGACAGCCTGTTCATTCTGCTCGTTCACTTCGGTCGTGAGCACCGGATGGCGTTCCAGTGCATGTGCGACAAGCGCGCGCCCAACTCCTGCTCCGTGATGGGCGGGATCAATGAACAAGGCTTCCATGCTCGATCCGTCGAGCAGCATGAAGCCGACCGGCCGGTCGGTCGAATCGACCGCAAGCCAGAACGGGGCGGCGGGCAGGAAGGAGCGGACTTCGGCTTCGATCGCCACGCGATCGTCGGCGCTCAGAAAGTCGTGCGTCGCATCGACGGCGTCGCACCAGATCTGGACGGCGCGTTCGCCATCGGCGGGCGTCGATTGTCGGATATGGACCATCGCCGGACCTTTAGTTGTCGCGGGCATTTGCGCCAAGCCGGAAATGACTGGAAATCCGCTATCGGCCTTGACTCTCCGGCCATCGACGCTATTAGCGCCCCCGTGTTGTCCGGGCTCCGGCTCTGGCAATTCCGTCCGAGACAGTTGGTGAAGGGGATTTGCCCTTCTTAATTTCCAGCCGAGACGGGGAACAGTCTTTTTCGGTCGCCCGCCTGTATTCAGGCGACGCGTCTTGACCGACCCCATCGGACATCGTTGCGCAAATGCTGGTGAGCCTTGGCTCGCGTCTGTCTTTGCGTGTGTTAGCCGCCCGGCGGCGCGTGCGTTTCGGCGCCAGCGCATCCGGGCAGATGAGTGGAGTATAGGCATGGATCGTACGGAAAAGGCCGAAGCCGTATCCTCGCTGAACGCTACGCTGGCATCAGCTGCCTCGGTTGTGGTCGTCCGCAACCTCGGCATGACCGTCGCTCAGTCGACGGTGCTGCGCCAGCAGATGCGCGACGCAGGGGCCGACTTTCGCGTCACGAAGAACCGTCTTGCCAAAATCGCGCTCGATGGCACGTCCTACACCGGTATCGGCGAACTGCTGACCGGTCCCACGGCCCTTGCAACCTCGACCGACCCGGTCTCGGCTGCAAAGATCGCCGTGGAATTTGCCAAGACCAACGACAAGCTTGAAATCGTTGGCGGCGGCATGGGCGACGTGGTCCTCGACGTGGATGGCGTGAAGGCGCTGGCTTCGCTTCCCTCGCTCGACGAGCTCCGCGCCAAGATCATCGGTCTGGTGCAGGCTCCGGCCACCAAGGTTGCACAGATTGCTGCAGCCCCGGCGGGTCAGCTGGCGCGGGTTTTTGGCGCATATGCCGCCAAAGAAGCAGCGTGATTTCGAACTAACCTTGAAACTTACTGCCGGGATATCCCGGTTCTGATGGAGAATGAACATGGCTGATCTCGCAAAGATCGTTGAAGACCTGTCGGCGCTGACCGTTCTGGAAGCTGCTGAACTTTCGAAGCTGCTCGAAGAAAAGTGGGGCGTTTCGGCTGCCGCTGCTGTTGCTGCCGCTCCGGCTGCTGCCGCTGCTGGCCCGGCTGCTGAAGAGCAGACCGAATTCGACGTCATCCTGACGGGTGACGGCGGCAACAAGATCAACGTGATTAAGGAAGTCCGTGCGATCACCGGTCTGGGTCTCGGCGAAGCCAAGGCGCTCGTCGAAGGCGCACCGAAGGCCGTCAAGGAAGGCGCCAGCAAGGCTGAAGCTGAAGAGCTGAAGGCGAAGCTGATCGCCGCCGGCGCGACCGTCGAACTGAAGTAATCAGTTGGCGAGGGGGCCGGCCGGTTCGACCGGCTGGACTCCAGCGAAATAGAAAAGGGCGGTGCCGCGAGGCACCGCCCTCTTTATATGCGGTGAGGGGACCACCGCGGAGTGTCCGGCCTAATTCTTGGAATAACCCGGACGGAAGCTGGTCGAGGTCCGAACGCGGCCGGGTTCGGGGCGACGGACTTCCTGTTCCTGCATCGCCGGGGCGGGGCGTTGGGCGATTTCCCAGGCGCTGACCGGCTTGCGGGTTACATCCTTCTGACCAGCCAGCGTTTCCTCATAGGCGGTGCGTTCCTGACGATCGAGGAAGCGCGCGCGCTTCAGGCGCTTGCTGAGCGTTGCGAAGGGATTGTCGTCGGTCGGACCGGCGAGCGCCATCGCTTCGTGACGGCCCATGCTTCCGCTCGGCGCCGCGGCGAAGGCGGGAACGGTTCGCGGAGCCACTTCCTCGCGCGGGGCATAAGCAGGCGTGACCCACTGCGGCGCTTCGGCTCCCGCCGGATCGGCAGCGGGCGTGCGCGCATATTCATAGGTCGGCGTCTCCTCATAGGCCTCTTCCGTAGTGCGGCGACGACGGGCAAAGGCGAGGCCGAGACCCCCTGCGATGAGCAGCGCTGCTGCGCCGCCGGCGAGCTCCCACGGAAACTCGTTCCCCGTCGCACTGGTCCGTTCGACCGGCACCGGAGCCGGCTCGGCGATCGGTTCCACAGCAGTCGTCACCGGCGCGGCGATCGGCGCCGCCTCGTCGAGCAGCGGGGCGTCGGTTGCCGGCGTAGCGGCAGGCGTTGCGGCGGCCGGCGCCGTGGTTGCCGGCGCTGCGGCTGCGGGCCGTGCGCGTTGCGCCGGGCGCTCGGCGCGCGGGGCAGGGGCGGCGGCGCTTTCGGCAGCCTTCGGTGCCGGAGCGGTTGGTTCGGGGGCGATGTCGAGCGGTACGCGGATGACAGGGGTCGATGCCGGGGGCTGGGCCGCTTGAGGTGCAGCAACCGGCGCGACCGGCGCGGGCGTGCTCGGCTCGGCCACCGTCGGCGGGGTTTGCGGCGTCGGCGCCGCGACCGGCGGTGTCATCGTAACCGTCGGAGTTTCCTGTGCAAAAGCGCTGGGGGTGGACAGGACCAGGAACGCGGCAATCGCGCTCATGGCGGGGCGGGAGAGGGCGATATTCTTTGTCATAGTGAAGAACGAACGAACCGGCAGACGAAAGTGCTGCCCGGAAAGCGCCAATTCCGCGATGAGCCGTGTTCGTCGAACGGCGCGGCGAAGATTTCGATGTCACTGACCGTGGCGGGTGACCATTTTTGCGGTCAGGCGAGGAAGGCCGTAATCCCGGAAAAAGCTTGTTTGAAAGCCCACATTTCCGTGGCGGAACGAAATTTTATGACACGGATCTTCCGCTTTTGTGGCACGCCAGTCACCAATTCGTCATCCCGGCGCAACCCTGGGCGTGATCAACGCCGCGCCATGAAAACGACCGACCTTGCGCCGACCCGGCTGCCGAACCGCCTGCGCGACACGCAGCGGCTTCTCTTCATCGCCAAGCATGCGCGCTGGACCGGCGGGCTGCATGCCGACGACGGCAATCATGCGCTGTATCACCGCGAGATGCGCGAGACGCTCGAGGGGCTCGGTATCGAATTGCTGATCGCCGACAGCTATGCCGCGCTGTTCGACCGGCCCGCCGCTGATTTCGTCTTCCCGCTGCTCAACCGTGGCGGCTTCTTCAATTCGGAAATGCTGCTGCCGTTGCTCTGTAACCAGCACGGCCTGCCCTATCTTGGCGCGTCGCCGATCGTGCGCGGCCTCTCGGACGACAAGCATCTGACCAAGCTCGAGGCTGCGGCGCGCGGGGTGCCGACCGCGCCGTGGGCCTTGTTCCGCCGCGGCGCCCCGGTCGACGTGTCGCGCTGCCCGCCGGCGCGACGCTGGGTGATCAAGCCGAACAACAGCTCGGCCTCTTGGGGCGTCCGCGATGCGCACGACCGGGTTCAACTTGCGCAGGCGGTTGCCGAAATCCACGCGCTCGATCATGACGCGCTCGTCGAACCCTTTATCGACGGCAGCGATATCGAGGTGCCGGTGATTACCTTGGACGGCGAGCCGGCGATGCTGCCGATGATGATCTTCGAACAGGAAGACCCGACCCAACTGCGCACCTATCAGGAAAAGCGCGATCTCGTCGGCAACGTCGGATATTGCATCAAGCGCTTCGACGATCCCGCGATCGGCGAACAGATCGCTGATTACACAAAGCGCATGGCGGACATCTTTCGTCCGTTCGACTATGGCCGCTTCGAATTTCGCGTCGATCACGCGACGGGCGATGTCCGGTTGCTCGAGGTCAATCTCAACTGCAACCTCTGGTCCGAAAAGCTCTTCTCGCGCTCGGCGGTCGCCGCCGGCTTCACGCACGCGAGCCTGATCGAGACGATCGTCGCCGAAAGCATGATCCGCCAGATCGCGCCCGCGGCGCAGCGGAACGCCGCATGAGCGGTTCGATCCTGATCCTCGCGGGCCGCCGCCACGGCGCGGTTGACGCGCTCGCTGAGGCATATGGCGTCGCCGACAAATGTCTTGTGCCGGTCGCCGGGCGGCCGATGATCGCGCATGTGCTGGAAAGCGCGGCCGATAGCGGCGTCAGGCAGGTTTTTGTGTCAACGCATCATGCCGACCTGCTCGGCGATCTCAAGGATCCGGTCGTCGATCTGCTCCGCGATCGGTTGATCGTCGTTGCTGCGGCCGACAATCTCGCGGATTCGGTGCTCGCGATCGCGGGCGTCGCCAATTTTCCGCTGCTCATCACGACCGCTGACAATTGCCTGCTCACCCCCGCGACGATCGCCGAGATCGAGGGTGAGGCGGAACGGCTAGGCGCCGATGCCGGCGTGGCGTTGGCGCGGCGCGAGGATGTGCTGGCGGTCCATCCCGAAGGTCAGCGGCGCTTCTACGAATTTTCGGATGTCGCGGTGTCGAATTGCAACGCCTATTGGATCGGGCATCCGAATGCGCTGCGCGCGGCAGAGGCGTTTCGCGGCGGCGGCCAGTTCGTCAAGAAGCCCTTTCGCGTCATGCAGGCGTTCGGGCTGATCAACCTGCTCCGCTTTCGGTTCGGCTTGGGGCCGATCCATCACATCTTCGGGCAGATTTCGCGACACCTGAAGGTCGAAATCGCCCCGTTCCTGGTGAGCAACGGGGCGACTGCGATTGACGTCGATAACGAGCGTTCGCTGCGAGTAACCGAGGCGCTGATGAAGCGCCCCGATATCGTTAATCCGCGACCCAGTTCCCGTGGAAACCCGGCGGAACGCGGTGCGGCAGGTGAACGACAGCTTGCGGTGACCCGCTGAAGTCATCGGCGTTGAGGATGACCAGCTCGGTCGTCTCATGGTTCATGTCGACGACCAGCCCGATGAGCCAGCCGTCATCCTCCGCGCTCTCGGCGCTCCGCGGCACAAAGACGAATTCGCCGGGGTGGCGGCCGGGGCCGAAATCGTGGATGGCAGTCGTGCCCGCTTCGAGGTCGTGCTTGAACAACCGCGTCTCGGCCAGCGCCCATTCGGTGGATTCTCCGTCGGGGATCGCGATGCTGTAGGCATAACGATAGGGCCGCGTCGTCAGCCGCTCGTCATAGCGCGGAAATTCCTGCGCATGATCGTGGATGACAGTGCGGGTTGTCGTTCCCCCCACCGGATCGATCGTCCAGCGTTCGAGGCGCGATTTCTGGCTGTCCGGACCGCGCTTCGATTCGGCGAACATCGTTTCATGTGCCACGACGTCGACGATGACCTTGCCGTCCGCCGTCTCATAGGCGTTGGCGGGGTGGAAGACATAGCAGGGCTCGACCGGCACCCAGACGATGCTGTCGCCGCTGCCTTTCCTGGGGAGGAGGCCGACGCGGGCCTGATGCGCTTCGTTCCACGCATAGGGAAAGCGATAACCGCCGAGCAGCATCTTCATCGAGAAGGTGACGGGCAGGTCGAAGACCAGCACATGGTTTTCGGTGATCGCGCAGTCGTGGATCGAGGGGCCATCGCTGACCGCGATCGCTTCCTCGCGGATCACATGTGCGTCCTTGTCGAGGACGACGTGCCAGACCTTGTTGGGCTCGTCGCCGCGATAGGTGATCGCATGCATCTCGTCGGTGAAGGGGTCGTGATGCGGGTGCGCGGTGTAGCTGCCGACCAGCGTGCCGTCGAAAGGGTTGTGCGCGATCGTGTTCAATTCATAGCCGAGCTCGACCGGCTTGCCGCCCGCTTCGACGATCGCGAAGGTGCGACCGGCGAGGCCGACGACATTGGTGTTGGGGGCGTCGTTGCCGTCCGCGCGCTGGCCCGGGGGCAATTCCTCGCCGAGAACGGCGCAGGCTTCGCTGCCGCGGACCCAGCGGTTGCGATACCAGTCGGCCTTGCCGCCCTCGATGCGGATGCCGTGGACCATGCCGACGCCGGTGAACCAATGATAGCTCGCCGGGTCGGGCTGGGCGGCGGGGTTCGGTCCGTTGCGCAGGTAGCGGCCGGTCAGCGCAGCAGGGATTTCGCCGTCGACGCGCAGTTCCTCCAGCGTGAACTCCTCGGTCATCGGTTTGTGGATGCCGGTCAGGAAGGGGTGGGCGTCGGTGGGGCGGGGGAGGCGCTTGCGGTTGAAGTCGGCGACCTTGCCGATGCCTTTGACGACCGCGCCGCGAATCAGGGTTTCGACGTTGCTTGCCATGATGTTGCTCCTTACGGATGTTGGCGAAAGTGCCGCGTGGCGTGGGGCTTGTGCGGACGACTCGATATGTTTACAGTGGCAACATGATGGCAAGCAAAGATAACAGTGTCAACATAAAAAGCGACGGTCCGAAAGTGGCTGGCGCCTATCATCATGGCGACTTGCGCGCGGCGGTGATCGCGGCGGGGCTCAAGCGACTGGCCGAGGGGGACGGCGCCGAACTCGGCCTGCGCGCGCTGGCCCGCGATGTCGGAGTGAGCGCGACTGCGCTTTATCGACATTTTCCCGACAAGGAGGCGCTGCTCGACGCGCTGGCAGATGAAGGATTGCGGCGGCTGGGCGCGCTGCAGGCGCAGGCGTGGCTCAAGGCGGGCGGCGCGGTCGCCGGCTTCAAGGCGACGGGCATCGCCTATGTCCGCTTTGCGCATGACGAGCCGGCGCTGTTCCGGCTGAGCTTCACGCGGCAGAGGCCCGAACGCTGTCCCGACGGCAGTAGCGATGGCGGCGAAGTCGCCTATAATCTGCTCCGCGCCGGGGTCGGCGAGGCGCTTCCCGGCGTCGACGATCCCGATACCGCGGCGTTGCACGCCTGGGCGCTGGTGCACGGCCTTGCGATGCTGATCCTCGATCGGCGCATCGCATGGGACGAGGCGAAGGTGGCGGAAGTTGTCAGCCTGACCTTTGGCGGCGTCGGCTGACGGGCGGCCCGGCGTCCGCGCGATTAATATTAGCGGTTTATTTTCCCCTTTTGGGTTAACTGATCGCATGACCCAGTCGCTGACCCCCAGAGTCGAAGCGGTCTTTTGGTTCCTGCTGACCGCAACGGGATATTTCCTGCTTGCGAGCCTGTCGCTGCACACCACAAAGGGCGCCGACAATATCGCGGCGGTATGGCCGCCGAGCGGCTATTTCCTCGCGCTGCTGATCCTGATGCCGGCATCGGCCCGGATCGCGGCTTTTGCCGGGATGGGGGTGGCGAGCCTTGGCGCCAATCTGTACGGCGGCGCCCCTCTGGCCTCGTGCCTCGCTTTCACATTCTCCAACGGCTGCGAAGCCGCAGTAGCCTTGTGGATACTGCGGCGCCGCGAGCCGGGCGAGCTGTCGTTCATGGTGCCGCGATCGGTCGTCAGTTTTTGTATCGCGGCGTTCAGCGCCAGCGTGGTGAGTGCGATCCTCGCATGGGCTTTGGCGGGCAAGGGGCCGGACTTTCTCCTGTCCTGGCTGACCACCGTATTGCTCGGCATGCTGATCGTGACCCCACCGATCGTAATGCTCACCCGTCTGGTCGGCACGAATGCGATGACGAACGCATCGATCGCGATGAAGGGCGAAGCGACCGCGATCCTGACCGTTACCGGGCTGGTCACCATATTATGCTTTTCACAGTCGCAATTTCCCGTAACTTTCCTGCCGTGCATCGCGGTCGTCGCGGCCGCCTATCGGCTTGGGCCCTTCGGGGCCGCGGCGGGAATGCTGATCGTGACGATCATCGCGTCGCTGCTGACCGGGCAAGGCTATGGACCGATCGCCGCGATCGAGGGCGTGCAGAAGACCCGCGTGCTGTTCCTGCAATTCTATCTGCTCATCCTGTTGTTCACGACGCTGCCGCTCGCGTCGCTGCTGATCGGCCGTCAGCGGCTGGCAAAGCGTCTCGAACAGAGCAACCGCTGGCTGCTGCAGGCCGAGGCGGCGGCGCTGGTCGGGCATTGGCGCGTCGACCTGGTCGGCTGGACGATCACCTGGTCGGACCAGACCTATCGCGTGCATGGGCTGGAACCTGGGACGCCGGTCGACGTCGAATATAGCGTCAAACAATATGTGGCGGAGGACCGGCTGGCGGTCCGCAAGATTCTGGCCGAGGCGGTCCGGACCGGCGAGCCGTTCGAGTTTCAGGGCCGCATATTGCGAACCGACGGCGAGATCCGGTACGTCAAATCGCACGGGTCGATCGAGATGGGGCGCGGCAGCAAGGCCACCGGCATCTTCGGCACCGTGCAGGACGTGACCGAGACGGTCGAGAATGCGCGTATCCTCGAGGCGGCGCGCAGCGCGGCGGAGCGCGTCGCCAACACCGACATGCTGACCGGCCTGCCCAATCGCCGTCACACGCTGGCTTTCCTCGAAAGGGCGCTTGCGGGTGCGCGCGAACATGGCGCGCCGCTTGCCGTCGCGATTTTCGATATCGACCATTTCAAGCGGATCAACGACACCCACGGCCATGCGACGGGCGATCAGGTGATCCGCCGCGTCGCGCATCGCGCGCGGGCGGCGCTGCGCGACGAGGATATGGTCGGCCGCATCGGCGGCGAGGAGTTCGTCTGCATTCTCCAGCGATCGAGCGCGCAGGCCGCCGAGATCGTCGCCGAACGCGTCCGCAAGGCGGTTGAGGCCGGCACCGCGGTCGAGGACGACCTGCCCGATGCGACGATCAGCGTCGGGCTGGCGATCTATGACGGCGAGGCCGACGTCGAGGAACTGATGCACCGGGCCGACAAGGCGCTGTATGTTGCCAAGCGCGAAGGGCGAAACCGGCTGCGCATGGCGGCGTGACGACGGGCGGCCGATAACGCAATATTCGGGATTGGGCAGCATCGGTCAATTGCCAGTTATTTTCCGCAGAGAGGGGCCCCGGACTTTCGGAAAGGTTCTGCGCCATTTGACGAGCTTCTGAAAGCGCGTCAGCAACTTGCCGATGGCGGGTTCGAAGAATGGCTTTACGCCCGCGCCGAAGGCGAGGTGGAGGTGCCGGAAACCGAAGAGCAGGCCCTAGAAGCCCAATGGGCCGAGGATGATTTGCGGCTTCGCGTTCAGACGGCCGGCGGAGTCGCTATCGCAGCTGCTTTCCTGGGTATGCCGATCGTTACGCTCTTCTCGACGTCATTGGCGGTCCAAATTCCCTTCATCTGGGGCTTTATGAATATCCCGCTTTTGACGTTTGCTATCATCACTTGGCGGCGGCGCGAGCTGCGATTTGGCCTCAAGCGCCCGGTCAAAGGCCGCAAGGCCCGCATTATGGTTGTGCTGCTGGTGCTTTCTTCATTCGTCTCGTGGGTGTTGGCTGTTGCGAATGTCGCCATTGTCAGGGGAGGATCTTAGGGGGCGTCGAAGGGCTGAAAACGGCTGGTTGCGGACATGGGTCAACTCGTTCATTACCCAAATATGATGCAAAAGGCGCTATTGCTCATCGTAGCCGCCGGAGCGTTGAACGCATGCGATGCGGCAGACACGCGCGCAAAACGGCTGGCGGCCATAGAAGAAGTTGAAAGAGCGTGCCGCATACCTAAAGGCACTATTGATCGAATGGTAGCGGATGAACCGGCCAGCGATGGACAATCGTGCGATCCAATAAAGAAACAATGCCAGGAAAGTCGTTTTATTCACTTGGGCAATGCCGACTTCGAACCGAACCTTCTATGCCGCTTCTCCTGCATCAAAGGTTACAGGTCTAGCGACGGATATAATTTCGGCCTTTATCTTCATAGCATAAATGTCCGAGACGAACCTCAGACCGATAATTGTTGATCCGGCCAGAGATTGCTGAGGCGACAACTACGTAAGCGCTTGAGGGTCCGCTCTCCACCTCTAAGCGGCTGTTGCGCTTTGGCCGCGCCGACATTGCTGATAGGCTTCGCACCGATAGCAGGCAGAAAGGTGGCGTCATGGACAGGAACGAAGCGATGATGGAACGGCGCATGCTTCTGGCGGGCGCGGCCGCGATGTTCGCGTTGATCCATGCGCCGTTGGCGATGGCGAAGCTGCCGAAGAGCGGGGTGAAGGGGCTGATTGCGGGCGCATCGGATGGCGCGCTCGACAAGCTGGCGGAGCCCGGCGCCTTTTATCGCGACACGGCGGTGCGCATCCTGTTGCCGGGTGCGAACGGCAAGCTGGCCTCGAAGCTTTTTGGCGTGGGCGACAAACTTGGCCTGACGACCAATTTGACCAAAAGCCTGAACGACGCCGGCGGCAGGGCGGCGGGCGAGGCGAAGCCGGTCTTTCGCGCCGCGATCGACAATCTGCGCTGGACCGACGCGCCCGCGCTGGTGTCGAAAAATGACGGCGCGACCCGTTATTTGCAGACGAGTGCGGGCGATGTGCTGTTCACCAAAGTGTCGCCACTGGTCGGATCGGCGCTGGAGAATGTCGGCGCCTATCGCCAACTCGACCAACTGTCGAAGGGCAACCAGTTGATGGCATCGGCGGGGCTGACGCGCGACGGGCTGACGCGGTCGGTGACCGAGCAGGCGCTGAAGGGCATATTCCACTATATGGCGGGCGAGGAAGCGGCGCTGCGGCGCAATCCGGCGGCGTTGTTGAAGGGCGTGTTTTAGGGCCTGACTGCAGTAGCCGCCGCTGTCGATGGACTGGCGCACCGCACGCATATTGCCTCTGGACCGTTCCGCGCTGCTCCGCCTATAGGCCTCGCGAGCAATTTCGCCCCGGCCGGGGCAGCGGAAGGATCATCCAAGATGAGCGTAACGACGGTTCCATTGCGTCCGGTGAGCAAGGGCGGCCTTTGGCTGATGTGGTTCGGCCTCGCCGCGCTGCTGGTGGCGGGCGCGGCCTTTGCCTGGCACATGACCCCACGCATCGGGTTCGAGGTCGTCAAGGAAGGCACGGGAACAAGCCCGACCAAGGCCGATGTCGTCCTGGTGAAATATGAAGGCAAGCTCGACGACGGCACCGTCTTCGACGCCAACGAACAGGCGCCGATGCAGGTCGCGCAGGTCGTCCCCGGCTTTTCGGAAGCGCTGACCCGCATGAAGAAGGGCGGCGAGTACAAGATCACCATTCCCGCGCAGCTCGGCTATGGCGACCGCGCGGTCGGTCCGATCCCCGCGAACAGCACGCTGCATTTCAGCGTGACCTTGCTCGATTTCCGCTCGGAAGCCGAAGTTCGTGCGATGCAGCAGCAGATGCAGCAGCAACAGATGATGCAGCAACAGCAGATGCAGGGCGGCCCCGGTGGCCCGGCGGGTCCGCCGCCCGGCGCGCCGCAGCAATAAGCGGCCGGTCTTTACGAAACAGCAGCGGCGGTGGGCTCAAGTGCCCGCCGCCGTTTTCTTGTCGGCGGCACCGGCATTGCGTTCGGCCTCGCGTTCCAGCGCGACCTTGATCATCGCGACGATCGGGTCGGCAAGGAACAGGCCCATCAGGCCGAGCAACGCGCCGAAGAGGATCTGCGCGCCGAGGACGAGGGCCGGGGCGAGGTCGACCGTCTTTTTGGCGACCATCGGGACGATCAGATAGCCGTCGACCGTCTGGACGATGAAATAGATCGCGATCGCCCAGAGGCCGGTGTCGGTCCCCGCCGAAAAGCCGACGAGGACGAGCAGCACGCCCGACACGATCGCGCCGATGTTGGGGATGAAGGCGAGCAGTCCCGTGAGCAGGCCCATCAGCGCCGCCATCGGGATGCCGACGGCGAGGCAGGCGAGCCAGGTGCCGATCCCCTCGACGAGCATGCCGAGCAGGCGGCCCGCCATCAGGCGGCGCAGCGTGAAGCCCATGCGCGCGGTGGTGATGTAGAAATTCTCTCGGGCTTTCATCGGCAGCATCCACGCGACGCCGCGCTCGTACAATCGCGGTTCGATCGCGATGAAGATGCCGAGGACGAGGATCATGACGACGCTGGTCAGCCCGCCGAGCACCGTTCCCACCGCGGCGGTGACGCGCCCGAACGTGCCGGCGAGATTGTCGGTGATCGTCTTGGTGTCGAGCTGGAAATTGCCCATGCCATGATCGGCCGCCCAGGCCGCGATGCGTTCGATCTGCCCCATAACGACGGTTTGCAAGGTCGCGGCCTGGTCGGCGATCTGCGAACCCGCGAACATCACCGTCCAGATCAGGAAGGCGAGCAGCGACAGGCAGACTATCAAGAGGCGCCAGCCGCGCGCGATCGGCAGCACGCGGCCGAGCAGACGCGTCCCGCCGTCGAGCATCGATGCCATGACGATGCCGGCAAAGATCAGCAGGATCGGCTGGATCAATACGATGCACACACCGATGAGTAGCGCGAGGCCGATCCAGACGCCGGCCTTCAAAAGCTCGGTGCGGACAAGCTGGCTGCGGATTTCGGTGGGGCCGGGGGCTTCCCTGTGCGCCTCGGCCTTGGCGGCGGCAGATGCAGCGGTGCGCGTTGCTGCTGGTTTTCGTGTCGCCGCCATGCCGTATGTTCCCCGTAGTGTTAGCTGCCTTGACGCTCGGGCCGCAGGTCGGTTCCCGCGCGCCCCGATCTGAGGGCGTTAAACCAGCTCAATGGGTTATACCACTCGGCAGTTCCGTCGGTCGAAAAACTGATGATCTCCGCGCGTCCGGCAATCGCGTCGAAGGGAACGGGGCCGCCGAGACCCTTCTGATTCGTATCGACGCGGCTGTCGGCGCTGCCGTCGCGATTGTCGCCCATCAGGAAAACATGGTCGGCGGGCACGGTGATCGGGCCATAATCGTCGGTCGCATAGCCGGGCCCCATGTCGATCGTGTCGAATGTCGCGCCGCCGGGGAGGGTTTCGCGGACGATCGCCAGTTCGAGCACTTCCTTGCCCTTCGCATCGCGGTTCACGAAACGGAACAGGCTGCTGTCGGGGCTGGGCAGGTTCGGGTCGACGGGAAGCGCCAGCATCGGTTGTATCTCGCGCTTCACGGGTTTGCTGTTGATGCTGAGTTCGCCATTGCGGAGTTCGATGGTGTCGCCGGGCAGGCCGATCACGCGCTTGATATAATCGATGCGCGTTACCGGATGTTCGAGCACGACGATGTCGCCGCGTTCGGGCAGCTTGCCGAACAGCCGGCCCGCGATCTTGGGCGCGAGGTGGAAGCTGACAGACGAATAGGACCAGCCATAGGGATATTTGCTGACGATCAGCCGGTCGCCATTGCGCAGCACCGGCATCATCGAATCGGACGGAATATAGAAAGGCTTGGCGACGCAGCTGTGGATGCCGAGCACGAGGAGCAATATCACCACCACATCGCGGATCAGCTTGCCCCAGCCGCCGTCATCCTTCGTCCTGTCTTTCGCCATTATTCGTTCAGTCCTTGATTGCTTCGATGATGACGAAAGCCTGCGCCCACGGATGGTCGTCGGTCAGTGTCAGGTGGATATGCGCGCTATGGCCGGGCGGGATGATCGCCGCGAGCCGTTCGGCGGCGCCGCCGGTGAGCGCCAATGTCGGTGCGCCCGATGGGGCGTTGACGACGCCGATGTCCTTCATGAACACCCCGCGTTTGAACCCCGTGCCGACGGCCTTCGAGAAAGCCTCCTTGGCCGCGAAGCGTTTGGCGTACGTGCCGGCGCGGGTGAAGGGGCGCCGCGCCGCCTTGGCGCGCTCGACGTCGGTGAAGACGCGATTCTCGAATCGCTCGCCGAACCGATCGAGCGAATTCTGGATACGCTCGATATTGCAGAGGTCGGAGCCGAGGCCGATGATCACGCGCCCCGCGCCTCGTCCATCAAAGCCCGCATCCGGCGCACCGCATCCTCGAGCCCGGTGAAGATCGCCTCGCCGATAAGATAATGGCCGATGTTGAGTTCGGCGAGCTGCGGGATCGCGGCGACGGGCACGACATTCTCATAGGTGAGGCCGTGCCCCGCATGCGGTTCGATACCGTTTTTCCATGCGAGCGCGGCAGCGTCGGCAAGGCGGCGGAGTTCGGCGGCGCGGTCCTCGCCCTCGACATGCGCGTAGCGGCCGGTGTGGAATTCGACGACGGGCGCGCGGAGACGCATCGCGGCCTCGATCTGGCGCGCATCGGGTTCGATGAACAGGCTGACGCGGATACCCGCATCGTTCAGCCGGGCGACGATCGGCGCGAGATGATTATGCTGGCCCGCGGCGTCGAGCCCGCCCTCGGTCGTGCGCTCCTCGCGCTTTTCGGGGACGATGCACGCCGCGTGCGGTTTGTGGCGCAGCGCGATCTCGAGCATCTCGTCGGTCGCCGCCATTTCGAGGTTGAGCGGCAGGTCGGTCGCCGCCTGGATGCGCGCAAGATCGTCGTCGCGGATATGGCGCCGGTCTTCGCGCAGATGCGCGGTGATGCCGTCGCCGCCGACCGCCGCGACGATTTCGGCCGCGCGCACCGGATCGGGATGCTCGCCTCCACGCGCGTTGCGGATCGTCGCGACATGGTCGATGTTGACGCCGAGCCGCAGGCGGGAAGGGGGCGTGCCGTTCAAGCCGCGACGCTCCGGCTGCCCGGCTTGATCGCGGGGGTGCCCGCGAGTTCGGGCGGCAGTTCGTCGGCGGCATAGGTCGGGAAGTTGATCGCGACGAGCGGATAGAAGGGCACGCCGAGGTCGATATTGCTGCCCGCCGAGCGATCGACGAGTGCGGCTTCGGCGACGATCTCGCCGCCTGCGGCGCGGACGGCATCCATTGCTTCGCGCGACGAGAGGCCGGTGGTCACGACATCTTCGACCATCAGCACCTTGGCGCCGGGTTCGATCGCGAAGCCGCGGCGCAGTTCGAAGGTGCCGGTCGGGCGTTCGACGAAAATCGCCGGCTTGCCTAGCGCGCGGCCCATTTCATGCCCGATGATGACGCCGCCCATGGCGGGCGAGACGACGATATCGATCGCCTGGCGAAGGTCGCGCGGCAGCTTTGCGGCGAGCGCGACAGCGAGGCGCCCGGCACGCTCGGTATCCATGAGCACGCGCGCGCATTGCAGATAATATTCGCTGTGCCGGCCGGAGGAGAGCAGGAAGTGTCCCTGGAGCAGGGCGTCGGCGGCGCGGAACTCGGCCAGAATTTCGTCATCGGTCATGGGAGAATTATTCTTTTGTCCTGTGCTTCGCCCACGGCGGGCGAGCGGGTTTGAGCGGCGAAGATTATCCAGCCGCAAAATAGTGTTAGAGATGCTTGAGGCAAGCGGCAAGCGGGTCTATAGCGCCCGCGAGATTCAGCCTGTCCGATGGCTGCGTGGACCTGTGTCCAGCAGTGGGGAAAGGCCGGCTGGGGCATCAATAAGAACAACAGGCAACGGGCGGCACTATCCTTATGAAGAGCTTGAAAACCCTTGTAATTGCGGCGGCTTTGTCGCTCGGCGCGGTGGGCGCCGGCCATGCGCAGGCACCTGCTGCGGCTCCGGCCGAAGCACCCGCCGCAACGGCTCCGGCGAATCCGGCTCCGGCTGCCGCTGAAGCGGCTGCTCCGGCAGCGGCGCCGGCTACGACGACCGCCGCGGCTCCGGCTGGCGATGCAACTTATGTCCCGATGAAGCCGACCCCCGGGGTCGGTCAGCCGGTCGACGCGGGCATCGATTTCCAGCCGCAGGTGAGCCCGGTCGGCGAGCAGGCTTACTGGTTCAACCATGTGATCCTGCTTCCGGTCATCACGGTGATCACGCTGATCGTCCTCGGCCTGCTGCTCTGGGTTGTGTTCCGTTTCCGCGCCAAGGCGAACCCGGTTCCGTCGAAGACGACGCACAACACCTTCATCGAAATCATCTGGACCGCCATTCCGGTGCTGATCCTCGCGGTGATCGCGGTGCCTTCGATCCGGCTGCTGGCCCAGCAATATGAGCCGCCGAAAAAGGATGCGCTGACGATCAAGGTCACGGGTTACCAATGGTATTGGGGTTATGCCTATCCCGACCAGGGAATCGGCGAATATGTGTCGAAGATCCTGCCCGAGAAGGACGCCGTCGCACGCGGTGAGCCCTATCATCTCGCGGTCGACAATCGCATGGTCGTCCCCGTCGGTCGTCAGGTGAAGCTGATCATCACCGGCGCCGACGTGATCCACAGCTTCGCGGTTCCGGCCTTCTGGACCAAGATGGACGCGGTCCCCGGCCGTGCCAACGAAACGACGTTCACCGCGAATAAGGTCGGCGTCTATTACGGTCAGTGCTCGGAACTCTGCGGCGTCGATCACGGCTATATGCCGATCGCCGTCGAAGTGCTTCCGGTCGACAAGTGGGAAGCCTGGGTCCGCTCGAAGGGCGGTAATCCGGCCGGTCCGGTCGCCGCCGAAGCTGCGCCCGCCGCTGCTCCGGCCGCACCTGCCGCGGCTCCCGCAGCCACGCCGGCTGCTGCCACGACCGAAGCTGCACCGGCAGCGGCGCCCGCCGCCGCACCGGCCGCCAAGAATTAATAAGGGGTCCGACAGATGACCGATATCGCAGCGACTGCACCCGCGCACGGCCGCGACCATGCGCACGATCATGACCATGATCACGACACGCCCGGCTTCTTTGTCCGCTGGTTCATGTCGACGAACCACAAGGACATCGGTACGCTCTACCTGATCTTCGCGATCATCGCCGGCATCGTTGGCGGCGCGCTTTCGGGCATGATGCGTCTCGAGCTTGCGCATCCCGGCATCCAGTATCTGGGCAGCTGGGCGCAGGCGCTCGGCGGCGCGCAGGATCTGACCGCGGCCAAGCATTTCTGGAACGTGATGATCACCGCGCACGGCCTGATCATGGTGTTCTTCATGGTCATGCCCGCCATGATCGGCGGTTTCGGCAACTGGTTCGTTCCGCTGATGATCGGCGCGCCCGACATGGCGTTCCCGCGCATGAACAACATCTCTTTCTGGCTGACCGCAGTTGCGTTCGTCATGCTGATGGGGTCGCTGTTCGTCCCCGGCGGCAGCGGCAATGGCGCGGGCACCGGCTGGACGGTCTACGCTCCGCTGTCGACCAGCGGTTCGGTCGGCCCCGCGGTCGATATGGCGATCTTCTCGCTCCACCTTGCCGGTGCGGCGTCGATCCTCGGCGCGATCAACTTCATCACCACCATCTTCAACATGCGCGCGCCGGGTATGACCCTGCACAAGATGCCGCTGTTCGTATGGTCGGTGCTGGTTACCGCCTTCCTCCTGCTGCTCGCGCTGCCGGTTCTCGCCGCGGCGATCACGATGCTGCTGACCGACCGCAACTTCGGTACCACCTTCTATGATGCGGCCGGCGGCGGCGATCCCGTCCTCTACCAGCATCTCTTCTGGTTCTTCGGCCACCCCGAAGTGTATATCATGATCCTGCCGGGCTTCGGCATCGTCAGCCAGATCATCTCGACCTTCAGCCGCAAGCCGGTGTTCGGCTATCTCGGCATGGCTTACGCCATGGTCGCGATCGGTGTCGTCGGCTTCATCGTGTGGGCGCACCACATGTTCACGGTCGGCATGAGCGTGAACCTGAAGATGTACTTCACCGCGGCGACGATGGTGATCGCGGTCCCGACGGGCATCAAAATCTTCAGCTGGATCGCCACCATGTGGGGCGGTTCGATGAGCTTCAAGACCCCGATGGTCTGGTCGCTCGGCTTCATCTTCATGTTCACCGTGGGCGGCGTGACCGGCGTCGTGCTCGCCAATGGCGGCGTCGACACCAACCTGCACGACACCTATTATGTCGTCGCGCACTTCCACTATGTGCTGTCGCTGGGCGCGGTATTCTCGCTCTTCGCCGGCTTCTATTACTGGTTCCCGAAGATGTCGGGCCGGATGTACAGCGAAACCCTGGGTCAACTGCACTTCTGGATCTTCTTCATCGGCGTGAACGTCATGTTCTTCCCCCAGCACTTCCTGGGTCAGCAGGGCATGCCGCGCCGTTATCCCGACTATGCGGAAGCCTATGCGCACTGGCACCTGATCTCGTCCTACGGTTACGTGATCATGGGCGTCGGCATGCTCTTCTTCTTCGCGAACGTCCTTTACTCGCTGTTCGCCGGCAAGAAGGCCGCCGACAATCCGTGGGGCGAAGGCGCGACGACGCTCGAATGGACGCTGTCGAGCCCGCCGCCGTTCCACCAGTTCAACGAACTGCCCCGGATCGCGTAAGCTTTATCGCCTGATCGGTTTTGCCCCCTGCTGACATTCAGCAGGGGGCTTAGCCTTTCCGGCCGGAGTAATTATGGCGCAGAGCCTGACCCATGGCGAAACGGCGCTTCCCGCCGATTGGCGCGACTTGTTCGCGCTGACCAAGCCGCGCGTCATGTCGCTGGTGGTGTTCACCGCGCTGTGCGGCCTGCTTGCCGCGCCAGTATACGTTCCCCCTGTTCTTGCCTTTTCGTCGATCCTTGCGATCGCGTTGGGGGCAGGGGCCTCGGGCGCGCTCAACCAATGGTATGAAGCCGGAATCGACGCCAAGATGAAGCGGACCGCGGGCCGGCCGCTTCCCGCCGGGCGCCTCGATCCGCAGACGGCGTTGCAGTTCGGCGTCGGTCTCGCCGCTTTTTCGCTGTTCCTGATGCTGTTCGCGTCGAACTGGCAGGCGACCTTGCTGCTGCTTGCTTCGATCCTTTTCTATGTCTTCGTCTACACGATGTGGCTGAAGCCGCGGACGCCGCAGAATATCGTCATCGGCGGCGCCGCCGGTGCCTTTCCGCCACTGATCGGCTGGGTCGCGGCGACGGGTTCGGTCGCGCCGCTGCCGGTGCTGCTCTTCCTGCTGATCTTCCTTTGGACGCCGCCGCATTTCTGGGCGCTCGCGCTGTTCGTGCGTTCGGACTATGCCGCCGCGGGCATTCCGATGATGCCCGTCGTCGCAGGCGAGAAGTCGACGCGGCGCCAGATTCTCTTTTATGCCATCATCATGGCGATCGGTGCGATTGCCCCCTGGCCGCTGGGCTACACCGGTGCGCTCTATGGCTGGACCGCGGTCGTCTTGTCGGCGATCTTCGTGCTGCTTTCGATCCAGGTCGGAACGCGCTCGACGGGCGAGGGCGATTTGATGCAACCCGAAAAGCGCCTGTTCGCTTATTCGATCGCCTATCTTTTCATATTGTTCGGCGCAGTCGTCGCCGACCATTGGTGGCCGCTATGACCGACGAACCGAATCTCGAACCTTTCGATGAAGCCGAATATCGGCGTCGCCAGCGCAGTCGCGCGAACATGATGGCGTGGATGCTCGGCGCACTGGCGATCCTGTTCTTCTTCATCACGATCGCCAAGATGCAGATTTTCTCATGATCGGGCGCATGTCCCCGAACGCGAAGACCGCAAGCCTTGCCGCCTTGATGGCGCTCGCGATGACCGCCCTCGGCTTCGCAGCGGTGCCGCTCTATGATCTTTTCTGCCGCGTCACCGGCTTTGGCGGGACGACGCAACGCTATGATCCCGTCGCTGCCGCGGCCGAACCGCAGATCTTGTCGCACACGATCTCGGTCCGCTTCGACGCCAATGTCTCTCCGAACCTGCCGTGGAAATTCTATCCCGAGCATCCGCGCGATACGGTCAGCATCGGTGCGCGCGACATGGCGATCTTCATTGCCGAAAATAATTCGGCGCATCCCGTCGTCGGGACCGCCAGTTTCAACGTCACGCCCGATCAGGCGGGCAAATATTTTACCAAGATCCAGTGCTTCTGCTTCACCCAGCAACGGCTGGAGCCGGGGCAGCAGATGCGCATGCCGGTGTTGTTCTTCGTCGATCCGAAGATCATGGACGACCCCGACGCGCGCGACGTGCAGGAAATCACCCTCAGCTACACCTTCCACCCCTCCGATCCAGTAGACGAGGGTAAAAAGGCGAGCTAAGGCCGCGAACAAGAGTCTAACAAGACCGGCAGGTGATGGGGAATCATCATGCTGGGGCTGCTAAAAACGGGAAACACGCCATGTCCGGTGCGAAACATCATGACTACCACCTCGTAAATCCCAGCGTCTGGCCGCTGATCGGCTCGGTCGCTGCGTGCGTGATGTTCTTTGGCCTGGTGATGGCGATGCACGCCGATCATTTCGGCGGCATCGGCAAATGGGTTCTCGGCCTCGGCTTCATGGGCGTCATCGCCACCTTCTTCAGCTGGTGGTCGGACGTGATCAACGAAGCGCATGCGGGCGACCATACGCCGGTCGTCCAGCTGCACCTGCGCTATGGCATGATCCTGTTCATCGCGTCGGAAGTCATGTTCTTCGTCGGCTGGTTCTGGGCCTGGTTCGATTTCTCGCTCTTCCCGGTTCCGATCGAATATGCCGAAGGCGCGGTGACCTCGCTGTTCGGTCAGGACGGCGCTGCCGCCATCACCATGTGGCCGCCGAAGGGCATCGAAGTCATCGATCCCTTCTCGCTGCCGCTGCTCAACACGCTGATCCTGCTCTGCTCGGGCACGACGATCACCTGGGCACATCATTCGCTGATCCATGGCGACCGCGAAGGCCTGAAGAAGGGCCTGTGGCTGACGATCATCCTCGGCGCGGTCTTCTCGATGATCCAGGCCTATGAATATATGCACGCGCCGTGGGGCTTCGGGCAGAGCAACTACAGCTCGGCTTTCTACATGGCGACCGGCTTCCACGGGTTCCACGTGCTCGTCGGCACGATCTTCCTGATCGTCTGCCTCGTCCGCACCTACAAGGGTCACTTCACCCCGACGCAGCACTTCGGCTTCGAAGCGGCGGCATGGTACTGGCACTTCGTCGACGTCGTGTGGCTGTTCCTCTTCATCATCGTCTATGTCTGGGGCGGCTGGGGCGCACCTGTCGCCGCGCACTAAATTGCCGGCTGGCGACAACATTCAAAAGGGGCAGCCGCCGGTCTGGCGCGCTGCCCTTTTTGGTCTCTGCCCCGAATGCGGCGGCAAGACGCTGTTCGACGGGCCGGTGAAGTTTCACGCGGCGTGCAAGGACTGCAGGCTCGATTATGGCCGCTATAATGTCGGTGACGGCCCGGCGGCCTTTCTGACGCTGATTATCGGTGCGTTGCTGATCGCGATTGCGTTGACGCTCGATGCCGTGGTGCGGCCGCCCCTGTGGGTGCATGTCATCCTGTGGGTTCCGCTGACGGCGGCTGCGGTGGTGTATGGCCTGCGCGTCGGCAAAGGCGCGCTGCTGGCGAGCGAACATCAGCGCCAGGCCGCCGAAGGCCGCAAGGTGGACAAGAATGACTGAACCCGCCCCACGGCCCGCGCGGCGCTGGCCGGTAATCCCGACGATCCTCGTGCTCGCAGCGGTTGCGGCGATGATCGCGCTTGGTGTGTGGCAGCTTCAGCGCAAGAGCGAAAAGGAAGCGCTGATCGCGCTTTACCAGCGGAATATGGCGATGTCGTCGACCGTCGCCTATCCCGAATTGCCGCCGGTTCCCGATGCGATGCTCTATCGCAAGAGCAGTGTCGTGTGCCTCGAACCCGTGCGCTGGGATCCGCGCAGCGGCACCGACCGCTCGGGCAAATCGGGAATCCGGATGATCGCCGACTGCCGGACCGGCGCCGAAGGGCCGGGCGTGCTCGTCGATGTCGGGATCGGCGACGATTTCGCGCCGCCCGAATGGAGCGGTGGAACGGTGCAGGGGACGATCGTCCCGGGGCCCGAGCAGCCGACCGTGATGGAACGCGCGATGGGCAAGGCGATGCCTGCGCGCGCGATGCTGATCGCCGATGCGCCCGTTGCGGGACTGCGTGCGAGCGCGGTGCCGTCGGCCGACGATACGCCGAACAATCATCTCGCTTATGCGGGGCAGTGGTTCCTGTTCGCGGCCGCGGCGCTCGTCATCTATATATTGGCCGTGCGTCGCCGCTTGCGGCCTTGAGCCTCTCCCGCTAGGCGCTGGGCCGCCATGGAATATATCAGCACCCGCGGCTCTGCGCCGACCCTCGACTTTCGTGCCGCGACGCTTGCCGGCCTTGCCAGCGATGGCGGCCTCTATGTGCCGGCGAAATGGCCGCAGATTTCGGCCGATGAAATTCGCGCGCTCGCGGGTCTCGACTATGCCGAAACCGCGGTGCGCATCATGCGCCCCTTCGTCGAGGGCGTGCTGACCGAGGATGAACTGCGCGAGCTGTGCCGCGCCGCTTATGGCCGCTTCAGCCACGACGCCGTGACGCCGCTGGTCCAGCTCGATCATCGCCACTGGCTGCTCGAACTGTTCCACGGTCCGACGCTCGCGTTCAAGGATGTCGCGCTGCAATTGCTCGGCCAGCTTTTCGAGAAATTCCTGAGCGGCGGCGACACGGATATCACGATCGTCGGCGCGACGTCGGGCGACACCGGATCGGCGGCGATCGAGGCGGTCGCGGGGCGCGAACATATCCAGATCTTCATGCTCCACCCCGAAGGCCGCGTCAGCGACGTCCAGCGCCGCCAGATGACGACGGTGCTGGCGCCCAACGTCCACAACATCGCGATCGACGGCAGCTTCGACGACGCGCAGGCGATGGTGAAGCGGCTGTTCGGCGACGAAGAGGCGCGCAGCCAGGTCACGCTGTCGGCGGTGAATAGCATCAACTGGGCGCGGCTGATGGCGCAGGTCGTCTATTATTTCTACGCTGCCGTCCGGCTTGGCGGTCCCGATCGTCCGGTGGCGTTCAGCGTCCCCACGGGCAATTTCGGCGACGTGTTCGCGGGCTATGTCGCGGCGCAGATGGGGCTGCCGATCGCAAGGCTGGTCGTCGCGACCAACGTCAACGACATCCTGCATCGTGCGCTGACGCGCGGCGACTATAGCGCCGGGACGGTGACCGCCACCGCAACCCCCAGCATGGACATTCAAGTCAGCAGCAATTTCGAGCGGCTGCTGTTCGACCTCGCGGGCCGCGACGGCGCCGCGATCACCGGCATGATGGGCGAGTTCGACACGAACCGTGCGATGTCGATCCCGGCCGATATGCTGGCCGGCGCACGCGGGCTGTTCTCGAGTGCGAGCATCGACGGCGATGCGATGGCGCTCGCGTTGCGCTGGGCGCAGGAACATGGCGGGCAGATCATCGATCCGCACAGCGCGGTCGGCCTTGCAGCGGCGCGCACGCTTGAGATCGATGCCGACATTCCCGTGGTCACGCTCGCGACCGCGCATCCGGCGAAGTTCCGCGAAGCCGTCGAGCGCGCGACCGGCGTGCGCCCGCCGCTACCCGCGCGGCTGGGCAATCTGTTCGACCGCGAGGAACGCTATACGCGCCTGCCCGGCGACTATGATGCGGTAAAGGCCTTCGTCCTCGCGGAAGCCGCGCGTGGCTGAGCTTGCGCCCCTCGTCACGCTCGTCGGCGAGGCGTGGGACGATTATGGGCTGGTCGACAGCGGCAATGGCCGCAAGCTCGAACGCTATGGCCGCTTTCGCTTCATCCGTCCCGAACCGCAGGCGATGTGGGCGCCCGCGCTTTCGCAAAGCGAATGGGACGCCGCCGATGGCGAATTCATTCCGGCCTCGGACGACGATGGCGGCGGGCGCTGGTATTATAACAAGCCCGTGCCTGCCGAGGGCTGGCCGCTTGGCTGGCGCGAAACGCGGTTCACCGCCCAGTGCACGCCCTTTCGTCATCTCGGTTTCTTTCCCGACATGGCGCCGGTTTGGGACTGGCTGCGCGCGCAGGTCGCCGACAAGGCCGACCCTGCCTTCCTCAACCTGTTCGGCTATACCGGCGTCGGCAGTCAGGCGCTTGCGGCGGTGGGCGCATCGGTAACGCATGTCGATGCGTCGAAGAAGTCGGTAGGGCAGGCGCGCGAGAATGCGGCGCTTGCCGGCATGGCCGACAAGCCGGTCCGCTGGATTCTCGACGATGCCGGCAAATTCACCGCGCGCGAGGTCCGGCGCGAGAAGCGCTATGACGCGATCCTGCTCGATCCGCCGAAATTCGGACGCGGACCGGGCGGCGAGCGCTGGCAGATCGAGGAAGGCCTCGCGCCATTGCTTGCCGACTGCCGGCAATTGCTCGATGCGGATAGCCGCGCGCTGTTCCTGACCGTCTACGCCGTGCGCATGTCGGCGCTTGCGATCGGCGAGTTGCTCGCGCAGCTTTTCGCCGATTTGCCCGGCACGGTCGAATGCGGCGAGCTTGCGGTGCGCGAAGAAGCGCGGGGATTGTTGCTCCCGACAGCGATCTTTGCGCGCTGGAGCCGCTGATCCCGTTTCTTCGCACGTTCGCTGCATACGTTTGCTGCGCAAAATGCTGCAATATTGTGACCCAAATGTCACGGTCGGTGCGTTGACAATGATAACGTTCCCATTTAGATAACGTTCACATTAAGCGAATGCCGCCGGTAAAAGAGCGGTTGATCTGGGAGAAACGGGGATGCGGGCGTCTCAAAAGCAGTGGCTTGCCAAATTTCTGGCCGGGACTTCGGCGCTGTCCATGATGGGCATGGCGCAGGTTGCGGTCGCGCAGGAGGCGCCGGTAGACGGCGAAGCGGGCGGCGACGAGATCGTCGTGACGGGTATCCGCGCCAGCCTTGCCGCATCGGCCGATATCAAGCGCGAGGCGCAGGGTGTCGTCGACGCGATCTCGGCCGAAGACATCGGCAAATTCCCCGACACCAACCTCGCCGAATCGCTGCAGCGCATCACGGGCGTGTCGATCGACCGTTCGAATGGCGAAGGCTCGCTTGTCACCGTCCGCGGCTTCGGTCCCGAATTCAACCTGGTGACGCTCAACGGTCGCCAGATGCCGACCGCGCTCATCGGCGGCGGCGACAATGCCCCGTCATCGCGCTCGTTCGACTTCGACAATATCGCGTCGGAAGGCGTCGCCGGGGTCGAGGTATATAAGAGCGGCCGCGTCACGATGGAATCGGGCGGCATCGGTTCGGTCATCAACCTTCGCACGCCGCGTCCGCTCGACAAGCCGGGGCTGCGTGGCAGCCTTTCGGTCAAGGGCGTCTATGACTCGTCGCGCAACGAAGGCAATCCGATCACGCCCGAAGTGTCGGGCATTCTGAGCACGACCTTTGCGAATGATACGATCGGTATCCTGATCACCGGGTCGTATCAGAAGCGCAAATCGAGCGAAAACACGGCCAATGTCGGCTGGCGCGACGGCTATCTGGGCAGCGAGAACAATTGGGGTTCGCTGGCGCAGCCGGGAACGCCCCGCGCGGCGAACATCACCAACCGGCCCGATCCGACCGACGTCTATCAGGTGCCGCAGAATGCGTCCTACGATCTCAACGACATCAATCGCGAGCGCATCAACGGGCAGGCGGTTTTGCAATTCCGCCCGAGCGACGCGTTTACCGCGACGATCGATTACACCTATGCGCGCAACACCGTCGAAACGCGGAACAGCAACGTCGGCGTGTGGTTCAACCATGAAGATACGTCGAGTGCATGGACCGATGGCCCGGTTGCCGGGCCGCTGTTCTACACCGAACGCTTCGCGGCGCCCACCGGCGTCCCCGGGCCGAACGCGCTCTATGGCGGCAAGGATCTGTCCTATAGCGGGGCGCTGACCGAAAACCGCGCAGAGAATAAATCGCTCGGCGTCAATCTGGAATGGAACGGGCCCGGCGGCGTCACTTTCGAACTCGACGGCCATCACTCGACGGCGGCGGTGAATCCCGTCAATCGCTTCGGGTCGAGCATGTCGCTGGGCAATGCCGTATTCGGCGTCCAGAACCAGACGATCAATTTCGAAAACGACATGCCGGTCATTTCCTATGGAATGTACCCCGGTATCGATCCGCTGAACACGGCGCTGATCACCCCCACCGGCAACGCCTTCCGCAACGCCATATTCCGGAACCGGATCAACCAGGTGCAGCTGCGCGGTCAATATGACCATGACGGCGGCTTCCTCGACAGCATCGATTTCGGTGTGTCCTTCGTCGACAGCAAGGTGCGATCGGCGTTCGGTACGATCCAGAACGACGATACGTGGAGCGGCGCGGGCCCGGCATCGAGCATTCCGGACGACATCTTCACGCTGGTCACCCTGCCGGACAAATTCCCGGGCCTTGCGCAGCCGGGCATGATCCAGAGCTTCTACAGCTTCGATTTCGCGCGGATGGCGGATCTGGTCGAACAGAATTTCCAGACTTGCAGCAACCCGGCGACGGGGTCGGCGCAGCCCGGCACCTGCCTTGCGAATTTCAATACCGACCGGCGCATCTCCGAAAAGACGCTGGCGCCCTATCTGCAGGTCGCGACAGTGTTCGACCTGTTCGAGAATCCGGCGCATCTTGTCGCGGGTATCCGATATGAAACGACCGACATCGCCTCGTCGGCGCTGGTGCCGGTTCCCGTCACCACGACCTGGGTGGGCGACAATGAATTCAATGTCGTCTTTTCGGGCGACAGCGATTTCACGCGCTTCAAGGGCTCCTACGACAATTGGCTGCCCGCGATCGATTTCGACATCTCGCCGATGCAGGATGTGAAGCTGCGCGCGTCGTACAGCCACACGATTGCGCGTCCGAGCTATGACCTGATGCAGGGCGGACGGACGATCGACACGCTGTTCCGCGTCGGCGGGGGCGGGGGCGCACAGGGGAATCCCGGCCTGATCCCGTACAAGTCGAAGAATATCGACCTGTCGGCGGAATGGTATTACGCGCGCGACAGCTATATTTCCGCGGGCTATTTCCATAAGGATGTGAGCAACTTCATATCCTCGACGCGCATCGACAGCAGCGCGTTCGGACTGACGACGCCCGTCGAAGGGCCGCGCTGGAACGCTGCGGTGGCGGCGCTCGGCCCGAACGCGACCGTTGCGCAGATCCGCCAATATATCATCACCAATTTCCCGGGCACGGTCACGGGCAATATCATCAACGCCGCGCCCGGCGATCCGCTGGTCAATTTCGAGATCACGACGCCGGTGAACAGCGACCAGACCGCGTCGCTCAACGGTTGGGAGTTCGCGCTCCAGCATAGCTTCTGGGATACGGGCTTCGGCGTGATCCTGAACTATACGATCGTCAATGGCGATGCGACGTACGATAATGCACTACCGTCGACGGTGGCGCAATTCGCACTGGTCGGGCTTAGCGATACGGCCAACGCCGTGGCCTTCTATGACAAGGGACCGCTTCAGGCGCGCGTAGCGTGGAACTGGCGCGACAAGTTCCTGTCGGGGACGGGGCCCAACCCCACCTACACAGAGGCTTATTGGCAGATCGACGCCAGCGCGAGCTATGAGTTCATCCCTGGGCTGACCGCCTTTGTCGAGGCGATCAACCTGACCGGAGAAGGACAGCGCAAGCATCTGCGTCATCCCAATAATGTGACCTTCGTGTCGCCGGGCTTCGCGCGCTATGCGGCGGGGGTCAGGTTCAGCTTCTAAGGCGGATGAGCCACTTCCGCCGGGTCGCAGGCAAAAGGGTCGCGTCTTTCCCGGGCGCGGCTCTTTTGCGTGACGACGGCGCCAGCTTGGCCTAGGATCGACGGCAATGACTAACAAGGTCGAGAGGGTTGTCATCGTGGGCGGCGGCACCGCCGGATGGCTGGCGGCGTCGCTGATCGCGAGTTCGCGCCGCGCGAAGGCCGCGCCGCTGTCGATCACGCTGGTCGAGGCACCCGACGTTCCCATCGTCGGCGTCGGCGAGGGGACCTGGCCGACGATGCGCACGACGCTGGCGACGATCGGGCTGGACGAAGCGGATTTCCTAGCCGCGTGCGACGGGGCGTTCAAGCAGGCTTCGCGCTTCGATGGATGGGTCGACGGCTCGGCGGGCGACAGTTACCTTCATCCCTTCACCACCCCGCCTGCGGTTCCGACGGGTGAACTGCTTGCGGCTTGGCAGGCGTCGGCCCCCGACCAGCCGTTTGCGGCGGCGATGAGCGCGCAGGCCGCGGTCTGCAACCTTCATCTGGCGCCGCGGCAGCGGACGATGCCCGGCTATCAGGGTGCCGCCAATTATGCCTATCATTTTGCGGCGGAAAAATTCGCGGCGCTGCTGTCGGCGCACGCGACGAAGAATCTGGGTATCACCCATATCCTCGATCATGTCACAGGTGCCCGGCGGGCTGATAATGGCGACATCGCCGCGCTGACTACGGGCAGCGGCCGCGAGGTCGAGGGCGACCTCTTCATCGACTGCACGGGTTTCAAGGGCCTGCTGATCGATGGCGAACTGGGCGTCGAGTGGATCGATCGGAGCGCCCACGCCTTCAACGACCGTGCAATCGCATCGCAGGTTCCGGTACCCCCGGGCAGCCCCATCGCATCGCAGACGATCGCCACCGCACATGAAGCGGGCTGGATCTGGGATATCGGTTTGCCGTCGCGTCGCGGCATCGGCTGCGTCTATTCGAGCCGCTTTATGGACGCCGAGCGCGCGGAGGCGATCCTGCGCAACTATATCGCGCGCGAATTGCCCGGGGCGGTGCCCGAAGAAGGTGCGTTTGGGGCACCGTTCAAGCATATCAGCTTCCGCACCGGCCACCGTGCGCGTTTTTGGGAAAAGAATTGCATTTCGATAGGCCTTGCGGCCGGCTTCGTCGAACCGCTCGAAGCCTCGGCGATCGTCCTGATCGAATTGTCGTTGCGCGCGCTGACCGATAATTTCCCGGCTGATCGCGCCGCGATGGATATTCATTCCGGCCGCTTCAACAAGCTGTTCCGCTACCGCTGGGATCGCATCATCGAATTTCTGAAGCTCCATTATGTGTTGAGCCGACGCGAAGAACCCTATTGGCGCGCGCATCGCGACCCCGGGCATATCCCGCCACACCTGGCCGATCTGCTGACACTGTGGCGCGACCAGCCGCCCTCGCTGTCGGACTTTCCCTATGTCGACGAGATTTTCTCGGCGCAGAGTCATCAATATATTCTCTATGGCATGGGCTTTCCGGCGCCCGCCGGTTGGCCCGCCAGCGAGCGCGCGCAGGCAGCGCTCGCCGAGATGCGGCAGCGTGCCCGCACGCTCGCCGCCGGATTGCCAACGAACCGTCTTTATCTCGATGCGCTTGCGGCCGACCTCGCCGCGGCCAGGCAAGTAGAAGGAACCCGATGACCCGTCACGCCGTGCTCGACAACAAGACCCACCGCGAGTTGCGCATCCGGACCGACGCGGGCGCGGAGCTGGGCGACGACATCATGGCGACGCTAACGGTGCCGAGCGAGTTCCGCCGCGTGCAGGCGCATTTTCCGATCCTGTTCCGCCGCGAAACCGGACACGACGACTTTTCGGCGCTGGCGATGTTCGGTTTCCAGAACCGCGAGAATCTGTTCCTCGACGGGGATCGCTGGGACGCGCGCTATCGTCCGCTGTCGGTGGCGATCCAGCCGTTCCTGATCGGTCGCGCCGCGAACGGCGAGGGGCCGGGGCAGGTCCATATCGACATGGACCACCCGCGTATCGCCGCAGGCGGCGAGGGGATGCGCCTGTTCGACGCCGACGGCGCCATGACACCCTATCTGGAAGACATCGCCGAACGGCTCGGCGACCTCGACGAAGGCTATCGCGAGAGCAAGGCCTTCTACGATGCACTGCTCGCCTATGATCTGCTCGAACCGTTCAGCCTCGAGGTGACGCTCGACGATGGCTCGCTTCATTCGCTGGTCGGTTTCCACATCATCGACGAGGCGAAACTGCGCGCGCTGGACGGCGAGGCGCTGGGCACGCTGCACGCAGCGGGGCATCTGATGCCGATGTTCATGGCGCTCGCCTCGCTGTCGCAACTGTCGGTGCTCGTTGCGCGGAAGAACCGCAGGCTGGCCGGTGGCTGAACGCGACCCCGGCATATACGATCGCCTCGCGCCCGTGGCCGAGCGCGAATGGGATAAGGGGGCAGGGCTCGACGCGTTGCTGAAAGGCGCGCGCGAGCCCTTTGTCCTGCGCGGCCTCGTTTCCGACTGGCCGCTTGTCGATGCCGGCAAGCGCTCGGCGCGCGCGGCGCGGCGATACCTGCTCGATCATGCCCGCGAACGGCCGTTCAAGGTGTCGATCGGCCCACCGGGGCATGACGGACGCCTGTTCTACGATGCCGAAATGGAAATGAATTTCCGGATCGGTACGGGCAAGCTCGCCGACATCTTCAGCGGCATCGATACCGCCGAGGAACGCGGCGAGAACCGCACCGTCTACCTCGCGTCGATCGACATTCCCTCGCATTTCGACGGGCTCGACGAGGCCAACCGGGTCGATCTCGGTGACCGCGATCCGATGAAAAGCATCTGGATCGGGACGCGCACCAAGATCGCGGCACACAATGATTTCCCTGACAATCTCGCCTGCTGCGCGGTCGGTCGGCGGCGCTTCACGCTGTTTCCGCCGAGTGCGTTTCGCAACCTCTATCTGGGGCCGATCGACAACACGCCCGCGGGCCGCGTCGTCAGCATGGTCGATTTCGACGCGCCCGACCTTGCCGCGCACCCGCGCTTCGTCGATGCGATGGCCGAGGCGCGGACGGTCCTGCTCGAACCCGGGGATGCGATCTTCATTCCGTCGATGTGGTGGCACCATGTCGAGGGGCTCGAAGCTTTCAACGTCCTCGTCAATTACTGGTGGCGCCGGACGCCGGCGTGGCTCGGCCAGCCGCAGGCGGCGCTCAACCACGCGATCCTTGCGATCCGCGACCTGCCGCCCGAAGACAAGGCGATCTGGCGCGAGCAGTTCGACCATTATGTTTTCGACAATGATGCCAGTATCACCGACCATATTCCCGAAACCGCGCGCAGCATCCTGGCCCCGCTCACATCCGAGACGGCGGGACGGCTGCGCGCCTTTTTGCTGAGGGCTTTGAGTAAATGAGCGACAAGAAACCGGTCCAGCGCATCGTGATCGCGGGCGGCGGCACCGCGGGCTGGATGATGGCGTCGGCGATCGCGCGCACGATGGGAAAGACGGTCGACCTGACGCTGGTCGAGTCCGAACAGATCGGCACGATCGGCGTCGGCGAGTCGACCATCCCGCCGCTCGTCAATTTCAACCGCATCCTCGGCATTCCCGAACCCGAATTCATGCGCGCGACGCAGGCGACCTTCAAGCTCGGCATATTGTTCGATAACTGGAAACACGACGGCGACAGCTATTTCCACAGCTTTGGCCTGTCGGGCAAGGATCACTGGTCGGCGGGCTTCCAGCATTTCTGGCTCAACGCACGCGAGCGCGGGCATCAGCAGCCGTACAGTGACTATTGCCTCGAGCTGGTCGCGGGGATGCAAGGAAAGTTCGCGCATCTTCCCGAAGAGCGGATGAATTACGCCTATCATGTCGATGCGACGCTCTATGGCCGCTATCTGCGCAAGCTGGCGGAGGCCGACGGATGCAAGCGCGTCGAGGGCAAGATCGCGCGCGTCGAACTTGATGGCGAGACGGGCGATATCGCCGCGCTGCATCTCGACGGCGACCGCCGTATCGAGGGCGACATGTTCGTCGACTGCACCGGCTTTCGCGGCCTGCTGATCGACGGCGCGCTGCACGCGGGGTTCGAGGACTGGAGCCACTGGCTGCCCAACGACAGCGCGATCGCGGTGCAGTCGAAGCATCTGGGGCCGCCGCAGCCCTATACACAGGCGATCGCGCATGATGCGGGGTGGCAGTGGCGCATTCCGCTCCAGCACCGCATGGGCGCGGGCATCGTCTATTCTAGCGGCTATCTGTCGCGCGACGCCGCCTATGACCGGCTGATGGGCAGCGTCGGCGAGCCGCTGATCGAGCCGTTCGACATCAAGTTCAAGGGCGGGGTTCGGCGCAAGCAATGGTTCCGCAACTGCGTCGCCGTCGGACTGGCCGGCGGCTTTGTCGAGCCGCTCGAGGCGACGACGGTGCATCTGATCCAGCGCGCGGTGCTGCGTTTTATCCGCCTGATGCCGAACGGCCGCGTCAGCGAGCGCGATGCGCAGGAGTTCAACGACCAGCAGCGGACCGATATCGAACAGATCCGCGACTTCGTCGTCTTGCACTATAAGGTCACGAACCGCCGCGACAGCCCGTTCTGGCGCCATGTTGCGAACATGCCGGTTCCGGACTCGCTGCAGCAGAAGATCGAGCTGTTCCGGGAGACCGGGCGCGTTTTCCGGAAATATGAGGAATTATTTGCCGAGAACAGCTGGGTGCAGGTGATGATGGGGCAGGGGATCGAACCGCAATCCTATCACCCCATCGCGGACAAGCTGCGCGACGATGAGGTCGAACGACTGTTCCAGTCGATCCGCGACAATATCGCGCAGACGGTCGCGACCCTGCCCGAGCATCACGCCTATGTCGCGCGTTATTGCGGTGCCGAGGAGCCGAAGGCGGCATGATCATCGCGCGCCGGGAATATCGGCAAATTATGGAAGCGGAACGGGTTCGCGGCTGGCAATGTCGCCGCGATGTCATTAGCGATGGCGGAAAGACAGGGGGCCAAGGAATATAATGGGGCGTCGGCGTCAGTCGGTTACGATCAAGCATGTTGCAGCCGACGCGGGCGTGTCGCTGCAGACGGTGAGCCGCGTCATCAACAACGAGCCCAATGTCCGGCCCGAGATGAAGGAGCGTGTCCAGGCGTCGATCGACAAGCTTGGCTATGTCCCTTCGATCGCGGCGCAGCGGATGAGCGGATCGCGATCCTACCTGATCCTCGCGATCAACGATCGCGAACGCACGATCGCCGACTGGCGCGGACGACAGGGGGTCGACTGGGTCGACCAGATGCTGCTCGGCGGGATGCTGAAATGCGCCGAATATGGCTATCGAATGATCTTCGAACTGGTCGACACGCACAACGACCATGTCGAACGCGAATTGCGCGCGGCGATCGCGGCGCTCCAGCCCGACGGGGTGATCCTGACCCCGCCGCATTCGGACAATCCGCTGATCGTCGGCCTGCTCGACCAGCAGAAGATTCCGTTCGCGCGGATCGGATCGCGCGGCGGCGCAGCGGGGATTGCGCTGACGATGGATGATGAAGGCTCGGCGCGGCGCGCGACCCGGCACCTGATCGATCTGGGGCACCAGCGCATCGGCTTCGTCGCGGGATCGCCCGAATATAGCCTCAGCCGCTGGCGCATCGACGGCTGGCAGGGCGAGATGGAGGCCGCAGGCCTTGCCACCGACGGATTGCTTGTCGAGGGCGATTTCACCTTCGCGTCGGGAACCCTTGCCGCGCAGAAGTTGCTGCGCGGCGGCAATCCTCCGACGGCAATCATCGCGAGCAGCGACCAGATGGCGCTTGCGACGCTTGAAGTGGCGCGGGACATGGGGCTCGACGTTCCGGGGCGATTGTCGATCGTCAGCTTCGACAACACGCCGGTCGTCCGCTTTACCCAGCCCGCGCTGACCGCGGTCGACCAGCCGGTCGCCGAGACCGCGTCGCGCGCGGTCGAACTGATCATCGCGGCGCAGCGCGGGGCCCCGCGCCCGACCGAGCCGACACGCGTACAGGGCGGCCTTGTCGCGCGCGGGTCGACCGCAGCGCCGCCTGTCGCCGTTCATGGCTGACACCGAAGGTCCGCGCCGCCAATCTTCTTCCTTTCTGCTGCTTTATGCGCTCGCATCGGCGGGCGGGGCGATCGCCTATGTTCCCTTCCTGACCCTCTGGCTGCCCGGGCGGATGACCCAACTGGCGGGTGCGGCCGACGTACAGATGCTTGGATATGTCACCTTTCTCGGCGCGATTGCGGCGAGCGCGGGCGGCATCATTTTCGGCTGGTTCAGCGATCGCACCGGCAACCGGCGGGGATGGATATCGACCGGGCTGGTCCTGACGATCGCCTTGCTGCTGGTTGTTCCGCTGGCGCATGATATCTGGTCGCTGGTTGCGATCATCATCGCTTGGCAGCTCACACTCAACATGATGCTCGGACCGCTCGCGGCATGGGCGGGCGATTGTGTTCCCGACGAACAGAAAGGGCTGCTCGGCGGGCTGCTCGCCTTTTCGCCAGCACTCGGCGGCTGGTCGGGATGGCTTGTAACCTGGCCGGGGCTGGTGTCGGCGGAACAGCGGCTGATGGTCATCGCGCTGCTGGTGGCGGGCGCGGTTCTGCCTGTGTTGTTGCTCGGCCGTCCGCGCGCCTTCCCGGAACTCACCGCGCCGCCGTCGGCGCAAGCACCTGGCGATCGGCTGCGACGTCCAACGGGTCCGGCGGTGCGGATGTGGTTTGCGCGCCTGCTCGTCCAGATCGCCGAGGCGGCGCTGTTCGCCTATCTCTATTTCTGGTTCCGTTCGATCGATCCCACGATGCACGACAATGAAAAGGCGCGATTGTTCGGCATGGCGCTGACGATCGCGATCCCGATCGCGTTGGCGGGCGGCCGCTGGGCCGACCGCAACGACCGGCCCTTTGTGCCGCTGGTTGCTGCGGCGGCGATCTCGAGCCTTGGGATGGTCGGGATGGCGCTGGCGAGCGGGCTCGACGCGGCCAAGGCGAGCTACCTCGTCTTTGGAATCGCGTCGGCGGTGTTCCTGTCGCTTCATAGCGGCCAGACGCTCCGCATCCTGCCGCGGTCCGACCGGCGCGGGCGCGACCTTGGCATCTTCAACCTCACCAACACGATGCCGTCGTTGATCATGCCCTGGCTGACGATCTCGCTCGTCCCAGGCTTTGGTTTCGACGCGCTTTTCCTGTTACTCGCCGCGCTCTCTGCCATCGCGGTGCTGTTGCTCGCGACGATGCCGCGGCGGCGCTGACATAAACTGAAAACAGCGCGCTTGATTTCACTCGGTCGCTGTGCGAAACGGAATCTTGATAACGTTCACATTAAGTGCTGCGCATTAGAGCGATGCACATTAGGATGATGGGAGAGACGATGCGCCGACAGGCAATGGTCATGGCGACTGCGCTGCTTTTGGCGGGAACCGCGATGGCGGCACCCGAAACCACCGGAGCCGATGCCGCCGCGGTTCATCCCGAGCTATGGCCGGCCGCCAAAAGCCCTGCTGCGATCTCCGATCCCAAGACCGAGGCGCGGATCGATGCCTTGATCAAAAAGATGACGATCGAGCAAAAGGTCGGCCAGCTGGTTCAGGGCGATATCAGCACGATTACGCCCAAGGATCTGGAAACCTATCCGCTCGGTTCGATCCTTGCGGGCGGCAACAGCGGCCCGAACGGCAACGAGCGATCGAGCGCGGCGGACTGGGCGAAGCTGGTCGGCGAATTTCGCGCGGTGTCGCTGCGCCCGCAGGCGAACGGCGTCGCGATCCCGATCATCTTCGGCGTCGATGCCGTCCACGGCCACAATAATATCCCCGGCGCGACGCTGTTCCCGCACAATATCGGCCTTGGCGCCGCGCGCGATCCCGAGCTGATCCAGCGCATCGGCGCCGTGACGGCCGCCGAAATCGCCGGGAGCGGGATTGAATGGACCTTTGCCCCGACCCTGGCGGTGCCGCAGGATCTGCGCTGGGGCCGCAGCTATGAAGGCTATGCCGCCGATCCCAAGCTGATCGCCGAATATGCCAAGGCGATGGTGATCGGGCTGCAGGGGCGGCTGGTCGCGGGCAAGACCGTTGGTCCGCAGCATGTCGCTGCGACGGCGAAGCATTTCCTTGCCGATGGCGGGACGTTCGAGGGCAAGGATCAGGGCGATGCCAGGATCGACGAAAAGGAACTGATTGCGAAACACGCGATGGGCTATCCCGCCGCGATCGATGCGGGCGCGCTGACCGTGATGGCCAGCTTTTCGAGCTGGCAGGGCATCAAGCACCACGGCAACAAGGGGCTGCTGACCGACGCCCTCAAGCAGAAAATGGGCTTTGAGGGCTTTGTTGTCGGCGACTGGAACGGGCACGGACAGGTTGCGGGATGCAGCGTCACCGATTGCGCGCAATCGATCAATGCCGGGCTGGATATGTTCATGGCGCCCGACAGCTGGAAGGGGCTGTACGAGAGCACGCTGAAACATGCGAAGGACGGCACCATATCGGCGGCGCGGCTCGACGATGCGGTGCGCCGTATCCTGCGCGTGAAGTACAAGCTCGGCCTGTTCCCCGAGGGGCATGTCGATCGCAGCATCGTCAAGCCAGTGGGCTCGCCGGACCATCTTGCGGTCGCGCGCGAAGCGGTCGCGAAGTCGCTCGTCCTGCTCAAGAATAATGGCAGCGTGCTGCCGATCAAGCCCGGCGCACGCGTCCTCGTCACCGGCCCCGCGGCCGACAGCATGGCTATCCAGTCGGGCGGCTGGACGATCAGTTGGCAGGGGACCGATGTCACCCACGACGATTTCCCGAACGGTCAGACGATCTGGGAGGCGCTGAACAAGTCGGTGCGCGATGCGGGCGGTGTCGCGACCTTGTCCGATGGCGGCGTGTACAAGGAAAAACCCGACGTCGCGATCGTCGTGTTCGGCGAGGCACCCTATGCCGAATTTCAGGGCGATGTCGCGACGCTCGACTATCAGCCGACCGAGGCGACCGACCTTGCGACGCTCAAGAAGCTGAAGGCCGCGGGTATCCCGGTGGTCGCTCTGTTCCTGTCGGGGCGCCCGATGTTCACCAATCCGGAGATCAACGCTGCCGACGCGTTCGTCGCGGGCTGGCTGCCAGGATCGCAGGGTGTCGGCGTCGCCGATGTGCTCGTCGCGGGCAAGGATGGCAAAACGCCGCGCGCCTTCACCGGAACGCTGCCCTTCGCCTGGCCGTCGGATGCGCGCTCGCCGGTCGAAAAGCCGCAGTTCCCGGTCGGATATGGTCTGAAATATGGTGCGAGCACGACGGTTCCGCAGCTTTCGGAGGAGTTGGGCGTCGACATCGCGGCGGCGCTGAACGTCGAGAATTTCTTCTCGGGCGGCCGCGCGCGGGCGCCGTGGGTGCTTTCGATCACCGACGCGGGCGGCAAACGCCCGGTCGAATCCGCGCCGATCGCGAGCCCCGGCGGCATGATCGCGGCGCGCTCGGTCGACGTGCGCGCGCAGGAGGATGGCAAGTCCTTCATCTGGAGCGGCCCGGCGACACTCGAATTGACCGGCCCCTATGCCGACCTGTCGCGCCAGCTCAACAACAGTTTCGCGCTGCGCGTCGACTGGCGGATCGATGCGATCGGCAGCGCGCCGGTCAGCCTCGCGCTCGGCGGCAAGGCGTTCGACATCTCGGCGCTGGTCAAGGCGGCGCCCAAGGGACAGGTTGCGACGATCAAGGTGCCGCTGCGCTGCTTCGCCGACGCGGGCGCCAATCTGCGACAGGTCGACTATGCCGCCTCAATCGCGAGCGACAAGGGGTTCGCCGCGACGCTGCTGAATACGAATGTCGAGGCGGTCGGCGAAAATCTGCCTTGCCCGCCTGCGGCAAAATGACGAGACCGATATCCGGATCGGCCTGAAACAAGGCAAGGGGAGAGAAATATGGCATTGGCGCCGGATATGACATCGAGCGGCGACGCGCGCGCCGGCGAGGGGCAGGGGGCGCATGTCGATGCGCCCGAATTGCGGCTCTTCGTCATGGGGCTGTTCTTTATTTTTGGCGGCATCACCAGCCTCAACGACGTGATCATTCCAAAGCTCAAGGAACTGTTCACGCTCAACTACACGCAGGCAATGCTGGTGCAGTTCTGCTTCTTCACCGCCTATCTGGTGATCGGTATCCCGGGTGCGAAGCTCGTCAAGAAGATCGGCTATATGCGCGGTGCGGTTGCGGGTTTGCTGACGATGATGGTCGGCTGCCTGCTGTTTATCCCGGCATCGCAAAATGCGGTCTATGGCCTGTTCCTCTTCGCATTGTTCGTGCTCGCGAGCGGCGTGGTGATCGTGCAGGTCGTCGCCAACCCGCTGATCTCGCTGCTCGGCAAGCCCGAAACGGCGCACAGCCGCCTGACCTTCGCGCAGGCATTCAACTCGCTCGGCACGACGATCTTCCCGATCGCGGGCTCGGTGCTGATCCTTGGCAGCCTCGCGACGATGAAGGCGGAGGATCTGTCGGGCGCCGAGCTTGATGCCTATCGCACCGCAGAAAGCCAGGCGATCGTCCACGGCTATCTCGGCATCGCGGTCGCGCTGCTGGTCGTGGCGGGCGCGGTGTGGATGTTCCGCAACCGGCTGCAGGGCGAAAAGCATGAAGCGAGCGCCGGTCTGGCCGGTTTCGACCTTTTGAAGCGCCCGCGCTTCGGCTTCGGTGCGCTGTGCATCTTCCTCTATGTCGGCGCCGAAGTGTCGATCGGCTCGCTGATCGTCAATTATCTGATGCAACCGGGCGTCATGGGGCTTGCCGAGCAGGCCGCGGGCAAGCTGATCGGGCTCTATTGGGGCGGCGCGATGATCGGCCGGTTTATCGGGTCGGGCCTGATGCGCGTCGTGAGCCCCGGCAAGCTGCTTGCCGGTGTCGCGGTGGGCGCGATCGCGCTGATCCTGATTTCGACCAACACGGCCGGGGTCGTTTCGGGCTACAGCCTGCTCGCCATCGGCCTGATGAATGCGATCATGTTCCCGACGATCTTTAGCCTTGCGTCGGAAAAGCTGGGGTCGCGCGCCGCGGACGGGTCGGGGATCATCAATGTTGCGATCTTCGGCGGCGCGGTCGTGCCGCTCGCGACCGGCGCGCTCGCCGATATTACGGGCAGTCTGGCAACGGCGCTGCTGCTGCCGGCGCTCTGCTATGCGGTCATTGCGGCTTTCGGCGTCTACGCGCGCCGCCCCGCCGCCTGACACATGAAACTGCGGGCGATCGCGCTTTGGCGCGCAATCGCCCGCAGCCTCCCGCCCCCCGCGGGAATTTCGAAAAGTCAGGCCGGAGTGGCGATTTCGATGCGGTTTCGCCCGTTGGCCTTGGCCTGATAGAGCGCCGCGTCGGCGGCCTTGAGCGCCGCGCGCGTGTCGCCATAGCCAAAGACGTCGGCAACGCCGCCCGAGAAGGTGATCTGGCCGAAGGGCTCGTCGGTCTTGCGGTTGATCAGGCGCCGGTCGGCCAGCGCTTCGCGTGCGTCGTCGAGCTTCTCGGCCGCCTGCGTCGGTGTCAGGCCGCGGAACAGCATGACAAATTCCTCACCGCCGTGACGCGCGACATGGCAATGATCGTTCGAAATCCGCGCCAGCGTGTCGGCGATCGCCTTGATCACGCGGTCGCCGGCCTCATGGCCGTGGATATCGTTGACCTTCTTGAATTCGTCGATGTCGCAAAAGGCGATGCTGAGCGGTTCGACCGCGGCGCGCGCTTCCTTGTAATGCTGGTCGAGCAACGCCTCGAATGCGCGGCGGTTGGGCAGGCCCGTCAGATAGTCGAGTTCGGCGTCGCGCTTGGCGCGGTCGAGGCTCCGCCGCAGCGCCTTGGCCTCGTCCTCGCTCTTGCGCATATCATCCTCTGCCTTGCGCGTGCGTTCGAGCATGACCTTCGCAAGGTCGGCGAGGCTCGAGACGATGCGGCCCGTCTTCTGGAGCTGTTCGAGATCGACGACATGCTGTTCGAGCTCGGTCCCGTAATCGGTGGTAGCGGTCCGCGCTTCCTTCGTATTCGCCTGAAACGCCTCGATATTGGTTTCGAGCCGGGTCATCAGCCGGTCGAGCTCGACGCGATCGGGCTGGTTGCTGTCTCCCTCGTCGAGGTCGTTGAGCCATTTCTGGCTGATCCCGTCGGCCGTCTGCGCCTGCGCGACGATCTGCCGCGCGAGCCGCGGATTGCGGCCCGAAAAGGCGGCATGGGCGAGCAACAGATTGGCCGGCGAGACGTCGAGATCATTGTCGACGAGAAAGGATGTGATCGACGCAGCGAGCTCATAGCGCGCCTCACGCGCGAGGTCGCGGGCACCGCCGCCGGGTGGTGGATGGCCTCCGTCGGGAGAATCGTCACGAGCGTGGCGAAGCCCCAGCCAACCCAGGAGCCGTCCTACCGGCTCGTTCGATGCTGTCGCTTTGGTGGTCATGCGAGTTTTAACGAGCGAAAGAGCGCAGGTTTAAGGCGGATTCACCTTATGAGAGCGGGTTTTCGGAGCAAATTTCATCCGTTCGTAAGCGGTCGGCGCAATCGGCGTGACAAAACAGCAGCTTAGCGCATCATTGTCCGGGAACGATTGCGCGAGCGGCACATTTTCTGGCACTGAGTGCAGCCAATATCGAGGAGCGACCTTTGCTGGGCTGGATTTTCTTCGCGCGCGATCTCGACCCCGCCTTGCCCGAAGTGCCGGAAATCTTGCGCTTTCAGGAAGCCGCCGCGGCGCGCGGAGTCGAACTCCACGTCCTGAAACCGCATAATTTCGACATCGTCGCGGCGCCGGTCGAGGGCTGGTCGGTGCATTATGAAGGGCATTCGCTGGAGCGGCCCGATTTCATCCTGTGCCGGACGGGCGCCGAGACCGACTATTTCACGCTTGCCGTCCTCCGCCATTTCGAGCGCCGCGGTGTGCGCCTGATAAACGGTCCCGAGGCGATCGACCTCGTCGCCGACAAGCTGCACACGATGCAGCGGCTCGCCCGCGCCGGATTGCCGATTCCCGCCACCATCCTTGGCAAATTCCCGATCGGAGTCGATGTCGTCGAGGAAGAGCTCGGCTTTCCGCTGATCGTCAAGACGCTGCGCGGCACGCGCGGCACCGGCGTCCTGAAATGCGAAGATCGCAGCCAGTTCGAGGATCTCGCCGGACTGCTCGAAAGCGCCGACGCGAAAGCCGATTTCCTGTTCCAGCATTATGTCCGGTCGAGCCACGGGCGCGATGTGCGCGTGCTCGTGATTGGCGGGCGCGTGATTGCGGCGATGGAGCGGCGTTCGCCAGCAGGCCATTTCAAATCGAACGTTTCGCTGGGCGGCGTCGGCATCGCCTATACGCCAACGGGGGAGATGGCCGACCTCGCTGCGCGCGCCGCCGACACGCTGGGGCTGGAAGTCGCCGGGATCGACATCTTGTTCGACGAGGAAGGCTACCGGATCTGCGAAGCGAACAGCGCACCGGGGTTCCAGGGACTGGAACGCGCGTGCAGCATCGACGTGCCGAACGCGATCTTCGACTGGATCGAGGCGAGCCACGCCGTCGAAGCGCGCCCGATCAAGGCCTTGACGGGCGATGCGCTGATCGACCTCGTCTTCGGCGGCCGGCTCAGCCTGCGATCGATCGGCGATCGGCTTGAAGAGCCGCGCGCCTTTGCGCGTGCGGTGGGCGTTCGGCTGGTCGGGGCGGGGCTCGGATCGGTCATCTCTTCGCTGACGCCCGGACGGCGTGCCGCGCCGCACAGCCCCGTCGCCCGGCGGCTCGAGGCGCTGCGCGCCGACGCGCGCGGCGTGCCGCTTGGCGTCGACGCCGACATCGATCAGGAACAGACGCTGTTGACCGTTCTCGGCGTATCGATCTGGGCCGCGGTCTTGCCATGGCTGGCCGGCGGCGAGCCGGTTTTTGCCGGGGCCTTATCACTGATCGCGCTCGGGTTCCCGGCGGTTTTCCTGCTGACACGCCGCAAGGCCAGACCCGCCGGTCCCCGGAAAGCTGCGCAATGACGATTTTCGACGGGCTGACGCTCTGGGTCTTGCTGCCGTTCATCCTGATCGGCTTTGCCGCGCAATTGATCGACAGCGCGCTCGGCATGGCGTTCGGCGTCATCGGGACGGCGTTGCTGCTCGTGCTCGGATTGCCGCCGGTATCGGCGTCGGCGGCGGTCCATGTCGCCGAAAGCTTTACCGGTGGTGTGTCGGGGCTGTCGCACGCGATTCAGCGCAATGTCGACTGGCGGCTGTTCCGTCGGCTCGTCGTGCCGGGGATCGTCGGCGGGCTGATCGGCGTGTGGCTGCTGACCAACATCGACAATAGCATCGCGCGGCCGGTCGTGCTCGCCTATCTCGGCGCCGTCGGCATCTATCTTTTGTGGCGCGGCGCGCGGCGCCCCCAAACATACCGCAGCCTGAAACTCGTCGGGCCGCTGGGCCTCATCGGCGGGATCGCCGACGGATCGGGCGGCGGCGGCTGGGGACCGATCGTCAGCGCCAACCTGCTTGCGCAGGGCGCCGAACCGCGCACGGTGATCGGCACCGTCAACGCGTCCGAATTTTTCGTCACCGTCACGATCGCGGCCGGCTTCATCGGCACGTTGGGCTGGCAAAGCTTCAGCACCGCCGCGATCGGCCTGTTGATCGGCGGTGTGATCGCCGCGCCGATCGGTGCCTGGCTCGTCCGCCGGCTGCGCGCCGACTGGCTGGTCGGCGGCGCGGGCGTGCTGTTGCTGCTTGCGAGCGCCTATGGCTTCATCGCGCTGATGTTCGCGCCGGTGCCGTCGTTCCGGGGCTTTTAGACGCAGCGCATCGCAAAAGCCCAGAACAGCGCCTTTTGCCCATATTCGCTGGCGAGGTCGGCGCTGCCCTGATGCCCACTGTCCATGTCGGTGTGAAGCAGCGCGGGGTTGCCGCTCGTCGAACGGTGCCGCACCTCGGCGACGAGCTTGGCGGGCTCCCAATAGGGGACGCGGTCGTCCTTCAGCCCCGCCGTGCAGAGCAGCGGCGGATAGGGTGCGGCCCGGACATTCTCATAGGGTGAGATGGACACGATATAATCATACGCCTTGGGATCGGCGAGCGGATCGCCCCAATCGGGTCGGAAGAGCGGCACCAGCGGGTGCGCGCCGTCGCTCATCGTGTTGAGCATATCGACGAACGGCACCTGCGCGATCACGCCGCCCCAAAGCGTCGGGGCGATATTCATGCTCGCCCCGACCAGCAGGCCGCCCGCCGAAAGGCCGTAAGCGACGATTTTGCCCTTCGCGGTATAGCCCTCTGCTGCGAGATGTTCGGCGCAGGCGATGAAGTCTGTAAAGCTGTTACGCTTCGTGAATTTGCGCCCGCCGAGGAACCATTGGCGCCCTTTTTCCGACCCGCCGCGCACATGCGCGATCGCATAGCGCCAGCCGCGATCGACCAGTGCCAGTGCCGGAATCGAAAATTCGGGATCGCTGGCTACGCCATAGGAGCCGTAGCCATATTGGAGCAGCGGGGCCTTGCCATCCTTGGGTGCGCCGCGGCGTGAGAGCAGGGTGATCGGAACCATTTCGCCGTCGGGAGCCGGGGCGAACAGGCGTTCGACCTGATAGTCGTCGGGGTTGAAGTTTGCGACCTTCTGTTGCTGCACGACCGTCTGCTTGCCGCTGGCGAGGTCGACGCGGATCCAGCGCCGCGGCGACTTGGGCGACTGGTGGACGATCATCGCCGATGATGCGGCATAGCTCTGCTCGAGTGGCAGTTCGATCGCGTAGGCGGGGTCGTCGAAGGCGATAGTCTGTTCGTTCCCGTCGGGACGAAGGATGACGAGGCGGTGCAGGCCGTCGACGCGTTCGAGCCGGACAAGTGCGCTCTTGAAAGGCTGGATCTGGAGGATAGGGGTTCCCGGCCGGTGCGGAACGAGCGTCGCCAGCGTCCGGAAGTCCTTGGGATCAAGACGCAGGAGCGCCATGTCGAATGCATCGTCGGCGTCGGTGAGCGCGATCAGTCCGCCGTTCCACTCGTCGATCTCGTAGCGCACCCCGACCTTGCGCGGCCAGACGGTGGCGGGTGCGGCGGTTTCGTCGGCGGCCGGAACCAGCCGCACTTCCCCGGTTTCCGGGCCGGCGAGGGTCAGCGCGACGAAGCCGTCGGCCGCCGTGCGCTTCACCTGCATGAAGATCGCGGGGTCCGTCTCCTCATAGACGAGGTCGGTGGTCTTGCCGTCGATCGACGTGCGATAGAGGCGCGTCGGGCGGTTGCGTGCGTCGCGCCAGATCCAGAACAGCCAGCGCGATGACGGGCCGAAGACGAGCCCGCCATAACCATAGGCGTCCTTGTCGACGATCGTGCGGACCTCGCCGCTTTGATTGTCGCGAATGACAATGCGGTGCCGGTCGTTGCCGATGACATCTTCGGCCCAGGCGAAATAGCGATGGTCGGGACTCGGCTGATGACCGGTGCTGCGGAAATAGGGCTGTCCATTCGCGCGCGCCGCCTCGTCGACCAGTTGCTCGGGCTTTCCGCCCGTCCGGCTGCGCGTGTAGATCGCGTGCGCCGCGCCGGCGGGCCGCGCCGAGCCATAATTCCAGCCATCCCTTTCGAGTGCAGGTGCCGTCACGTCGCCCGACACGCGCGCAAGCATCGCGTCGAGCAGTTTCGCGCGTTCACCGGCGAGCGGCGCGAGGATCGCGTCGGCATAGCCATTCTCTGCCTTCAGCATGGTGCCGACCGCTTCGGGTAGGTTTTCGCGCGTGCGCTCGCCCGCGGCGGGAATGAACTTCATCCAGCTATACGCATCGTCGCGTGTGCGACCCAGTTGCTCGATCACATGCGAGACACGCGGAGATTGCGGCGGTGCCAACTTGGGCCAGCGGCCTCCCGCGCCTTTTTCCAGCGCGCGGGCTGCACCGCTTCCCAGCAGGATGGCCGTCATTGCAACGCCGCTCATAAATGCTCTCCGGCCCTTATTCTCTATGCTGTGCATGCGACCCTCTCTCGCTCGCTGGGGATGTCGCGTCCAGTGTATGTCGCCATGATTGGCTTACTGCGCCGATCAGGCCGCCCAATCCACAGATCGGGCAATTTGGTTCCGGCTCCTTGCGAAACCGCGGTTTCCCGCGCGAACGGGCTGGCCCGATCCGGCTGGAATATGGCCCGACCATCGCCGCCACGCCAATTTCGCATGATAGCTTCAGCATCGGATCTTCTTACCAATAGGCATTATCAATTAGGGAGGCAAAAATGGGGTTTGCATCGTTCAGGCGGGTCGCCGCGTATGGCATTTCGATCCTGGCACTGGGTCAGGCATCGGCCGCACTGGCGCAGGATGCCGACGACAGCGAAATCGTCGTGACCGCGGCGAAGCGCGAACAGTCGGTTCGCGACGTCAGCGGCTCGGTCTCCGCGGTCAGCGAAGCGACGCTACAGAAACTCAACGCCCAAAGCCTCTCGGACTATATCACGCGCGTTCCCGGTGTCGTGTTCAATGACTATCAGCCGGGCAACTCCGAAGTCGTGATCCGCGGCATCGCCTCGTCGACCTATCATGAGGCGAACCAGGCGACGACGGGCTATTATCTGAACGAACTGCCGCTGGGTGAGCCGGGCTTTCCGCTCGTCATCCCCGACGTCGACGCGTTCGACATCAGCCGCGTTGAGGTGCTGCGCGGACCGCAAGGCACGCTGTTCGGCTCGTCGTCGCTGGGCGGCGCGGTCAACTATGTCGTCAATGAAGCCGACCCGAGCCGCTTCGATGCCGGCTTCGAAGGCATGGCATCGACGACCAAGGGGGCGGGCGAACTGGGCTATGCCGTGAAGGGCATGATCAACGCGCCGATCGTGACCGACAAGCTTGCGGTGCGTCTTGTCGCGTTGCAGCGCGTCGATGCTGGCTTTCTAGACAATCCGGCGCTGGACGACAGCGGCAGCAACGATCTGCGCGTTCGCGGGCTGCGCGGGTCGATTGTCTTCACCCCGACCGAAACGACGCGCATTTCGGCGCTCAGCATGTATCAGGAATATGATCTCGACGATCAGACCTACGTCTTCATCATTCCCGGCACGCGAAATTATACGCGCCCGAATACCGAGCGCGAATATCAGGATAGCGACTTCCAGATGCACAGCCTGCGGCTCGAGCAGGATCTGGGCTTCGCGACGCTGACCGCGGTCGGCAGCTACACGAAGAAAAAGGCGAGTTCGCTCTTCGATTATGGTCTTGGCGCTTTCGATCCGCGCACCGATACGCCGCTCGTCGGCATCGGTTTCGGCAATTCGAACACCCGATATGCCGAAGTCCGCTTGGCGTCGCCTGACGGCGGCCGTTTCCGCTGGCTCCTCGGCGCCAATTACACGCGTCTCAAAGGCTTCGGAAACGACCGGCTGCGGCTCGAAGGCATCGCCGACTATGTCGATGCGAATCCGGGCGAATTTGGCGGCCAGCCGAGCAGTGTCATCACGCCCGATGATTTTACCAGCCGCTCGACCTATCGCAACCATGTCACCGAAAAGGCTATCTTCGGCGAAATCAGCTATGACATTGTCGATCAGTTGACGCTGACCCTTGGCGGGCGCCTGTTCGAATATCGCACGCGGGCGCAGGCGACGCTGGCCCCGAACATCGATCTTGTCCCGGCGTTCAGCTATGCGCCCGCCGCCGACAAACAATCCGATTTCATTCCGAAGGCGTCGCTGACGTACAAGCCGAGCGACGATTTCATGGTCTATGCGCTCTATTCGGAGGGCTTCCGCGTCGGCGGTCTCAACGTCTTCGCTTTACCCTATCCGGATTTGCCGCAGTCGTTCGGCAGCGACACGACGAAAAACTATGAAATCGGCACGCGCTTCGACCTGATCGACGGCACCCTGTCGGTGGATCTGACCGCCTATCATATCGACTGGGGCAATATCCAGGCGCGCCTCTTTACCCCCGACGTCCGCGCTTACACCGTGAACGGCGCCGGGGCGGACATCGACGGGGTCGAACTGAGCCTGACGTTGCGTCCGACCCGTGGCCTGACCTTTACCTCGAACGTGTCGTACAACGACGCGCGGCTGTCGTCGCTGTTGCCCGACAGCTTCGCACCGGGTGGGGGCTATGCCAAAGGGTCGCGGCTGCCCGGCGCGTCCGAATGGATATTGTCGAACGCGGTCGACCTGACCTTCCCCGATTCCCCGCTGAAGCCGCGGGTCGGTCTGTCGCATCGCTATATGTCGAGCGCCCCGGTGGCGTTCGGCGCGACGCTGGAAAAGGGCGATTTCCATCTGATCGACCTCAACGCGTCGGTGACGGTGAGCGAGCGGATCGAGCTCAGCCTGTTCGCGAAGAATCTGTTCAACCAATATGGTATCCTGAACGCACCCTTCTCGTTCGCGGGATCGGTCGCGCGCCCGCGCACGATCGGTGCGAGCGTAAGGTTCAGCCTGAACTGAGAATAAGAAAAGGGCCGCCCCGCTCACGCCGAGCGGGGCGGCCCTTTTTTGTGCGTTCTTCAGAAACCCGAGAGGAAAGCGGCGACATTCTTGCCGAGGTCGCCGACGGCGTACCCGCCCTCCATGAGGATCAGCGTCGGGATGCCCAGTGCGGCGATGCGGCCGGCCAGCACGACATAATCTTCGCGTTCGAGCGCGAAGCTCGAAATCGGGTCGCTGCTGTGGGTATCGGCGCCGAACGACAGGACGAGGAACTTCGCCCCCCAATCCGAAATCGCCGCCAGCGCGGTGTCCAGCGCGGGCGCATAGCTTTTCCCGTCGGTGCCGCGCGGGAGCGGGAGGTTGAGCGTTGTCCCCTTGCCCGCGCCTTCGCCGACCTCGTCCGCATGACCCCAGTAGAAGGGATAATCCGTGCGCGGATCGGCGTGGATCGAGGCGAAGAAGATGTCGGGATCTTCGTAGAAAATGTCCTGCGTGCCATTGCCATGGTGATAGTCGATATCGAGGATCGCCACCGGACCGAGACCGCGTTGATGCGCGGCGCGCGCCGCGATCGCGGCGTTGTTGAGGTAGCAATAGCCGCCCATATAATCGCGTCCGGCGTGGTGGCCGGGCGGACGGCAGAGCGCGAAGGCATTCGCATCGCCGCTCGTCGCGAGATGATCGAGCGCGGTCAGTGCGCCCTGCGCCGACCAATAGGCCGATTCCCATGTCCCCGCCGCGATCGGCGTTCCCGCGTCATAGCTGTAGGCGCCAAGATCGGCATCGATCCGCCCGAAGCCGAGCGGACGGCGGCGGCGGATCGGGAAGGTGTAGCCGATCGCGTCGCCGCTGCGTCCGGCCGCGAGCCAGTCGCGATGCGCACGTTCGAGGAAAGCGAGATAATCGGCGTCGTGTACGGCGAGCAGCGGCGCCATGCCGAAATCGCGCACCGCACCCCAATCGCTGAACTGTTCGACGATCGAGCGCGGCCGCTCGACATTTTCGGCATAGGGAACCCAGTCGCCATTGTGCAACTCGCGCAAGGGCGCATGCGCGGTCTGGCGATCGTCGAAGAAGAGCTTCACGTCCGGGCCTGTCCTTCCATCCATTTTACCAGCGCCGGGTCGGCGTGACCCGCGACGATCTCGGCAAAGCCCTGCGGGCTCTCATCCTGGCCGAGCTTGAAACTATGTTCGGCCGAGCGGACATGCGCGCGAAAGGCGATGATCTGGTCGAGCATCGTGTCATAGCGTCCGCCAAGGCTGGATGTCGACCAGGCGCCGTCCTCCATCTTGTCGACGAGTTGCTCGATCGCGTCGCGCGTTTCATGCTCGACGAACTCGACCTCGACGGTGAAGCGCAGCACCGCATAATTCCAGGTCGGCGCCCAATCGGGTTTCGACAACAGCGTCGTCGGAATATAGCCGGCGGGCCCGTTGAAAAGGATTAGCCCACGCGGGTCTGCGCGAAAATCGGCGACGAGCGGATTGCGGCGCGCGCAATGGCCAAAGAGCGAAACCACCACGCCGCTATCGTCGGTTTCCGCAATCAGCGGGAGCGGACTTGCGTGGAAATCGCGCGAGATGAGCCAGGCGAGGGGATAGTCGGCGACCAGCCGGGCGATGTCGGCGGGTTCACGCGGGGCGTAGAGGTTCGTCATGCCCCGACGATATCACGGATCCACGCCGCCTGCTCGTCGAGCGCGCGGCTGGCTAGCGGGGCGATCGAAACCGCTTCGAGGAAGCTGTGCGTCGCCCCTTCATAGGTCACCGCACGGGTGGGGATGCCCGCTTCTTCCAGCTTGCTGGCAAAGGCGTCGTTGCAGTCCGACAGGATGTCGCAATCGGCAATGGCGAGAAAGGCGGGCGGCAATCCCGTCAGATCGGCACGCAGCGGCGCGACGAGGGGATCGGCAAGCTGGTCGGGACCGTCGACATAATTGGCCCAGAATATGTCCATCTCGTCGGATTCGAGCGAATAGTCCCCGGCGCCGAACCGTGCATAGCTGGGGGTGTGTTCGGGCGCGAAGGCGCCGTAATTGAGCAGCATCGCGATCGGCAGCGGGCGACCGCGCTGGCGCTGCAACAGGCAGGTCGCGACCGACAGGTTGGCGCCCGCGGAATCGCCGCCGATCAGGACGCGATCGGCGTCGAGGTTCAGCGCCTCCGCCTGTGCCGCGATCCAGTCGAGTGCCCCGGCGCATTCTTCGAGCGCGACGGGGAATTTGCTTTCGGGGGACAGGCTGTAATCGATGCCCAGCACCGCGATGCCCGCGCGCGCGGCATATTCGCGCATAAGCCGGTCGTGCGTGTCGATGCTGAACAACGTCCAGCCGCCCCCATGGATATAGAGCATGACGGGCAGCTTCGCGTCGACGACGGGACGATGGAGGCGGAGGCGCACGCCGCCCATGTCCATTTCGCTGCTCGTCGCCATTATCGGGCCACCTTCGCGCCAGGGTTTGCGGACGCGTTCGGCGACTGCGCGGCGCGCCGCCATGCTCGCGCCCGGCGGCGCGCCATGTTCGACATAGGCGGCGTTGATCGCATCGACAAAGCGGCGGATATCGGGGTCGGCCATATCGTTCTGCATGGTGTCCAAGCCCTTTGGCATATCTGGCAAATCCTTCTCGAAACAATCCTTGATTACCTGATAGCTTTTACCCGGCCGCATCTATCGCCCGATCGGGCCAATCACCGCAGCGGACAGGCCAGCGGGCGCATCGCCGCTGGTCAGTCGCGCTCCCGGCCTATATTGTGTAATTGTCGAAGACTTGCGAGAATTGGGCCATGAAGCATAGTGTCGATGTTCTGACCAACGACCGGCCGGTCATTGCGCTGCAGGATGAATATCCTGCCGGCTTTATCGATCCTATGCACAGTCACGACCATATCCAGATCCTGTACGCTTCGGCGGGCGTCATGTCGGTGCGCACCCCCGAAACGAGCTTCGTGATTCCGCCGCAACGCGCCGTATGGCTGCCCGCGGGAACGCGGCACGAGGTCGCCTGCCGCGGCCCGGTATCGCTCCGCACGCTCTATCTGCCCTGCGCGGGGCATGAGCATGAGCGCGAATGCAGGGTTTTCGAGGTGTCGAACCTGGTGAAGTCGCTGATCCTCGAGGTTGTGGACTTTCCGGCTCTTTACGATGTCGACGGGCGCGAAGGGCGGATCATCTGTCTGCTGCTCGACGAGATCGGGCGGATGCCCAACGCGCCCTATCAGGTGTCGATGCCGTCGAACCCGCGCCTGCTGCGCGTCTGCAACGCGATCATCGCCGATCCGTCGGATCCGCGCGACATCGACGATTGGGCCGCGCTTGCGGCGATGGGACGGCGCACCTTTACCCGCAGTTTCAAGCAGGAGACGGGAATGGGCCTTGCCGTCTGGCGGCAACAGGTGCGGTTGATGGAGGCGCTTTCGATGCTCGCCGCGGGCGCGTCGATCACGCAGGTCACTTATGATGTCGGTTACGACAGCCCGAGCGGTTTCGCCGCGATGTTCCGCCGTGCCTTCGGTGTGCCGCCGAGCCAGTATCTGAAGCACTGACACCGCGCCGGCATCGGTAGCCGGGATCAGGAGGAAGCGGATGCACGCCCCTCGGTCGTTCGCGCCCATTCGGTGAGATGGCCGTGCCGTTTGATCGTCTTGAGGCAGACAACCGTCTTGAGCCGCTGGACACCCGGCAGTTTGGACAGATTGTGGCGGAGCAGCTCGTCGAGATGGTCGGCCGAGCGCGCGAAGATCTTGAGAAGATAATCGCTTTCACCCGCTGTGGTGTGGCATTCGACGACAGCGGGATGCGCCAGAACGGCCGCCTCGAATTCGGTATGCGCGTCGAAGCGGATCTGGACCTCGACGAAACTTTGTACCGCCAGGCCGATCGCGATCGGATCGATCCGCGCCGCATAACCCTCTATCACCCCGCTCTCCTCGAGGTTTTTCACCCGCGACCAGCAGGGCGATTTCGACAGGCCGATTTGCTCGCCAAGGTCGGCGTAGGATTGTCGCCCGTCGCGTTCGAGTTCGCCGACGATTTTCCAGTCGAGCTTGTCCATGTGTTTCATCCTGAGCGAACCTGCGACCCAATCGGCCGGCATATCAACATCCTGTAAGGACGTAGTTCCGAAAAATCCAATATTATCGGAACAATATCCTTGATTTTCTGGCATGCCGGGCCGAAATCGGCACAATGTTTGCGCGCGTGCGGACTAAGTTCTCAGCCGAAGGTTTGGAGAGAGACCGATGGCCGCGACACATATTTTCGACGCACCGCCCGAAGGCGTCGCGGCCGATTGGACGATGCCGCAAAACTGGACCGCCTTCACCGCCGAGCAGCATGCGACGTGGCGAAGCTTGTTCGATCGGCAGTCGGCCGCGCTGGATGGCTATGCGTGCCGGTCGTTCCTCGATGGTCTCGACATCCTCCGCAAGCTGAAACCCGGTGTTCCCGATTTCGCCGAGCTCAACGCGCTGCTGAAGCCGGCGTCGGGGTGGGAGGTCGTCGCGGTGCCGGGCTGGATTCCGAACGAGCCCTTTTTCGAGCATCTCGCGAACAAGCGCTTTCCTGCCGCCAATTTCGTCCGCCCGCCCGAGCAGATCGCGTACAGCGAAGAGCCCGATATGTTTCACGACATATTCGGTCATATCCCGATGCTCACCGACCCGGCCTTTTCGGACTTTCTGGTTGCCTATGGGCAGGCGGGGCTGCGCGCTGAAAGGCTCGGGGCGTCGGATTTTCTCGGGCGTCTCTGGCTCTACACTGTCGAATTCGGGCTGGTGGTCGAGGACGGTGAGCTTCGCGCCTTTGGCGGGGGCCTGATGTCGAGCCTTGCCGAAACGCTATCGGGGCTGACCGCGCCCGAACCGCGGCGCATATGGCTCGATATCGAGCGCGTGATGCGGACCAAATATCATTTCGACCAATATCAGCAGACCTATTTCGTCGTTGCCGGGTTCGAGCAATTGTTGCGCGCGACCGAGGAGACGGACTTTGCGAGCATTTATCGCAAGATCGCGGATGCCCCGGCGCTCGAACCCGGGGATGGCTGGGCCGGCGACTTGGCCTATGAAGGGCGTCTGCCGGCGGTTCCGGCGGATGGAGAGGCATCGCTATGATCAGGCAGACGCGCGACGGCGGCACCGACATTTTCGAGACCGAGATCGACGGCGAGACGATCCAGTGGGACAACGGCCTGACCTATGCGCGGCACCTGCAGACCGCGCAGTTACTCTCGGCGCAGGTGCCCGTGTCGGACAAGCCCGACGAGATGCTGTTCATCATCATGCACCAGACGATGGAGCTTTGGCTCAAGCTCGTGCTGCACGAGGGGCGGCTGGTCCATGATGCGATCAAGGCCGACCGGCTCGAGATCGCGGGCAAGGGGCTCGACCGCATCGCGACGATCCAGCGCCATATGATCCATAGCTGGGAGGTGCTCGCGACGCTCACCCCGCATGATTTCCTGACCTTTCGCGGCTTCCTGCGCCGTGCGTCGGGCTTCCAGTCGCAGCAATATCGCGAACTCGAATATCTGCTCGGCAACAAGCGCGGGGATATGATGATCGTCCACAAGGACGACCCGCAAGCCACTGAAAGGCTGCGCACGGTGTTCGAGGCGCCGTCGCTCTATGACGAGCTGCTGAAGCTGCTCGCGCGGCGCGGTTTCGCCATTCCCGCCGGTCATCTGGAGCGTGACTGGACGAAACCCTATGAGGCGTCCGAGGCGGTCGAGAAGGCGTGGCTGGCGATCTACACCGATCCCGAGCGGCATTGGGATCTCTATACGCTCGCCGAAAAGATCACCGCGCTCGAATATTATTTCCAGGAATGGCGCTTCAAGCACATGAAGACCGTCGCGCGCGTGATCGGGCACAAGCCGGGGACCGGCGGCTCTTCGGGGGTCAATTATCTCGTCAAGGCGCTCAGCCTCAGCTTCTTTCCCGAACTCTGGTCGATGCGCACCGAGATGGCCGCGCCGCGCCAAGGGGGCGATTATGGGGGCGGGGATTACTCGGAAGGGAAGGGCGCATGAGCCGGATCTGGGACATTTCGCAGCCGCTGCACGCCGCGGTCCCGGTTTGGCCGGGCGAGCCTGCGTTCGCGCTCCACAGCCATGCGGTGATCGGCGAGGGCTGCCCGGTGAATGTCGGCGGCATGTTCACGCCGCTTCATGCGGGCACGCATGGCGACGCGCCGCTGCATTATGCCAATGACGGGGTCTCGTCGGCCGACAGCGACCTCGGTCCCTATATCGGCCCGTGCCTGCTGCTCGATGTCCGCCACGCGCGCGGGCGGGTCGAGATTGCCGATGTGGACTGGAATGCGATCGAGGGCGCCGAGCGCGTTTTGCTGCGGACCTATGCGCACTTCCCGCACGAGCAATGGGACAGTGATTTCACCGCCATCGCCAGCGACGTAATCGTGCGGCTCGGGTCCATGGGCGTGCGCCTGATCGGCACCGACGCGGCATCGCTCGACCCCGAACAGTCGAAGACGCTCGATGCGCATCAGGCGGTGAAGGCGGCCGATATGCGGATATTGGAGGGCCTCGTGCTCGATGACGTGCCGCCCGGGCGCTACGAACTCGTCGCGCTGCCGCTCCGCATCGTGGGCGCCGACGCCAGCCCGGTGCGCGCCATCTTGAGGGAAATCGCATGACCGATACGCTTCTCGCCGCCGATGTGTCGGCGCTCGACGCCGCCGATCCGCTCGCGCCCTTTCGCGATCGTTTCCATCTCCGCGAAGGCCTGATCTATCTCGACGGCAATTCGCTGGGCGCCTTGCCCAAGGCCACGGGCGACCGGCTCGCCGCGGTGGTCGGCAGCGAATGGGGCGAGGGGCTGATCACGTCGTGGCTTGGCGCCGAATGGTCGACCGCGCCGCGGCGCATCGGCGACAAGATCGGACGGCTGATCGGCGCAAACCCGGGCGAGATCGTCGCAACCGATTCGACTTCGGTGAATATCTTCAAGGCATTGACGGCTGCTCTTTCCTTGCGGCGTGAACGGACGGTGATTCTGTCCGAGGCGACGAACTTCCCGACCGACGTTTATATGATGCAGGGGATCGAGGCGTTTTCGGGCGGGCGCGTCAAGGCGGTGACCGTCGCGCCCGATAAGGTCGTCGAGGCGCTGAACGAGGATGTCGCGGTGCTGCTGCTGACGCAGGTTCACTACAAGTCGGGCCGCGTCCGCGACATGGCCGCGATCACGAAGCGTGCGCACGACGTCGGTGCGCTCGTCGTCTGGGATCTCAGCCATAGCGCGGGGGCGATCCCCGTGGACCTCAACGGCGCGAACGCCGATTTCGCGATCGGTTGCGGATATAAGTTCCTCAACGGCGGCCCGGGTGCGCCCGCCTATCTGTTCGCGGCATCGCGGCACCATGCCGCCACGCCGGTGCTGTCGGGCTGGTTTGGCCATGCGCGGCCTTTTTCCTTTGAGGAAGATTATGACCCCGCCGCCGGGATCGAGCGTTTCCAGTGCGGAACACCGCCGGTGCTCGGCCTCTCTGCGCTCGAAGTGGGTGTCGATCTCATCCTCGAAGCCGATATGGCCGAAATACGCCGCAAGTCGCTCGCGCTCGGCGATCTGTTTATCGAGCGGATGCAGCTTTTGTGCGACGCCTATGGCTTTGAACTGGTGAGCACGCAGGGTCATGCCGAGCGCGGCAGTCAGGTCGCCTACGCGCATCGCCAAGGCTATCAGATCGTGCAGGCGCTCAAGGAATTTGACGTCATCGCCGATTTCCGCGCGCCCGACATTTTGCGCTTCGGGCTGACCCCGCTTTACCTGCGCTATCAGGACATCGTCGAAACGGTCGAACGCCTCAAGGAAGTCTGCGCGACGCGCGCATGGGACAAGCCGCAATATCACCAGCGGGCGGCGGTGACATGAGCGACGTGTCGGCTCCCGTCCTGCCCAAATCGCGCGTCGCCGCCGTACAGGCCGCGCCGGTCTTCCTCGATACCGCGCGAACCGTCGACAAGGCGTACTCGCTGATCGCCGAGGCGGCGGGCAATGGCGCACAGCTTGTCGCCTTTCCCGAAGTGTTCGTGTCCGCCTATCCCTATTGGAACTGGCTGATGACCCCGATCGAGGGCGCCGAATGGCACGAACGCCTCTATCGCGCGTCGCTCCGCATCGACGGCCCCGAGGTCGCGGCGCTGCGCAATGCCGCGCGCGACCACGCCTGCACCGTCGTAATCGGCATCAACGAACGCGACACCGTAAGCGTCGGCACGCTCTACAACACCAACCTAATCCTCGGCGCCGACGGCAGCCTGCTCGGGCGCCACCGCAAGCTGGTGCCGACATGGGCGGAGAAGCTGACGTGGGCGGGGGGCGACGGCAGCTCAATCCGCGTATATGACACGCCCGTCGGGCCGCTCGGTACGCTCGCGTGCGGCGAGAATACCAACACGCTCGCGCGCTTCGCCTTGCTCTCACAGGGGGAACTGGTCCACGTCGCCAATTATATCGCGCTGCCCGTCGCGCCGGCGTCGTACAACATGGCCGAAGCGATCAAGATCCGCGCCACGGCGCACAGCTTCGAAGGCAAAGTCTTCACCATCGTCGCCTGCTCTGCGGTGAGCCCCGAAATCATCGACGCAATGAGCGCCGACCGTCCGCACAACCGCGAGCTGCTGTCGCGCCCGAACAGCGCTTGGTCAGGCGTCATCGACCCGCATGGCAATCTGGTGGGCGAGGCGCTGATCGACGACGAGGGCATCGTTTATGCCGATATCGACCTTGGCGAGTGCATCCGCCCCAAGCTGATGCACGACATCATCGGCGGCTATAACCGCTTCGATATCTTCAACCTGACGGTCGACCGGACTCCCCGCGCGTCGGCCCTGTTCGTCGATGCGCAGCAGCCCGTTGATCCTGACGAGGAGACGCCGTCATGACAGGCAATACGACCATCGACCCGCGCGACGATGTGCTCGGCCGCGCGCGCGTGACCGATACGCCCGAACTCGAAGCCTTTTATCAGGAGCTTGCAGGTCGCAATGCAGGTGCCTTCTGGAAACGTGCGAATGCGATCGAGCCGTGGGAGCCCGAGACGCGCTATCGCCCGACGCTCTGGCGCTACGCCGAGATGCGCGACATGTGCCTGCGCGCGCTCGACCTGGTGAAGCCCGAGGAAGCCGGGCGCCGTGTCGTCACCCTGCTCAACGACAGCGACGCGGGGCGCGAGAATGTCGCGGTGTGCGGCTGGCTGTTCAGCGGCATGCAGGCGATGCGCCCCGGCGAGATCACCCCCGCGCACAAGCATACCGCGTCGGCGCACCGCTTCATCATGGAGGGCAAGGGCGCGTATACCGTTGTCGATGGCCATCACATCACGCTCGGCGCCAACGATTATGTGCTGACCCCGAACGGCGCCTGGCATGACCATGGCGTCGGCGCCGACGGTGAGGTGTCGATCTGGCAGGACGGGCTCGACATTCCGCTGATGAACAGCCTCGAGACCAATTTTTACGCGGTCTACGACCAGCCCGCGCAGACGGCCGCCTTTCCTGCCGACGATCTGCCGCTAAGCTACGGCGGCGCGGCGCTGCGGCCCGAGGGCGTGGCGGCGTGGGAGAAGCCCTATTCGCCGGTGATGGTCTATCGCTGGGAAGCGACGCGCGATGCGCTCTGGAACCTCGCCAAGGTGTCGGACGGCACGCCGTTCGACGGGCATATGGTGCGCTATTCGAACCCACTGACCGGCGGCTGGGCGCTTCAGACGATGGGCGCGCATATGCAGATGCTGAAGCCGGGGTTTCGGGGGCAGGCGCACCGCCACACCGGCAATGTCGTCTATAATGTCGCGGGCGGACGCGGTTATTCGATCATCGGCGGCGAGCGCTTCGACTGGGGCACGCACGACATTTTCTGCGTGCCCGCATGGGTCTGGCACGAGCATGTCAATCTCGACCCGTCCGAAGAGGCTTTCCTCTTCTCGTTCAACGATTTCCCCGTGATGGAGGCGCTCGGCGTCCGGATCGAGGAGCCCTATTCCGAAAATGGCGGCCACCAGTCCGCCTGAGCAGACAGGATAATCCATGCGCTTTGTGACGTATCGCACGGTCGAGACCGAACCGCGGCTCGGCCTTCTCCACGACGGGCTTGTGATTGACGTCGAATATTTCGGCGACGCGATCGGGCATGACATGCCCTCGACGATGCTCGATTTCATCGATCTCGGGCCGATCGCGGTCCGTTTCCTGCAGGAAGCCGTTGCGGCGGCGACCACCGCCGATCTGATCGGCACTTCGCTGCCCGCGGGCAATGTCAGCCTGCTCGCGCCGATCCCGCGTCCGCGCAAGAATATCTTCGGTATCGGTCTCAACTATACCGAGCATGTCGCTGAATCAGCACGCTCACTCGACACGTCGAACGAACTGCCGCAGCAGCCGGTGATCTTCTCGAAGCCGCCGACGGCCGTGGTCGCTTGGAACGATCCGATCCGCCACAATGCGAAGGTGACGCAGCAGCTCGACTGGGAAACCGAACTGGCGGTGATCATCGGCAGCACCGCGCGCCATGTCGCCGAGGCTGACGCGCTGAACCATGTGTTCGGTTACACCGTCATTAACGACGTGTCGGCGCGCGATTGCCGCCGCGCCGGGCAGTGGATCGTGTCCAAGGGTCAGGACAGCTTCGCCCCGATGGGGCCGTGCATCGTCACCGCCGATGAAATCGGCGATCCGCACAATCTCAACATCCTGACGCATATAAACGGGGTCGAGAAGCAGAACAGCAACACCCGATTCATGTTGTTCAATATCAACCAGTTGATCGCCGATATTTCCAGCGTGATGACGCTCGAACCCGGCGACATCATCGCGACGGGAACGCCCGCGGGCGTCGGCGCTGGCCGCACGCCGCAAGAATTCATGTGGCCGGGCGATGTCGTCGAATGCACCGTCGAGGGCATTGGCACGCTGCGTAACCCGATCATCGCGGTCTGACTCCTTCGCCGGGATGGCGACCCAAACTTATGCAGGATGCTACATGACCAGACCGATCCGCATCGGGCAGATCGTGCCCAGTTCGAACGTCACGATGGAAACCGAGATTCCAGCGCTGCTTCGCGTCCGCGAAACCATCGCGCCCGAACGCTTCACCTTCCACTCGTCGCGGATGCGGATGAAGAAGGTGACGAAGGAAGAGCTTGCGGCGATGGACGCCGATTCCGACCGCTGCGCGCTCGAACTGTCCGACGCCGCTGTCGACGTGCTCGGCTACGCCTGCCTCGTCGCGATCATGAGCATGGGCGAGGGCTATCACCGCGTGTCCGAGGCGCGGCTGCATCAGCGCACGGTCGAAAATGGCCGCGCGGCGCCTGTCGTGACCAGCGCCGGCGCGCTGGTCGAGGGGCTGGCCGTGCTGCAAGCTAGGCGCATCGCACTCGTCGCGCCCTATATGAAGCCGCTGACGCAGATGGTCGTGTCTTACATCCAGAATGAAGGTATCGAGGTAAGCGACTGGCTTGCCCTAGAAATTCCTGACAATCTGGAGGTTGCGGCGCAGGACCCGGCGAACCTGCTCGAACATTATAAGCGCCTCGACCTGACCGGCACCGACGCGCTTGTTCTGTCGGCATGCGTGCAGATGCCGTCGCTGCCCTCGGTGCAGAAGATTGAGGATGCGATCGGCTTGCCCGTCGTGTCGGCGGCGATCTGTACCGCCCACCAAATGCTCACGCGGCTGGGATTGTCGACCGAGGTTCCGGGCGCCGGAGCCTTGCTGTCGGGCCGTTACTGATCGGTCGCAGCGGGCGGTGCGATCGCTGCTGCCGCGGCGACATCGTGCGTCACATTGGCGACGGTGCGGAACATGTCGGGAATAACGTCGATCGCGAGCAGGATCGGTAACAGTTCGAGCGGCGCGCCGAGCGCGATCGCGGTCGGCGCGACCGACGCATAGAAGCTGATCTGCCCGGGCATCCCGAGAATCGCGAGCGACGACAGCACCGCGAGCGGCAAGGCCACCGCCAGCTGCAGAGGCGAGACTTCGACCCCCGCCATCCACGCGAGCGACAGTGCCATCATCACCGTGTTCGACGGCGCGGTGATCTTGAACGTCGCGACCGCATCGACAGGATGGCCGCGGCATTGCGTTCCTCAATCCCCACGCGCTCGGCACTCACCATCATCGCGGGCAGCGTCGCGATCGACGATTGGGTGCTCGCGGCGATGGCCTGTGCGGGCGCCATCGCGCGTGCGAACCGCCCGAGCGGCACGCCCCCGGCGAAGCGCGCAATGGCATAGCCGAGGACGATCAGCACCAGCGTCACGGCGATCGAGATCGCGAGATATTGGGCGAGGATCGCGAGCACCGCAGTCCCGACGGTCGCACCGATCACCAGCGCGAGCGCGAAGATGCCGAGTGGCGCAATGCGCAGCACCCAGCCGACGACGACGATCATCGCATCGGCGAGCCCGCGCAGCGGTTGGAGGATGGCTTCGGCGCGGTCGCTGTCGATCTTGCCGACCGCAAGGCCGAGGACGACCGCGAAGATGACGAGCGGCAACACCGCGCCTTCGGCCGCTGACGCGACGACGTTGGTCGGGATCATCGCGCGCAGCGTCTCGGCTGCGCCGGGCACCGCGGGCGCCGGCGGCGCGGGGAAGAGAGTACGCAGCGCAGCGATATCCGCGGGCACGATCGCGACTGCGCCGAGTAGCGGCGGGACCATCAAGGCACCAATGACCGCCGAGACGATCAGCAGCCCGATCAGCACGAGCGGCAGTCGCCGTCCCAGCCGTGCGGCCTCATGATGGTCTCCCATGCCGAGGCTAGCAACGCCGGTCGCGACGAGTGCGAAGATCAGCGGGACGATTGTCATGCGCAACCCGTCGAGCCAGATACCGCCAATCAGTTGCGCGGCCTCGACAACAGGCGAGGAGGCCGCAACGAACGTGCCGATCGTGAAACCGACGACAAGCGCGACGATCATCCACCCCGATCCGGGCATTCGCGTGACCCAGCTCCGTGCGCGCGAAATCACCATGAGTCGAAATCCCCCTGACCCGAGCAGGCCGATGCATGCCGGGGCGGTCAAAGCCTTTGCTGTATCCCGCTTGAGGGGCGTCAGTGCGCCTGCGGCACGCCCAGTTCGGCGAGCAAAGTGTCGCGCAGCGCGTCGAATTCCTCGCCGCCTGCACGGCGCGGGTGCGGCAGGCGGACGCGCGTATCGTATCCGATCCGCCCTTCCTTGAGCACGAGGATACGGTCGGCGAGCAGGATCGCCTCCTCGACATCGTGCGTGACGAGCAAGGTCGCGGGGCCGTGCGCCTGACACAGCTCGCCGATCAGCCGCTGCATCTTGAGCCGCGTCAGCGCATCGAGCGCCGCAAAGGGCTCGTCGAGCAGCACCAGGCGCGGCTCGCGCACCAATGCCCGAGCGAGCGCGGCGCGCTGCGCCTCGCCGCCCGACAAGGTCGCGGGCCAGGCATCGGTGCGATGATCGAGCCCGACCTCGGCGAGCGCCGCCTCGGCACGCTCGCGCGATGCGTCCTTGCCCGACAGGCCGATTACGACATTCTTCCACACAGACTTCGACTGGACGAGGCGCGGTTCCTGAAAAACCACGGTGCGGGCTTCCGGCACCCAGGCTTCGCCTTCATCGGGGGCATCGAGCCCGGCGAGGATGCGCAGCAGGGTTGTCTTGCCGCTGCCCGACGCGCCGAGCAGCGCGACGAACTCGCCGCTGTGGATCGTCAGGTCCAGGCTGTCCAGGACATTGGTGCCGGTGAAATTGCGGCTGACATCGCGAACCTCGACCGCGACCGGGCGGTGCGAAAAGTCGGGCGCGGCCACGCGCTCGGCGGCGGCGAAGTCGATCGAAAGAACGGTGGACATCGATAAATCTCCTATCGGATGGCGACGCCCGCGCGCCACGGCATGAACAGCCGTTCGAGCGAGCGGACGATCAGGTCGGCGCTGAGGCCGAGCACGGCGTAGATGGCGATGCAGATCAGGATCACGTCGACCTGCTGGTACATTTGCGCGCTATTGAGCAGGTAACCGAGTCCTGCCGAGGCGTTGATCTGTTCGGCGGCGATCAGCACGAGCACCGAGACGCCGAGCGCGAAGCGGAGCCCCGTGAAAATTTGCGGCAGCGCGAGCGGCAGGACGACCTCGAGGATCAGGCGGCGTCCGCCCAGCCCGAAGCTGCGCATCGCCTCGATAACCTTGCGGTCGACGTTGCGCACCCCGGCATATGTGTTGAGATACATCGGGAACATCGTCGCGAGCGCGATGAGGAGAAGCTTGGGCGCTTCGCCGATCCCGAACCAGACGATGAACAAGGGGACGAGCGCGAGAAAGGGGACGGTGCGCAGCATCTGGAGCAAAGCGTCGAACACTTCCTCGCCGAGCTTCGACAGGCCCGCGATCGTCCCGAGGATCAACCCGAAGACGATGCCGACCGCGCCGCCGACGAGCGCGCGGGTCAGCGAGGTTCCTATCTGCGACGGGAGCCCTTGTTCGGTCCAGAGCTGCTGCCATCCCGTAACGAGCCCGGCGGGCGAGGGGAGGATCGACGGATCGATCCACCCTGCGCTCGTCGAGATCGCCCAGATCGCGATGATGAGCAGTGGGCCCGTCGCGCGGCGCGCGAAGGAGAAGCGCTCGGAGCGATTGCCAGCCTGACGGACGACCGGCTGGACGAGCCGGCCGGGATCGCCCGCGAGGGCAATGGGCGTCGGCGCGCTCACTTCGCCGCCTCCTGGGCCGCGACGATATCGTCGTAACGTTTGTCGAAGATCTGTGATGCGTCGAGCTTCTTGCGGATGAGCCCTTCTTTGAAGAACAGATCGGCCTCGTCCTGATGCGCCGCGACGATCGCCTCGCTGATCGGCGCATAGCCGGCGGGCGCGCGCAGGATGATCTTTTCGGCGATCTTTGCATCGACATTATAGCGTTTGGCGAGCGCGGGGGCGGCCTTGGCGGGGTTCTCGCGCTGCCAGCGCGTTGCACGGGCCGCGCGGGCGACAAGGTCGCCGATTGCCTTTGCCTTTGCCGGATCGGCGAGCGCGGCGTCCGACGCGACGAGGTAGAAGAGGCCCGGTGTATTGGGCGGCGTCCCGCTTGCGAGAACGCGCACCTTCCCGGCGTCGAGCGCCTGCGTCAGATAGGGCTCACCGATGGTGATCGCGTCGGCCGATCCCTTGTCGAGCAGCCCGGTGCCGAAACCCGTTGCCTGCACCGACTTGATGTCCTTCAGCGACAGGCCCTGCTTGTCGAGCAGGCGCGCGACGAAATAATGGAGAACCGTGCCCTTCATGAACGACACCGACTTGCCCTTCAGGTCGGCGATGCTGCGGATCGGCGAGTCGGGCTTGACGACGAGGGCGTAGGGCGAGCCGCCGCTGTCGACGGCCTTGTTCACAGCGACCACCTTTACCGGGCTGCCCGCCGCCTGCGCGAAGATCAGCGGCGTTTCGGCCATCCAGCCGACATCGAGCGATCCGCCCGTCTGCGCCGCGATGATCGGTGGCCCGCCGACGAAATTGGCCCATTCGATCTTGTAATCGGTGGGCTGGCCTTCGCCAGAGACGTCGAGCGACGATTTGAGCGCGTGAAGCTGGTCGCCGATCTTGATCGTCGTGCCGCTGTCGGGCGCGCCGCCGCACGCCGCGAGCGAGAGGAAGGCGCCGGCTGCGAGCGTGCGCAGCGGGGTGAGGGAGAGTGTCATGGGTTCGCCTGTCGTTCTGGGTCAGGCAGGAATGGTTTTGGAACGATGCCCTGGGGCTCGCTCGGAACTGGTTCGAAGAATGTGCATCGTATCGCCTCATTGCATGAGGGGAACACGATACCTGGCGCTGTCGCCTGAGCATCGCGCGCTTTAGCTGTTGTTAACGCGGAGCAAGCTGCTTCCCGGTCAAAAGCCGCGGACCCCTGTATATGCTCACCGGACGGGGGCAGACCGGAAACTCAACTTTATCGGTAGAGTTGGTGGCGTCAAGCGTAGTTTCGCTTTCATCGCCAAAAGCGCCGCTCGGTTCGAACGGGTTGTCGTAGGGCGGCATAAGCTTTCGTTGCGGCCACCCGAAAAGCGTCATTATGGCACTTAATCCCGGCGGTATCGCACCGTAAATTATGTAAAATGCGAAAGCATCGCTGCCTAATGACCAGACGGGCCGCCCACGCTTTCGTATTTTTCAACCGGCGCGACGTTAACTATGATCCGCACCCTGATTGAATTACGGGCCTGATTCAAGTAATGCGACAAGGTGGGGATTGTGTATTTTGCAGTATAGATAGGAAGTTATGCTTCCGTTCCGTGCTGCTTCGATAGGGTATATGACATGAACCAACGTCCCCTCTCCAATCCGGTAGAGGAACAGCACAGCGGAGCCGACGGCGATCGTCGTGGCGGTGATCGCTATCGCACGGTCTGGCGGATCGCCAAGATCGTCCGCAACGGCGACGCGGGGCTGTGGCGGGTACGCAATATTTCGGACAAGGGCATGATGCTCGCGGCCGACGTGCCGATCAGCGTCGGCGAAAAGCTGGAGATTTCGCTGTCGGATACGGTTGTGATCCGCGGTGAAGTCGTGTGGTCCGACGCGGGCCGCTGCGGTGTGTCTTTCGACAAGGAAGTCGACGTCGCCGATGTGCTGAAGCAACTGGCGGCCGAACAGCGCGGGACGGGCTATCGCCAGCCGCGCCTGCCGGTCAGCACCAAGGCGCAGGCGATCAACGATGAGGGCACAAGCCAGATCGAACTCGTCGACCTGTCGCAGAACGGCGCCGGTTTCATCCACGACGGGCATCTGGAGGTCGGCAAGGAATTCGATCTCGTGCTCGCCGGCGGGGTCAAGCGCCGCGCGATCGTTCGCTGGTCGCGCGCCGGGCGTGGCGGTCTGTGGTTGACGCAGCCGCTCGACCGCGCCGACCTCGAGAGCATCCACCGCTTCGAAGGCTGAGGCTCAAGCCGCGCCGCGGACGATCTTGGCCCAGGGGTTGAGGTCGGGTTCGGCGATCTTGGTCAACCGGTTATGGTCGCGATGCCGGAACAGTTCGTCGCGGCCCTTCACCATGAGCATTGTGTCGGAGACATAGCTCCACGATCCATCGTCGTGAAAATCGATCGTCAATTCGTAGCTGTCGGTCCGAAAGGCGAGATCGAGGAAGCTTGTCGAGCAGATGCCATATTCGGTCTGCCCACGCTCCGCCTTGACGGCGAGTTGCCTCGCGTTGGGTTCGGCATGGCCCGACGCGATCGCGATCTGGGCGCGCGGGATCGCCAAAGTCTGGATGATCAGCCCGGTCGACACTTCGTAAAGCCAGTAACCCACCTGATCGTGGAAGGTTATGTCTTCCTCGCGGGTGTTGACCTGCTGATGATAGCGCAGGCCATAGAATAGTTGCGGGCCGTTCGCCTGCGGGTCGATCGGCTGCATCTCGATCCGCTCGTAATATTTGCGCGTTTCGGGGCCGTCGGCCTTCGGATTGACGTCGACCCCGCGTTCGCCTTCCCATATCCCCGCAAGCCGCGCGAGTGGGCCCAGATTGGCGAGCGTTTCAGGATCGACATCCTCGGGCTCGGTGAAAATGTCCTCGGGTAATTCCATCGCTTGCTCCCTTTGCTGGCGATCAGATGTCTTCGACCAGCCGCCCGTAGAGCTGCGGCCGGCGATCGCGGAAGAAGCCCATGCCGGCGCGGTGCTTCGCGGCGCGGTCGAGGTCGATCGTCTCGATCAGCGCACCCGTCTCCGCGGCGCCGAACGCCTGCGTCATGTCGCCCCATTCGTCGGTGATGAAGCTGTGGCCATAGAAATTGGCATCACCCTCAGCCCCTATGCGGTTCGCGGCGATCACCGGCATGCAGTTCGACACGGCATGGCCGTGCATCGCGCGGCGCCACATGCGGCTGGTGTCGAGATCGGCGTCATAGGGTTCGCTGCCGATCGCGGTCGGATAGAAGAGCAGCTCGGCACCCATCAGCGCCATCGCGCGCGCACATTCGGGATACCATTGGTCCCAGCAGACGCCGACGCCGATGCGCGTCCCAAAGACGTCCCAGACCTTGAAGCCGGTGTTGCCGGGGCGGAAATAATATTTCTCTTCATACCCCGGACCGTCGGGAATGTGACTCTTGCGATACGTGCCCATGATCGCGCCGTCGGGGCCGATCATCGCGAGCGTGTTGTAATAATGGTGCCCGTCGCGCTCGAAGAAGCTGGTCGGGATAGCGACCTTCAGCTTTGCGGCGAGCGCCTGCATCGCGATAACGCTGGGGTGTTCCGCGGTCGGCCGTGCCGTCGCAAACAGCGCTTCTTCTTCGACCTGACAGAAATAGGGGCCTTCGAAGAGTTCGGGGGGCAGGACGATCTGCGCGCCTTTTGCCGCCGCTTCCTCGACGAGCGCGGTAACGGCGTCGATATTGGGCTGGACGTGGCCGGGCAGGGGAAGCTGCAACGCGGCGACGGTGATGGTGCGGGTCATGGGCGGGTCCGTGGTGAGCTTAGAATCGAGCCGGAATATAAGGGGCTTCGTGCCCGATACTAGGCCGGAAGCTGCTGGCTTGAGCAGTGGAAGCTGCCGCCGCCGACAATGATGCCGCGCGCGGGCACGCCGACCGCGCGGCGATCGGGGAAAAGCGCGGAGAGCGTTTCGACCGCGGCCTGATCGTTGGGAACGCCATAGGTCGGCACCGCCACGGTGCTGTTGCCGATATAGAAATTCATATAGCTCGCCGCCGCGATCTCGCCGTCGATCTCCACGCGGCCGGGCGAGGGGAGGTCGACGATCTCGATCCCGCCGAACGCTGCGGCGCGGGCGCGGGCATCGGCATAGATATGCGCATTGGGGTCATCCGATCCCGCCGCGACGGGCAGCGCGAGGCGCCCTTCGCCGACGAAGCGCGCGAGATTGTCGACATGGCCGTCGGTGTGATCGCCGACCAGCCCGTTACCAAGCCACAAAATCCGGTCGATCCCAAGCGACTGGTGCAGCCGCGCCGCGATATCCTCGTGCGTCAGTGCCGGATTGCGGTTCGTGTTGAGCAGGCATTCCTCGGTGGTCACGCACAGGCCGGTGCCGTCGACGTCGATGCCGCCGCCCTCGAGCACCCAGTCTAGGTGCTGCGTCGGCAGGTTCGCGTGCGCGGCGAGGATCGCCCCGACCTCACGGTCGCCGGGCATCACAAACTTGTTGCCCCACCAGTTGAAGTCGAAATTGCGCGCCTCGCGCCGGGTGCCGGCGCCGACGATGATCGGGCCTGTGTCGCGCAGCCAGATATCGCCGAAGGGAACGACGAACAATTGCACGCCCTCATCGACGAGCGTCTCGGCAATGTCGGCATTGTCATGGTCGCGAACGAGAAGATGCACCTTTTCGCCACGCCCACCGTCGTGGACGGCGTTGGCGAAGGCTGCGATATCGCGCCGCGCGGCATCGATCTGGCCCGACCATTCGTCCACCATATGTGGAAAACCGATCCAGACGGCGTCGTGGGGTGCCCATTCGGCGGGCATGCGGTGGGTCATCGCGTGATAGTCCTTTGCGTCGATGCCCGTGACATCGATCAACTCGTCCAGAACGCAGCAATCCAGAATGACTACTGCCATTCTGGATTGCCGGAACATGATGCTCCCCGCAACTGCGGAGGAGCGGTTGTCGTCGTTACTTGCCGGCGCGCGACTTGTCGCGGGCGGCACGAAATTCGTCGCCCTCAACCCAGTTCGGCCATGCGTCGGTCATCGCGAGCATGCGGCCCGCGGCGTAATAGAGGCGGAGGTCGGACATCATGCCGCCCCAGTTGGTGATCGCCTCATATTCATCGCCCGGCGCGTGATAGCGGTTCTTTTCATAGTCTTCGGCCGCCTTCTTGCCGGCTTCGACGCCGCCTTCGACCAGCTCGTCGCCGCTGCCGAAGTTGAACATCGGCACACCGAGCTTCGCGAAGCTGAAATGATCCGACCGATAATAGAAGCCCTTTTCGGGGGTCGGTTCGGCCTTGATCGTGCGGCCCTCCATCTTCGCGAGCTTTTCGACATAGGCGTCGAGCTCTGACTTGCCGCCACCGACGACGACGATATCCTTTGCCGGGCCGATCGCGTTCAGCGCGTCCATGTTCACGCCGCCGACGGTCTGCGCGAGCGGGAAGATCGGGTTTTCGGCGTAATATTTCGAACCGAGCAGGCCCGATTCCTCTGCCGTCACGGCAAGGAAGACGATGCTGCGATCGGGCGCGCCCGCCTTGTGGAACGCCTGCGCCAGCGTCACGAGACCGGCGATGCCGCTCGCATTGTCGACCGCGCCGTTACAGATGTCGTCGCCCGCGACCGGCGTGCAGCGGCCAAGGTGATCCCAATGGCCGGTATAGAGCACATATTCGTCGGGACGCTTGGCGCCCGGCAGCACACCGATGACGTTGCGCGACATTTTCTTCGCGATTTCATTGTCGAAGCCGAAGTTCGCCTTCACGCCCGTGAGCGCGACGGGCTTGAAGCCCTTCTTGCCCGCGGCGGCGCGCAGCTTGTCGAAATCCTGTCCGGCGCTCGCGAAGAGTTCCTTGGCCTTCGGAAGCTGGATCCAGCCGTTGGCGACGGTCTGGTCGGCGCCGCCATTTTTGCTTTCGGCAAGATATTGGGTGCCTGTGTTGCTCGATTCGACGACGTTCCAGCCATAGGCGGCGGGTTCGGTGTCGTGGACGATCAGCACGGCGGCAGCGCCCTGGCGCGCGGCTTCCTCATATTTATACGACCAGCGCCCGTAATAGGTCATCGCGCGGCCGTTGAATTCGCCCTTGGCTTCCTTGGTCTGCCAGTCGGGATCGTTGACGAGGACGACGACGGTCTTCCCCTTCACATCGAGCCCGGCATAGTCGTTCCAGCCCTTTTCGGGGGCATTGATGCCGTAACCGACGAAGACGACGTCGCTGTCCTTGACTTCGGTCTTCGGCTGGACGCGCCAGCTGAACGCGACATAGTCTTTGGCATATTGCGCGGTGACCGGCGTCTTGCCGCCGGTGAAGCTGATCGGGGTCGCGTTTTTCGCGGTAATCTCGACCAGCGGCACGTCCTGCGTCCACTTGCCGTTGTTCCCGGGCTTCAGCCCCGCTTCCTCATATTTCTTGATGATATAGGCGACGGTCTTCTCCTCGCCCGCTGTGCCAGGTGCGCGGCCTTCATAGGCGTCCGACGACAATTCCTTCGTCACTTCCTGCAGCGTCGCGAGCGACAGCTCGGGGATCTGGACATCAGGGATTGCGACGGCGGATGTCGCTGCCTTATCGGAGCTGTTGCACGCGGCAACGGTCAAAAGCACCGCAAGGGCTGCGGTTGTTCGGGGGAAACGAAGCATGGAAGTTCCTCGGATTTTCGTATTCGACCGCGGGCTTGTGCCAGCCGCGCCGGGTCGATGCAAGAAGAGGAGCCTTCCGCGCCGCCGCCGTTTGAAACCGCTTGTAAATTTCCCCGCGATGCGCAGTCTGATCGGCATTGCTCTTCCGGGGGGAACAGAATGATTTCAATGAAGTGGACGGGAGCCGGCGTATCGGCGCTGGCGCTTGCAGGCGTGCTGCCGATCGGTGCCCTGCATGCGCAGCAGGCCGACAATGCGGCGCGCTTCGGCGCGCTCGAATCGATCCTCGATGTCAGCCTTTCGCCTGATGGCAATCGCCTTGCATTCATCGAGCAAGGTGGGGGCGCGACGCGCAGCCTCTATATCGTCGATACCGCCGACGGAGCCAAACCCCGTAATATCCTGTCGAGCGACGGCAAGGAGAGCGGCAATCTCAGTTGGTGCGGATGGGTGACCAGCACCCGCCTTGCCTGTCAGACCTTCATTCGCGACGAAGTTAATGGCGAGATTCTCGGGGCGACCAATATCATCGCCATCGACGCCGATGGCGGCAATTTGCGCCTGCTCAGCAAGCGCCGCAGTCATCGGTCGCTCTACGCCGATTTTCGTGGGGGCAGTGTCGTCGACTGGTCGTCGACCGCCAATGGCTCGCTGTTGATGACGCGAAGCTATGTTCCCGAAAGCAGTATGAACACGCGCATCGCCGAACGCGACGAAGGTCTTGGCGTCGATCGCGTCGATACGATCAAGACGACGGCCCGCCGCGTCGTGACGCCCAACCGCGACGCGATTTCCTATCTGTCGGACGGGCAGGGCAACGTCCGGATCATGGCGACACAGGGCTATTTGAGCAGCACCGGGCAATTCGATCCGAAGATACGTTTCTTCTTCCGTCCAAAGGAGGGCGGTTCCTGGCAGTTGCTTTCGCAGACCGATGTCGTTGCCGGGGATGGTTTCGAACCGGCGGCGGTCGATGCTGCGACGAACCGCGTCTACGGATTCGGCAAGGTCGACGGCCGCAAGGCGGTGATCGCCATGGCGCTGGACGGCAGCGGCGCGACGAGCACGATCTACGCACATCCCGAAGTCGACGTCGACGAGATCATGCGAATAGGCCGCAACGGCCGGATTGTCGGCGTGTCCTTTGCGACTGATCAGCGCAAAGCCGTGATAACCGACGCGCCGCTGGCGAAGATGACCGGCGCGTTATCGAAGGCGCTCGGCGGCAAGCCGGTCGTCGTCACGGACGCGTCGGCCGACGAGAGCCGCTATCTCATCCGTACCGAATCCGACACCGATCCCGGCGCCTATTTTCTTTATACGCCGAAGGCGAAGGAACTGCGCCCGCTCCTCTTCTCGCGCGACCAATTATCGGGAACGACCCTGTCGCCGGTGAAGGCGATCACTTATCCGGCGGCCGACGGGACAATGGTTCCCGGATATCTGACGCTTCCCCCGGGGCGCAGCGACGCAAAGGGGCTCCCCGCCATTGTGATGCCGCATGGCGGACCTTCGGCGCGCGACGAATGGGGTTTCGACTGGCTGGCGCAATATTTCGCCCAGACCGGCTATGCCGTGTTGCAGCCCAATTATCGCGGATCTTCGGGCTATGGCGATGCATGGTACCAGAACAACGGCTTCCAGTCGTGGAAGACCGCGATGGGCGATATCACCGACGGCGGGCGCTGGCTGACCGCGAGCGAGGGCGCCGACCTGGGCAAGCTTTCGATCGTCGGCTGGTCCTATGGCGGATATGCGGCGCTGCAATCCGGCGTCATCGCGCCCGACCTGTTCAAGGCGATCGTCGCGATCGCGCCGGTGACCGATCTGCAGCAGCTCAAGGTCGAGGCCAGTCGCGAAGGTTCGGGCCGGATCAACGCCAGGTTCATCGGCGCGGGACCGCATATCCGCGAAGGGTCACCCGCGCAAAATGCGGGCGCGATCAAGGCACCTGTGCTGATGTTCCACGGCACGTTCGACCAGAATGTCGATGTCGCTCAGGCGCGAACGATGCGCCGGGCGCTGGAAAGTTCGGGGAAGCGCGTTGAACTCGTCGAATATCCCGAACTCGCGCACAGCCTCGAAACCGGTGAGGCGCGAACCGATATGCTGCGCAAGATTTCGGCATTCCTGCCGCATTGAATGAAAAGGGGCGGCCCGTTGCCGGACCGCCCCTTTTTTGAATTCGATAGCGAGCTCGATCAGCGCGAATAGAATTCGACGACCAGGTTCGGTTCCATCTTCACCGGATAGGGCACTTCGTCGAGCGTCGGAACGCGGACATAGGTCGACTTGGTGCCGTCGACGGCCAGATATTCGGGCAGGTCGCGCTCGGGCAGGCTCTGCGCTTCGGCAACCAGCGCCATTTCCTGCGCCTTCTTGCCGAGGGTGATTTCGTCGCCCGGCTTCACGAGGCGGCTCGCGACGTTGCACTTCACGCCGTTCACATAGACGTGGCCGTGGCTGACGAGCTGGCGTGCCGAGAAGATCGTCGGGGTGAACTTCGAGCGGTAGACGACGGCGTCGAGGCGGCGCTCGAGCAGGCCGATCAGGTTCTGACCGGTGTCGCCCTTCATGCGCGACGCTTCGAAATAGTTCTTCTTGAACTGCTTTTCGGTGATGTCGCCGTAATAGCCCTTGAGCTTCTGCTTCGCGCGGAGCTGGATGCCGAAGTCCGACATCTTGCCCTTGCGGCGCTGACCGTGCTGGCCGGGGCCATATTCGCGGCGGTTGACCGGGCTCTTCGGGCGACCCCAGATGTTTTCGCCCATCCGGCGGTCGAGTTTATACTTGGCGCTCTGGCGCTTCGACATATGTCGTCTCCAATATGCTGTGTGCCGAAGGATTTCGGCGTGTCCCGGGTCGCACCATATGGAGATTTCCATATGCGACCGCCGCTTCACCGGGGTGCGGGGTCCATTGCGAAGGCGCGCGGTTAGACGGGCCGCCGCGTAAAGTCAAGTATCGAGCCACCCGCTCGACAGCGGCGAAAAAGCCGCTAAAGGCAGCGCGCATGACGTCCGCCAAAACTCCCGAACAGTGCGAAACGATGATCGATGTCCGCGCCGGGGTCGACGAGGTCGATCGCGCGCTCGTCGCGCTGCTCGTCCGCCGTTTCGGCTATATGGATGCCGCTGCGCGCATCAAGCCCGATCGCGGCGCCGTCCGCGACGAGGCGCGCAAGGCGCAGGTTCTCGAAAATGTCGCGCAGGAAGCGATTGCGGCGGGGCTGGAGCCCGACCGGCTGCGCGCGGTGTGGAACGAGCTGGTCGAGCAATCGATCGCCTATGAAGCGGTCCGCTGGGACCGCCTGCGCGCCGAAATCTGACCGGCTGAGGATATGGCGGCGTTATCGCTGCCTCGGTGTCCGGCCGAGCGACGTGATGATCCCATGCATCATCCTGATATCGTTATGCGACCAGCCCGTCTTGGTCAGTGCGGTGCGCAGGGTGCGGAGCGTCATTTCGCGCCGTTCGGGCGGAAAGAAATAGCCACTTTTGTCGAGATCGCGCACCAAGTGGCCGATAAATTCCTCGAGTTCGGCATGCGGTGCGGGCGGATCGAGCGGCACTTCGGGCGGGCTCGCGAGGACAACCCCTTTTGACCATTCATAGGCGAGCAGGATCACCGCCTGCGCAAGGTTCAGCGACGCAAATTCGGGATTGATCGGCACGGTCACGATCTTGTGCGCCAGCGTCACATCGTCGGTTTCGAGCCCCGACCGTTCGGGACCGAAGATATAGGCCGAGCGGCCCGCGCTGGCGTGAACCTCGCGCGCGGCTGCCTCGGGCGTAAGGACCGGCTTGGTCACGCCGCGCTTGCGCACCGTGGTCGCATAGATCGTCGTGCAATCGGCGACGGCGTCGGCCAGCGTGTCGAAAACGCGCGCTTCCGCCAGCACGACGTCGGCTCCCGACGCCGCCGGACCCGCGTCGGGATTGGGCCAGCCGTCGCGCGGGGCGACAAGGCGCAATTCGGTCAGCCCGAAGTTGAGCATCGCGCGCGCGGCCTTACCGATATTCTCGCCAAGCTGCGGGCGGACAAGGATGATGATGGGCTTTTGCATAGCGGGACTCTGGATGACCGTCGGCCGCGTCAGTGCGAATTGCGCGTTTGAGGTGCGCGGGTCCGCTCGTAATCCTTGCGAGCCTCCTCTTTTTCCGCTTCCCATTGCACGCGCGTCCGGCACACCCGCTTCGAACGGGCGGGCGAACCCGTGACGGCCGATTTGGTGCAGATCAGCTTCTCTTTCGGCGCAGGTGGCGTTTCGTTTGTTTCTCCGGGCGCCGCGATCGGAGTGGCGGCCGAAATCATCAGCGCAAAAAGATGAACGATCATGAAAAACTCCCGCCCTCGTAAGCGAATGCAGCAAGGCTCAAGAGCCAGTCTAAATTTGGGCCGCGCCTAGCGCAATATGAGGCGTGGTGGAACAATCCTGTCCCAAAGGATATCGTGTCCGACAGGTCGGGCCTAGCCGTTGCCGAGATCGCCAACCTGGCTCGCGAACTCCTCGAAATCTTTGGCTTCGGTAAAGTCGCGATAGACGCTGGCAAAGCGGATATAGGCGACGTTGTCGAAGCCTTTGAGAGCTTCCATCACCATTGCGCCGATTTGCTGCGCGTGGACTTCGCTTTCGCCCGAGGTTTCGAGCTGGCGCTGGATGCCCGAGACCAGTCGTTCGATCCGCGCACCGTCGATCGGCCGCTTGCGGCACGCGATCTGGACGCTGCGCATCAATTTCTCGCGGTCGAAGGGTTCGCGACCGCCATCGGCCTTGAGCACCGCAACCTCGCGCAGCTGGATGCGCTCGAAGGTCGTGAAGCGCGCGCCGCAATCCTCGCACTGGCGTCTGCGGCGAATCGCCGCGCCGTCCTCGGTCGGACGGCTGTCCTTCACCTGGCTGTCTTCATGTCCGCAATAGGGGCAGCGCATCGGTTAGCGTTTCACCCTGGAATATAGTGCGATCGCGGCCCCGGCGAACAGGCCGACCGGCCAGGAAACGACAGGCAGCACGGCGCCGGCGATCGCCCCGACAACGCCGCCGGTCAGAACAGGGCGCGTCGAGGGGTGGGCCATGCCTTGCTTGCCCATCGCCTTGACCTCTTCAATCGTCACCTCCACCAGCGTCGGTTCCTCGGGGTGCTGCCGCGCCATCGCCTTATCCCTGATAAATGGGGAAGCGTTCGCAGAGCGCGCGAACGCGGCCACGGACATTCGCCTCGACATCGGCGTCGCCATGCTCGCCCTTGTCGCGCAGCGCCTCGAGCACGTCGGCGACCATGTCGCCGATTTCCTCGAATTCGGCGACGCCGAAGCCGCGCGTCGTGCCGGCGGGCGATCCGACGCGGATGCCGCTGGTCTTGACCGGCGGAAGCGGATCGAAGGGAACGCCATTCTTGTTGCAGGTGATCGCGCTGCGCTCGAGCGCCTCATCGGCGTCGCGGCCGGTGATGCCGAGCGGGCGAAGGTCGATGAGTGCAAGGTGCGTGTCGGTGCCGCCCGCGACGACGTCGGCGCCGCGCGCCTTCAGCCGGTTCGCGAGCGCCTGCGCATTGGCGATCGTCGCCTTGGCGTAATCCTTGAACTCGGGGCGCAGCGCTTCGCCGAACGCCACGGCCTTGGCGGCGATGACGTGCATCAGCGGGCCGCCCTGCAGGCCCGGGAAGACCGCCGAATTGATGCGCTTCGCGATCGCCTCGTCATTGGTCAGGATCATGCCGCCACGCGGGCCGCGCAGCGTCTTGTGCGTCGTCGTGGTGACGACATGCGCATGTTCCATCGGCGAGGGGTGCGCGCCGCCGGCGACTAGGCCTGCGAAATGCGCCATGTCGACCATCAGCAATGCGCCGACGTCATCGGCGATCGCACGGAAGCGCGCGAAGTCGAGCGTGCGCGGATACGCCGAACCGCCCGCGATGATCAGGGTCGGACGATGCTCTTTCGCCAGCGCCTCGACCTGGTCGAAATCGACGAGATGATCGTCAGGGCGCACGCCATATTGCACGGCATTATACCATTTGCCCGACATCGCGGGCGCCGCGCCGTGGGTCAGGTGCCCGCCGGCGTCGAGGCTCATGCCCATGATCGTCGCGCCGGGCTTGGTCAGGGCGAGCATGACCGCGCCGTTCGCCTGCGCGCCCGAGTGCGGCTGGACATTGGCATAGCCGCACTCGAAGAGCTGCTTGGCGCGGTCGATCGCGAGCGTCTCGACCTCGTCCGACGGCGCACAGCCCTGATAATAACGGCGACCGGGATAACCCTCGGCATATTTGTTGGTGAAGACGCTGCCTTGCGCCTCAAGTACCGCCTTCGAGACGATATTCTCCGACGCGATCAGTTCGATCTGATGTTGCTCGCGGTCGAGTTCATGCTTCATCGCCGCAGCGACGGCGGGGTCGACCTTGTCGACGCCGTCGGTGAAATAGCCGGCCGATTTGATGGGCTTGTCGAGCGTTTCGGTGGTCATCGGCTGGTCTCCAGTTGAGGCGGATTCGAAAGCTTGTCGACGCGGCGCGCGTGGCGATCGCCGGCAAAGTCGGTGGTCAGGAAGGCGTCGAGGCAAGCCTTCGCCATGTCGATGCCGGTCAGGCGCGCGCCCATCGCAATGACGTTGGCGTCATTATGCTCGCGCGACAGCTTCGCTGACAGCGGTTCGGAAACGAGCGCGCAGCGCGCGGCGGGGTTGCGGTTGACCGAGATCGAAATGCCGATGCCCGATCCGCACAGCGCAACACCCTTTTCGGCGCGGCCGTCGGCGATCGCTTCGCCGAGCCGGTAGCCATAATCGGGATAGTCGACGCTTTCGGGGCCGTTGGTGCCGAGATCCTCGACCTCGTGCCCTTGTTCGCGCAGCCAGTCGGCAAGCACGGCTTTCAGCTCGTAAGCGGCGTGGTCGGAGGCGATGGCGATGCGCATGGTGCGGCTCCCGCGGGGTCTAAGGGAATCGATGTCGGCCCTTTAGGCGAAGCCGCACGGATTGGCCATAAGCGAGGTGGCAAATTTGTGACGGCCCCGATAAAGCCGCCTCATGTCCGACACGATCATCTCCATCCTGATGCTGACCGGTGTGCTTTTGACCGGCGGCGCCGTCATCGTTTTTCGCAAGGGCGACCGTCGCCGCGCGCTGCTGATGTTCGTGGCTGCGCTGGTGATGTTCGCCAATGTGACGATCTGGCTGGTGCCGATAAAATAATCCTCCCCATCGCGCCGCGACAGGGAGGAGGGTTTCGTCAGCGGATCGGCGAATCGGGCGCGAGCCGCATATCCAGATAGTTATCCAGCGACTTCATCAACTGGTCGAGTTCATGCTCGAAGAAGTGGTTGGCGCGCGGGATTTCGTCGTGATGGATCGTGATGCCCTTTTGGGTGCGCAGCTTGTCGACCAGCTTCTGCACCGCGCTCGGCGGCACGATCTCGTCCTGTCCGCCCGCGACGATGATGCCCGACGAGGGGCAGGGCGCGAGGAAGCTGAAGTCGTACATGTTCGCCGGTGGCGCGACCGATAGGAAGCCGCGGATTTCGGGGCGACGCATCAAAAGCTGCATTCCGATCCACGCGCCGAAGCTGAAGCCCGCGACCCAGGTGGTCTGCGCCTCGGGATGGATCGACTGGACCCAGTCGAGCGCCGATGCGGCATCGGAGAGTTCGCCGATACCATTGTCGAACGTGCCCTGGCTGCGGCCGACGCCGCGAAAGTTGAAGCGCAGCACTGCAAAGCCACGCGCGACGAAGCTCTTGTACATCGCCTGCGTGATGCGGTCGTTCATCGTGCCGCCGCCCTGCGGGTGCGGGTGAAGGATCAGCGCGAGCGGCGCGCGCGGGCGCGGCGGGGGCGAGAAACGGCCTTCGATGCGGCCCTCGGGGCCGGGGAAAATAACGTCGGGCATCAAAGCACCTTCCATGTTTCGTGAGCTTGCCAGTGATTCGCCGAGGGGCGGGGTGGCGGAGCGAAGATGGCGCCTATATAGAAAATAGGTATCAACATGCAACTTTTGCGAATCGTTCGCAATAAGGACTCTCTCGTTCGATGATTTACCTCGATTATCAAGCCTCTACGCCGCTTGCTCCCGAAGCGCGCGAGGCGATGCTGCGCTGGCTTGCGGACGATGGCTTCGCCAATCCGTCGAGCACGCACAAAGCTGGCCGCGCCGCCGCAGCCGCCGTAGAGGTCGCGCGCGATCAGGTCGTGGCGCTGTTGCCGAAGGGCGGGCGCGTCTTCTTTACGTCGGGCGCGACCGAGGCGCTCAACTGGGCTTTGCTGCGCGGGGCCGAGGCGATGCCGGGCGGCGTCGCGGGGCTCAGCATCGAACATGCGGCAGCGCTGCAATGCCTCGAGCGGCTGAACGCGCATATCCTGCCGGTCGACGGCGAAGGGCTGGCGCTGGCGCCCGACGATGCGCTGATCCCCGACGGTGGAATCGTCGCGACGATGCTCGTGAACAACGAGGTCGGGACGATCCAGCCGGTCGCCGATTTCGCCGCCGCCGCGCATGCGAAGAACAGCCTGCTGCTCTGCGATGCGGTGCAGGGCTATGGCCGCGTCGCCATCCCCGAGGGCGCCGACCTGATAGCCGTCTCGGCGCACAAGATCCATGGTCCCAAGGGCATTGGCGCGCTGTGGGTGAAGGACGGTGTCGACCTGCCGCCGCTGATGTTCGGCGGCGCACAGGAGCAGGGGATGCGTTCGGGCACCGTATCACCCGCGCTCTGCGCCGGTTTCGGTGCCGCCGCCGCACTCGCGGCCGACCGGTTCGATGCCGACGCCGAGCATGTCGACCGGCTCTGGTCGCTCGCGCTCGACATGCTGCCCGAATGGACGATCAATGGCGATGCGGGCTCCCGCTACCATGGCAATCTCAACGTCCGGCGCGAGGGGGTGAACGGCCTTCGCCTGATGTCCGACGCCCGCGAAGTCGCCTTTTCGCTCGGCAGCGCGTGCGGCAGCGGGTCGGGCAAGGTCAGCCATGTACTGCGCGCGATGGGCGTCAGCGAAGCCGATGCGCGCGCCTCGATCCGGCTCGGCTGGGGGCGATATACCAGCGAGCAGCAGGTACGCGGCGGGCTTCAGGCGATCAGGGACGCCGCGCGTTTGCAGGGGGTGGACTGATGCGCGTCACCTTCGTCCACGCCGACGGCAAGCAGCGCACCGAGGCCGAAGCCGTGCCGGGTTCGATCCTGCTCGATGTCGCGCAGGCGCATATGATGCCGCTCGAGGGGACGTGCGAGGGGCAGATGGCCTGTTCGACCTGTCATGTCATCGTCGCAAAAGAGGATTTCGACCGTCTGCCGCCCGCGAGCGAGATGGAGGAGGATATGCTCGACCTCGCCGCCGGGGTGCGCCGGACGAGCCGCCTGTCGTGCCAGATCGTGCTGACGCCTGATCTCGAAGGCCTCACCGTTCACATCCCGGCGGAAAGCCGCAACATGCAGGGGCCGCGCTGATGCGGGCGGTTCTCGCAGGCGTCGCGATGGTCGCGCTTGCGGGTTGTGCGGCCACGTCCGGCGAACCGTTGGGCGATTCGGTGATCACGGCGAAGGCGATCCGCGACCTCGAACGGCGCAGCGGCGGCCGGCTGGGTATCGCCGTGGTCGATGGCGGGGGGAGGCTGGTGTCGGCCGGTCGCGGTCACGAACGCTTTGCGATGTGCTCGACTTTCAAGCTCCTGCTTGCGGGACAGCTACTCGAACGCGCCGCGAAAGGCGTATCGCTACGCACGCCACTTGCGTTTACCCGCGCCGATCTTGTTTCCTATTCGCCGGGCACCGAAAGGCTGCTCGGGCCTGACGGCAGGGGAGAACAACGGCTCGGTCTCGCGGCGCGCGATGCCGTTGTGCTCAGCGACAACACCGCAGCGAACCTGATTTTGACGCAGATCGGTGGCCCGTCTGCTTTCACCGCCGCGCTGCGCCGTGCAGGCGACAGCGTGACGCGGCTCGACCGCAACGAACCCGAACTCAACGAAAATGCGCTCGGCGACGAGCGCGATACCACCAGCCCGATCGCGATGGCGACAAGCGCCGCATCCTATGTCTACGGAAATCGGCTGCAGCCTGAATATCGCAAGCAATTGCGCGGCTGGATGATCGAAAGCCAGACGGGGCTCAAGCGAATCCGTGCGGGCTTGCCGCAAGGCTGGATCGCCGGCGACAAGACCGGGTCGTGCGGCAACGCGTATAATGACGTCGCCTTTGTCGAGACGCCGGGCGGCAGGAAATATGTGATCGCCGTCTATCTCGACCGCCCCGCCGTCAAGGGCGATGCAGCCAGCGCGATCATCGCCGAAGCGACGCGAATTACTGTGACCGACCTGCCCGACTGAGCAGGCCGCTTGCATTTCGCTGCATCCGCCGCCATATGCGCCGCGGAAGTCGGGCGGACGTGGTCTTCGCCAACCCGGTCAGGTCCGGAAGGAAGCAGCCGCAACGAATTCGCCGCGGGTCGTTCCGGCTTCCACCTTCACCACATTTCGAACGAATGGGCATTCCCGTTCTTGCGCCGGTACTCCGGGCGAATGCGCCGGATCGCGCGAAGGCGCGTGTAGGGCAGCCGGGTTGCAAATTTGCCAAGCTCGAACGCCGCTTCCGTATCACCCAACCGCGCGGCGCGGCGCAGCCAGCGCCGATAGCCTTGCAGATCATTTGCCGCGAAACAGTTCATTGCCATATGCTGGGCCGCGTTCGCGTTGCCGCTTCGCCAGGCTTTCCGATACCAGTAAGCCGACGATGCGGGGTGATTGCCGCGCATCTTTTCGACCGTGAAGTCGCATGCCAACAGCACTTGTCCATGGCCGTAATTCCGGATCGCGAGCGCACGGAATATGGGCGCACAAAAACCATTCCGCAGCCCCGCCTGAATATGCACGGCGCGGTCGTACAGGCGGTCGAGTTTGTCCGTGTCGCGAAACATCGGGCTAAGGTGCATCTTGCTTTCGACAAAGGCAAGCCGAGCCCCTAAGACGGGGCCATGAGCGATTCCGCCGACGACGAACCGACGATGCTGGGTATGGACCTGCCGGAGACGCCTGCTCCCCCCGCGTCGAGCGGCCCGTACCGCGTCCTGGCCCGCAAATATCGCCCGCAAACCTTCGCCGAGTTGATCGGACAGGACGCGATGGTGAAGACGCTGGGCAACGCCATCGCGCGCGACCGGCTGGCGCACGCCTTTCTGATGACCGGGGTGCGCGGGGTCGGCAAGACCTCGACCGCACGCCTGATCGCGAAGGCGCTCAACTGCATCGGGCCCGACGGGCAGGGCGGGCCGACGATCGATCCCTGCGGCGTGTGCGAACCGTGCCGCGCGATCACCGAGGGCCGCCACATCGACGTGATCGAGATGGACGCCGCATCGAACACCGGCGTCGACGATGTGCGCGAGATTATCGAGGCGGTGCGCTATGCTGCCGTGTCGGCGCGCTACAAGATCTACATCATCGACGAAGTGCATATGTTGTCGCGTAACGCCTTCAACGCGCTTCTGAAAACGCTCGAAGAACCGCCGCCGCACGTCAAATTCCTGTTCGCGACCACCGAAGTGAACAAGGTGCCGGTGACGGTGCTGTCGCGTTGCCAGCGCTTCGATCTCCGCCGCATCACCCCCGACATGCTGTTCGCGCATTTCAGCGCGATCCTGCAGAAAGAGGGCGTCGAGGGCGAGGCGCCGGCGATCTGGCTGATTGCCAATGCCGCCGAGGGTTCGGTGCGCGACGGTCTCTCGATTCTCGACCAGGCGATCGCGCACGCCGACCTTGATGGCGGCGGCCGGATTGGCGCCGATCAGGTGCGGACGATGCTGGGGCTGTCGGATCGCACAGCGATTACGCAGTTGATGGCGACGATCCTCGACGGCGACGCGGGTGGCGCGATCGATCTGGCGCGTGCCCAATATGCGCTCGGCATCGAACCCGTCGCGATGGTGCGCGGGCTGATGGACCTGACGCACGCGATTACGCTCGCCAAGGTCTCGCGCCACGACGATCCCGCACTTGCCGCATCGGATCGCGAACGAATCGGCGACTGGGCGCAAAAGCTTGGCTTCGCGCCCTTGAACCGCCTCTGGCAGCTCTTGCTCAAGGGGCATGACGAGGTGCTGCGCGCGAACAATCCGCTCGAACATCTCGAGATGCTGCTGCTGCGCGTCATCTACGCCGCATCGATGCCCGACCCCGGCGAACTGGCGAAGTTGCTCGAAAAGGGTGTGGTGCCGGTGACGCCGATGGTCGCACCCGCCGCTCCGGCTGGCGAAACGGCCATGGCCTCGTCACCCGATGCTGCTGCGGAGGCGCCTGTCGCCGAGACGCCGGCTTCGGCGTTGACGGTTGCGCAGATCCACCAGCTTCTCGAAAGCTCGGGTAATCATCAGCTTGCACGGCAAGTTTATGACGACGTCAGGCTGATCGAGCTCGAACCGGGGCTGCTGGTCTATGCGCCGGCCCCCGCGCTAGACGGCGATTTTGCGCGGCGGCTCGGCGAAGCGCTGCTGGGCCAGACCGGCAGCCGCTGGCAGGTTCGCGCGGGCGAGGGGGACGCGCGCCCGAGCCTTGGACAGGTGCGCCAGGCGAAGCTCGACGATAATGATGCGCGAATCCGCGAATTGCCCGTCGTAAAGGCCGCTTTGGCCGCTTTTCCCGACGCGAGGCTTGTCGAGGACGACGACAATCGCCATAGGTCGAACCCATGAAATCGATCGAAGAAATGATGAAGGCGGCTCAGGAAGCCGCCGCGACCGTTCAGGCCCAGATGCAGGAGGCGCAAGCGAAGCTCGACAGCGTCGAGGTCGAAGGCGTCTCGGGCGGCGGACTGGTGAAGATCACCGCGACCGCGAAAGGCCGGATCAAGGCGATCCATATCGACGACAGCCTGATGGTTCCCTCGGACAAGCAGATGCTCGAAGACCTGCTCGCCGCCGCGTTCAACGATGCGCGCGAAAAGGCCGATGCGGCGAGCAACGAGGAAATGGGCAAGATGACGAGCGGCCTGCCGCTCCCTCCGGGTTTCAAGCTGCCGTTCTGAGCCGGCCCCGACACCGGTCAGGGCCGCGCTGTTCAGCGCAGCGACATTGAATGCGTGCGAAGTTACGCCATATTATTAGCGATGAACCACCTATAAGAAGGGCGGTGCGCCCGGTCGCGGGGCCCGTCCAGGAGCCGTAATGACGCAATCTTATCCCCTTCTTCCGCTGCGTGACATCGTCGTTTTTCCGCACATGATCGTGCCTCTCTTTGTCGGACGCGACCGCTCGGTCGCCGCGCTCGAAGCCGCGATGGAATCCGACAAGGAAATCTTTCTCGTCGCCCAGCTCGATCCGGGTGAAGACGATCCGCAGCGCGACGATCTCTATGACGTCGGCGTGATCGCCACCGTTCTCCAGCTTCTGAAACTGCCCGACGGCACCGTCCGCGTGCTCGTCGAAGGCAAGGAGCGCGCCAAGCTGCTCGGCCTGACCACCGAAGACAAGGCCGTGATGGCGAGCGTGAAGCCGGTTGGCGACACGATCGATGACAGCGTCGATACCGCCGCGCTGATGCGCTCGGTCGTCGACCAGTTCGAAAATTACGCCAAGCTCAACAAGAAGATGCCCGCCGAAACCGCGGTGCAGCTGTCGCAGATTGAGGACGCCTCGCGCCTCGCCGACTCGGTTGCGGGCAATCTCAACATTAAGGTGTCCGACAAGCAGTCCCTGCTCGTCGAGGATGCGCCGTCGAAGCGGCTCGAAATGGTCTTCGCCTTCATGGAAGGCGAGCTTGGCGTGTTGCAGGTCGAAAAGAAGATCCGCGGCCGCGTGAAGCGCCAGATGGAAAAGAGCCAGCGCGAATATTATCTGAACGAACAGCTCAAGGCGATCCAGCGCGAGCTGGGCAACGACAATGGCGAGGGCGGTGACGATCTCGCCGAGCTTCAGCTCAAGATCGACGGCCTCAAAATGTCGAAGGAGGCCAAGGCCAAGGCGAACGCCGAGCTCAAGAAGCTGCGCGCGATGGCGCCGATGTCCGCCGAAGCGACGGTGGTTCGCAACTATCTCGATACGCTGATCGGCCTGCCGTGGGGCAAGAAGTCGAAGCTGAAAAAGGATATTGCCAAGGCGCAGTCCGTTCTGGACGACGACCATTATGCACTCGAAAAGGTCAAGGACCGGATCGTCGAATATCTGGCGGTGCAGGCGCGCACCAACAAGTTGAAGGGGCCGATCCTCTGTCTCGTCGGCCCTCCGGGCGTCGGCAAGACCTCGCTCGGCCGCTCGATCGCGAAGGCGACGGGTCGCGAATTCGTGCGCCAGTCGCTGGGCGGCGTGCGCGACGAGGCCGAAATTCGCGGCCACCGCCGCACCTATATCGGCTCGCTGCCGGGCAAGATCGTGACGAACCTCAAAAAGGCCGGCACGATGAACCCGCTGTTCCTGCTCGACGAGATCGACAAGCTGGGCCAGGATTTCCGCGGCGATCCGGCATCGGCGCTGCTCGAGGTGCTCGACCCCGAACAGAATGGCAAGTTCCAGGACCATTATCTGGAGGTCGATGTCGACCTTAGCGACGTGATGTTCGTGACCACCGCGAACTCGCTCAACCTGCCGCAGCCCTTGCTCGACCGCATGGAGATCATCCGCCTCGAAGGTTACACCGAGGACGAAAAGGTCGAGATTGCCAAGCTGCATCTGATCGCGAAGCAGGTCGAGGCGCACGGGCTGAAGGCCGGTGAATTCGAGCTGACCGAAGACGGGCTGCGCGATCTTATCCGCTATTACACCCGCGAAGCCGGCGTTCGCACGCTCGAGCGCGAGATTGCGCGTCTGGCGCGCAAGGCGCTGCGCCGCATTCTCGAGGGCAAGGCGACCAGCGTCACTGTAACGCCGGACAACCTCTCCGAGTTCGCGGGTGTCCGTAAGTTCCGCCACGGCATGGGCGATCTCGAGGATCAGGTCGGTGCCGTCACGGGCCTGGCGTGGACCGAGGTCGGCGGCGAATTGCTGACGATCGAAGCCGTCACCGCGTCGGGCAAGGGGCAGGTCCGCACCACCGGCAAGCTCGGCGAAGTGATGACCGAATCGGTGCAGGCGGCGCTGTCATTCGTGAAGGCGCGCGCGCCGGCCTATGGCATCAAGCCCAGCCTGTTCGCGCGCAAGGACATCCACATCCATCTGCCCGAAGGCGCGGTGCCGAAGGATGGTCCGTCGGCGGGCGTCGGCATGGTGACCGCGATGATTTCGACGCTGACCGGGATTGCGGTGCGCCGCGATGTCGCGATGACCGGCGAAGTCACACTGCGCGGCCGTGTTCTTGCGATCGGCGGTCTCAAGGAAAAGCTGCTCGCGGCGCTGCGCGGCGGCATCAAGACGGTGCTGATCCCGGAAGAAAACGAGAAAGACCTCGTTGAAATTCCGGCGAATATCACGAGCGGGCTGAAGATCATTCCGGTCAGCCATGTCGATGAAGTGCTTGCCGTGGCGCTCGTGTCCCCGGTCGTTCCGATCGAATGGACCGAGGCCGACGAGCTTGCCGCTTCGCCGCCGGTTCCCGCCGGAAGCGACCCCGAAACGACGATTCGGCACTGAGTCGGACCCGCTTCGCGATAAAACGCCCCAAATTCGTCGCAAAATCGACGTTTTGGGGCGTTTTTCGCCCTTTTTTGCTTTGACAAGCCGGGGTCAAACATCGTTAGTGACGCGCCATGGCTTCGGGCCATGAGAATCATGAAACCAACCAATTGCAGGGGTTCCTTAGGCATGAACAAACAAGACCTGATCGCCGCCGTCGCTGACTCGAGCGGCCTGACCAAGGGTGACGCGAGCAAGGCTGTCGAGGCCGTGTTCGACGCAATCACCGGTTCGCTGAAGAAGGGCGGCGAAGTCCGTCTCGTTGGCTTCGGCACCTTCGCGGTCAGCAAGCGCAAGGCATCGACCGGTCGCAACCCGCGCACCGGCGAAACGATGACCATCGCGGCGTCGAACCAGCCGAAGTTCAAGGCCGGCAAGGCCCTCAAGGACGCCGTCAACTAAGTTGACAGGCACCTTCTGGTGAATACATCTCGGGCCGTGGCGCAAGCTGCGGCCCGTTTTGTATCTGCCAGATGGAATCTGCGGTTTGTGCGTGAAGAGTGAGCAAATGCCCGTTGCAATCACCGTCGCAGCGGCTATGGACGTCCGACTTTCGGACGCCGGGTTTCCGGCATGCACCGATCGGGCGCGTAGCTCAGCGGTAGAGCACACCCTTCACACGGGTGGGGTCACAGGTTCAATCCCTGTCGCGCCCACCATGGTCCCGGCCATGGCGGAAACCGGAACCGGGGATGACCCGGCCATTCATCGCATATTCAATGCCTTCGCGTTAGAGAAGCGGCCATGATCCGTATCCTGACCCTTTCCCTCGCTTCCGCGCTGCTGATATCGGCAGGCTCGCCCGCCGTCGCGCGCGGCGATCGCGACCAGGACAATCTGCGCGAAGCGGCGGCGCAGGGGCAAGTCATCCCGCTCAACCGATTGATCGCCGATGTCCGTTCGCGGGCGCCTTATAATGAGATGACCTATCTCGGCGGTCCGCAATTCGATGCGGGACGGATGATCTACGCCCTGAAATTCATGGACGGCAGCCAGGTCGTCGTCGTCTATGTCGATGCCCGCACCGGCCGGATCGTGGGACGCAAACCCTGAGATTTTGCCCGCAACGACATTTTGCGATGATCGTTCGGAATTGATACACAGTCGATATATGCGGCCGACATCGTGCGGCACGCAAAGGAAAGGCGCCTGAATGCGGATTTTGATTGTCGAAGACGAACCCACGCTGGGCCCGCAGCTGAAGGCGACGCTGGAAGGGGCCGGCTATGCCGTCGATCTCGCGACCGATGGCGAAGACGGCCATTTCCTCGGCTCGACCGAAAATTATGACGCGGCGATCCTCGATCTTGGGCTACCCGAGATCGACGGATTGACGGTGCTCGACCGCTGGCGGCGCGAAAAGCGCAACTTTCCCGTGCTCGTGCTGACCGCGCGTGACAGCTGGTCGGATAAGGTGGCGGGTCTCGACGCCGGCGCCGACGACTATCTTGCCAAACCGTTTCAGACCGAGGAACTGATTGCCCGCCTGCGCGCGTTGATCCGCCGCGCGGCGGGTAACGCATCGAGCGAGCTGATTGCGGGTCCGGTGCGGCTCGACACACGCTCGGGCCGCGTCACGCTCGATGGCGCGCCGGTGAAGCTGACCGCGCAGGAATATAAATTGCTGTCGTACCTGCTCCACCACAAGGGCAAGGTCGTGTCGCGCACCGAACTGATCGAGCATATTTATGATCAGGATTTCGATCGGGATTCGAACACGATCGAGGTGTTCGTGACGCGCATCCGCAAAAAGCTGGGCGCCGATATCATCACGACGATCCGCGGGCTCGGCTACCAACTCGACGATCCGCAGGGCTGATCCGTGGCGGAGGCCGACGCCCCGGCCGTTGTCGCGGAGACCGGCGCCGACAAGCCGCAAGCGCTGACCAGCCGGATCACCGGCTCGCTCGCGCGGCGCATGATCGCGATCGCGGCGCTATGGATATCTGTGCTGCTGATCGGCGGTGGTTTCGCGCTCGACCGGGTGCTGACCGGTGCGATCACGCGCAACTTCGATTCAGGCCTCGAATATGTGCTGATCGCGATGATCCGTTCGTCCGAAATCGGCCCCGACGGCGAGGTGCGACTGGTCGAACCGCTTGGCGACCAGCGCTTTCTGGAACCTTATAGCGGTCTCTATTGGCAGATCAGTGGCGGCAATCAGGAGCCCTATCGATCGCGTTCCTTGTGGGAGCGCACGCTGAAGGCGCCGGTGCCGCATATCGATAACGATATCCACACCTATGACAGCAACCAGTTTCCCGAAGAGGAACTGCGCGTGCTCGAACGCAATGTCATCCTGCCGGGCAGCAAGACCAATTGGCGGTTCCAGATCGCCCAGTCGCGAGAAGCGCTCGACACGCAGAACCGCGCGGTGCGGGCAACGTTGATCCCCAGCCTCGCCTTGCTCGGGCTCGGGCTCATCATCCTTGCGGCTTTACAGACCTTTTACGGTCTATGGCCGCTGCGGCATATCCGCCGTGCGATCGCCGCGATGCGCGGCGGGCAGAACCGGCGGGTCGATGCGCCGCTGCCGCTGGAAGTGCAGCCGATGGTCGACGAGCTTAACGCGCTTCTCGCGCATAATGAGAAGCAGGCCGAAGAGGCGCGGCTCCATGCCGGCAATCTCGCGCATGCGCTCAAGACGCCGCTCACCGTTCTCGTCAACAGCGCGACGAGTTCGACATCGGAGCTGGCCGAAACCGTGCGGCGCGAAGCTGCGACGATGCAGCGGCAGGTCGACCATCATCTCGCGCGCGCACGCGCGGTCGGGCGGCGCGGCGCCGCGCAGGCAAGGGCGGTTGTCTGGGATAGCGTCCACAGCGTGTCGCGCGCCGTCGCCGCGCTTTATCCCGACGCAAGGCTCGATGCCGAGGGCGACAAGACGCTGATCGTGCGCGTCGAGCGGCAGGATCTCGACGAACTCGTCGGGAATTTGCTCGAAAATGCCGCCAAATACGGCGGCGGCAGCGTCTTTGTGACGGTGCAGCGTGACGGAAATATGGCCGAAATCATCGTCGAGGATGATGGCACGGGTATCTCGCCCGACGACCGCATTCGCGTGATCGATCGCGGCGTGCGTCTCGACAGCGGCAAGCCAGGAACGGGCCTTGGCCTCGCCATCGTGCGCGATGTCGCGGAGATTTACGGGGGTAGCGTCACGCTTGAAGAGAGCGAGGATCTGGGTGGCCTGCTGGTGCGGCTGCGGCTACCGGCGGGATAGTCCGGTCATTTGACCGGCGCTTCCGGCTCGGCTTTGCCTGCATCCCCTGTATAGCCTGGTCCGACAAATGTCAGCTTGGCCAAGGCGGGCTCTTTCGCCATCGCCTTTGCCAAGGCGATTAGGCCTCGTCGCGAATTGACTCCGCAATATCGGGTGCTCCAGACGTCCATCAATGGGCCTTCGCGTCTGTTCGCGGCGGGGCATCGTCGTTGCAGGACATCGAAGGATTCGATCAGACTGTTGCTGGGCGGGCGAGCGAGCAAGAGATAGTCGCTGCCGGGCCGCATTCCCGACTGCAGAATCCACAGTTCGACTGGCTTGCCTGCGACACGTGTCGTTCCGATCTGGACAAAAAAGGAATAGCGGTAGCCGCTCTTTTCCAGCCGATCGCGATCCGCGGGACCGCTTTCGACAATTGCGCAATGAAAAACGCCATAATTGCCAAAGCGCATCCACTCCGAGGCGTCGTTTTCGTCCGCATCATTGCGCCTGAGCGTCCAGTCGCCGGTCGCGACGCGGCTTATGCAGCCGAAGCTGCCGTCGTCATCGGAAAAATGCTTGGGGATCAGATCATCTTCATAGCCATAGAGCGGCACGTCGGAATGGATCTGCTCGTCGTGCAGTTCGGGCAACTCGCGATCTTCATCGCCATTGGGTTGTGCGTTCCCGGCGACCGGAATCGATGTCGCAGCGAGAAGGATCGCGAGCCTCGCGACGAGTTGCTTTCGCGTCAAGTCGCAGTGACTTCCAGCCCGCGCTGGACCGCGGGGCGAGCGAGGCCGCGATCGAGCCATGCCTGGACATGGCCGAACCGGTCGAACCCGACGATCTCGCGCGCGTCGTAGAAGCCGATCAGGTTGCGGACCCACCCGAGCAGCGAGATATCGGCGATGCTGTATTCGCTACCCATCACCCAATCGCGCGTCGCGAGCCGCTCGTCGAGCACCCCAAGCAGGCGCGCCGATTCTGCCGCGTACCGATCGCGCGGACGCTTGTCCTCATATTCGCGGCCGGCGAATTTGTGGAAGAAACCGAGCTGGCCGAACATCGGGCCGACGCCGCCCATCTGCCACATCACCCATTGGATCGTCTCGTAACGCGCGTTCGGGTCGGTCGGGATGAACTGGCCGCTCTTGTCGGCAAGATAGATCAGGATCGCGCCCGATTCGAATAGGGCCAGCGGCTTTCCGTTCGGCCCGTTCGGATCATAGATCGCCGGAATCTTGCCATTGGGATTGAGCGCGAGGAAGGCCGGATCATGGCTTTCGTTCGCCATGATGTCGATTCGATGCGGTTCGTAAGCGAGGCCGGTTTCCTCAAGCATGATGCCCGCCTTCACGCCGTTCGGCGTCGGCGCGGAGAAAAGCTGGATGCGGTCGGGGTGCTGTGCCGGCCAGCGGACGAAGATCGGATGGTCGAGGCTCATGCTTCCTGCTCGCGCTTCGCCTGCTGATGGTGGCGGATCACCTCGTCGATGATGAAGCGCAGGAATTTCTCGGTGAAATCGGGGTCGAGATCGGCGTCGCGCGCCAGTTCGCGTAGCCGCCCGATCTGGCGCTCCTCGCGGCCGGGATCGGCGGGGGGAAGGCCATCGCGCGCCTTGAGTTCGCCGACTGCCTTGGTCACCTTGAACCGTTCGGCGAGCATGTAAACGAGCGCGGCGTCGATATTGTCGATGCTCTGGCGATAGCGGCTCAATTGGTCGTCCATGGGTCGGCGGCTCCTCTCTTCTCCGGCAGGCTTGGCACCGTCGAGGGGGCGGAAGCAAGCCGAAAGTCGTTGCAAAATTGCGACCACGGCGCCAAGGCTCGCCGCGTTATGACTGCGGAAATCCACCAGCTCCACGGCGACCGGCCACCCTCGCTCGACCCGATGATGGCGCTTGTCGCCGCGGATATGAACGAAGTGAATTCGGTCATTCTGGATCGCATGCAATCCGAAGTCCCGCTGATCCCCGAACTGGCGGGTCACCTGATCGCGGGCGGGGGCAAGCGGATGCGCCCGATGCTGACGCTCGCGTGCGGCAAGCTGCTCGACTATCCGGGTCGCCGCCATTGCAAGCTCGCCGCTGCAGTCGAGTTCATCCACACCGCGACCTTGCTCCACGACGATGTCGTCGACAAATCGGACCTGCGCCGCGGCCGCAAGACCGCGAACATCATCTGGGGCAACAGCGCCTCGGTGCTCGTCGGCGATTTCCTGTTCAGCCGCGCGTTCGAGGTGATGGTCGAGGACGGCTCGCTGAAAGTGCTGAAGATCCTCAGCCGCGCCTCGGCTGTGATTGCGGAGGGTGAGGTCAACCAGCTCTCGGCGCAGCGTCGGATCGAGACGAGCGAAGACCAGTATCTTGCGATCATCAACGCCAAGACCGCCGAGTTGTTCGCCGCCGCGTGCAAGATCGCCGCGGTCGTCGCCGAGCGCGATGAGGCGACCGAAGCCGCGCTCGATGCCTATGGCCGCAACCTCGGCATCGCGTTCCAGCTCGTCGACGATGCGATCGATTATGTTTCGGACGCCGAAACGATGGGCAAGGGTGTCGGCGACGATTTCCGCGACGGCAAGGTCACGCTGCCCGTCATCCTCGCTTACGCGCGCGGCAGCGCCGAGGAACGCGAGTTCTGGAAGCAGGCGATCGTCGGGCACCGCACGTCGGACGAGGATCTCGCCTATGCGACTTCGCTGCTCCACAAGCACGACACGATCGCCGATACGCTCGCGCGGGCGCGCCATTATGGCCAGCGTGCGGTAGATGCGATCGGCGGTTTCAGCGCCAGCCAGGCGAAGTCGGCGTTGACCGAAGCCGTCGCCTTCGCGGTCGCGCGCGCCTATTGAGGCGGGTATGGCGATGATGGGCCCCGCGGCGGACAGCCCCGACGCCTATATCGCCGCGCTGTCCGGCTGGCAGCGCGAACGTTGTGAAATGATGCGCACGGCGATCCAGCGTGCGGCCCCCTTTAGCGAGACGATCAAATGGACCAACCTTGTCTTCATGGCGAATGGTCCGTGCATCCTGATCCGCGCCGAGGAGCATCGTGTGCTGCTCGGCTTCTGGCGCGGCAAAAGGCTCCGTGAGGTGGAGCCCCGCATCAAGGCGAGCGGCAAATATGAGCTCGGCAATCTGGTCATGACCGAAGCCACCCAGGTGGCGGAAGAGACCGTCGAGAAACTCGCCGCAGAGGCCTTTCGACTGAATGCCGAACTGGGCAATCCGGCGGCGCGCAGCTGATGCAAGCCTTGCCGATAGATGCGGTGTTGCCCGATATCATGGCGGCGCTGGTGCTGAAGCCGAACGCCGTTGTCGTTGCGCCCCCGGGTGCGGGCAAGACGACGCGCGTCGCCCCCGCAATCCTCGATCAGCCGTGGTGCAAAGGCAATGTCTGGCTGCTCTCTCCGCGTCGGCTTGCGGCGCGTGGCGCTGCCGAGCGGATCGCCGAAGAGATGGGCGAAGCCGTCGGTGGGCGGGTCGGTTATGCGACACGGCTCGACAGCAAGCAGTCGCCCGCGACGCGGCTGCTCGTGATGACCCCGGGTCTGTTCCGTAACCGCATCCTCGCCGACCCCGAGCTCCAGGGCGTGTCGGCTGTGCTGTTCGACGAGGTCCATGAACGCAGCCTCGACGGCGATTTTGCGCTCGCGCTTGCTATCGACGCCCAGCAGGGGCTCCGCGACGACCTACGGCTTGTGGCGATGTCGGCGACGCTCGACGGCGCGCGCTTTGGTGCCTTGCTCGGCAATGCGCCGGTGGTGAGAAGCGAAGGCAAGATCTGGCCGCTCGACCTGCGTCACATCGGTCGCCGTGCCGAGGACCGACTGGAAGCATCGGTGCTCGCCGCCGTGCGTCAGGCGCTCGCCGACGAAGCCGAAGGTGACATGCTCGCCTTTCTGCCCGGTGCGGCCGACATCGAGCGCGCGGCTACGGCGGCGGAGGACGCGCGACTGCCGCTCGCGGTGCACCGCCTCCACGGCCAGATCGATCCGGCCTTGCAGCGCAAGGCGCTCGTCCGCGATGCCGATGGACGGCGCAAGCTGATCCTCGCGACGAGTATTGCCGAAACCAGCCTGACCATTGATGGCGTGCGTATCGTCATCGACGCCGGCCTGTCGCGCCGTCCGCGCTTCGACAAGGCTGCGGGCATCGCGCGGCTTGTCACCGAGCGGGCGAGCCAGGCATCGGCGACGCAGCGCGCGGGGCGTGCGGCGCGGCAGGGGCCGGGAGTGGCCTATCGCCTGTGGGAGGCTGCGGCGACTGCGGGGATGCCGCCGTTCGATCCGCCAGAGATACATGAAAATGACCTGATGCCCGTCGTGCTCGATTGCGCGAGCTGGGGTATCGTCGATCCGCGCCAGCTCGGCTGGCTCGACCCGCCGTCGCCCGTCGCGATCTCGGAAGCGAAAACGCGACTGCAGGCGATTGGTGCGCTGGCCGACGATGGCCGCATTACGGCGCATGGCAAGGCGCTGGCGGCGATCCCGTTGCCGGTTCCGCTCGCGCATATGCTTCTTGACGCGGCGCGTGCGGGTGAGGGCGAGACGGCCGGGCGGCTCGCGGTGCTGCTGACCGAGCCGGGGCTCGGCGGGCGCGGCGTCGATGTCGAAGCGCGGCTTGGGCGCTGGCTCGGGCAGCGGAACGAGCGCAGCGAGGGCGCGTGGCGCCTCGCACGGCGGCTGGCGACGATCGGCGAGAAGTTGGCGGCGGAAGCCAGCGATATCGAACCGCGTTCGATCGGCGGCTGGATCGCGACCGCCTGGCCCGACCGCGTCGCGCGACAACGCGCCGGGCAGCGCGGCGAATATCTGAGCGTCGGCGGGCGGGCCTATCGTATCGACCCGATCGATCCGCTCGCCGGCAGCGAATGGCTGGCGATCGCCGACGCGCAAGGCCATGCTGCGGGCGTGCGTATCCTCGCCGCGGCGCCGATCGATCAGGCCGAGGTCGAAGCGTTGTTCGCCGACCGCATCGTCGCCCATTCGGCGAGCAGTTACGATGGCGCCAACGACCGCGTCGACCATCGCCGCGAGCGACGGCTCGGCGCGATTGCGCTGACCAGGGGGCAGGCGGGGCGCAGTGAAAATGCCGAGGACGATATCGCGGTGCGCATGGCCGCGGTGCGGAGCAAGGGGCTGGGGCTGATCGGTTGGGGGCCGGCTGCGCAGGCCCTACGCCAGCGCGCCTCCTATGCCGGGATCGATGCGCTATCCACCGGCGCGCTCGCCGACAGCCTTGAGCTGTGGCTGGAACCTTTGCTTTCGGGATGTCGCGGATTGCGCGACATGGGTGATCGCAAGCTGGCAGACGCGCTGATGGCGCTGCTCGACTGGCCTGCACGGCAATTGCTCGAGAAGCATGCGCCAGCAGATTACACGACGCCGGTCGGTAGCCGGCACCCAATCGATTATGGTGCTGATGGCGGTCCGACGGTCAGCCTGCGCGTCCAGGAATTGTTCGGGCTTGCGCGCCATCCTACGATCGGCGATCCGCCGGTGCCCTTGGTGCTCGCGCTGACATCGCCGGCGCATCGGCCGATTCAAACGACGCGTGACCTCGTCTCCTTCTGGAGCGGGAGCTGGCATGACGTCGCGCGCGAGATGCGTGGGCGCTATCCCAAGCATAATTGGCCCGACGATCCGGCGAATGCGCGGCCGAGCCTGATGACGAAAGCGGCGCAGGCGCGGCGCGATGCGCAATAGGCCCCTTTTCGAGTGCGCCGGTTGACGCTAAGGCGGCCGCACAGGCCCCAGAACAGGACGACCCCGATGAAAGCGCGTATTTTCCAGAAGCCCAAGAATGCCATGCAGTCGGGGCGTGCCGGGACACAGCGCTGGGTACTCGAATATGCCCCGGCTGAAGCACGCAAGGCCGATCCGTTGATGGGCTGGGCGGGCAGCGGTGACACGCAGCGCCAGCTTCGCCTGGGTTTCGCGAGCCAGGAAGAGGCGGTTGCCTACGCAGAGCGCAATGGCATCGAGGTGGAGGTGACGGCGACGCCGGTACGGACGCTGAAGATTCAGGCCTACGCCGACAATTTCCGCTGATAAGAAGACGGCCCCGAAGGGCCGTCATATTCAGGCTTCGCTGTCCGGCTGCAACAGCTTGTGCAGGTGGACGACGACATATTTCATTTCGGCATCGTCCACCGTGCGCTGCGCGGCGCTGCGCCACGCCTTTTCGGCGGACTTGTAATCCGGATAGAGGCCGACGACGTCGAGATTATGGAGATCGACGAAATCGAGACCCTGCGGATCGGCGACGCGTCCGCCGAACACGAGATGCAATTTGCTCATGGTTGCTTTCCTTGCGGGTTAGCGCGGGGGAGGGGAGAAGCCGCGCCCCCTACCAGCGCTTGGCCCTTACGGCAAGTGTGGCTCAGTCTTCGTCCTTGCGGCCCTTTGGCAGCAACGAGCCGAGCAGCGCGCCGATCGCGACGGCGCCCGCGACCAAGGCCAGCGGCTGCTTTTCGGCGACATCTTTCAGCTTGCTGTTCGCGCGTTTCGCCTGCGCCTTGCCCTTTTCATAGGCCTCGCCAGCGGCTTCACGGGCGACGCCGGCCTGTTCGCTCGCCTTGGCGGCGAAATCTTCGGTGGCGGCGCGGGCGCGGCCATAGCCGTCCTGAATGCGCGCCTTCGCCGCCTCGGCGGTCAGGCGTGCGTTTTCGGCGGTTTTCTCCGCAAGTTCACTCGCTTTTGCACGCGTCTCGCGGGCGGTTTCACCGAACGGCTTCATCTTCTTCCTCCACTATTTCGATGTCATGTTCGTCCGCCGGTTCGTCGGCGCTACGGAAATGATCGGCGACATCAGCCGCCAGATCCTGAATTTTTTGCACCAGACGCGGTGCATGCTCCTTGATCGGTTCGCGAAGCAGCCAAGCGACGCCCGCCGCGGCCGCGATCGCGATCGGAAGGCGGTTGTTCCGAAACTGTTCCTGCACGGCATGCGCCGTGTCGTCGACGGCTTCGCCAATCCGGTACTTGCCGCGATCGACGAGTGCGCCGGGTCTGAATGCAGCGCGCGCGACGTCAAGCCGGCGATGCAGTTCGGAACGCTGCAGCATCGAGCGGCGCGCTGCGGCGATCAGGCGATTACGCGTCCGCGGCATCGTCGATCCCTTCGTTTGTGAGGTCGCGCCGAAGTGCGGTGCGAATGTCGCCATAGCTGCGCTGCGCGCGCCAGCCCGCGAAGGCTGCGACCGCAAGCAGAATGGCAACCACGATCAGCGTTGCAATAAAAGGCCCGACATGCGGCGCCAAGGCGAGGATCGCCCCGAAGGCCAATGCCAGCATGGCAATACCCAAAGCAGAGGCGGCAACTGCACCCCAGCCCGCCGTCCACGACGCGCCGTGAAGCGCGAGCTCCGTGCGTGCTTCGAGCAGTGCAAGCTCCGCCTTTGCCGTTGCCGAAAGATTGTCGACGACATCGCCGACGATCTTTTCGAGCGGGACGGGGGGCGGAGCAAGCGGACGTCCGTCGGGGGCGTAACCGTGACTTATGCCATCAAAGCTGCGCGCGTCGGACGTCGGCGGGGTATTCGGATCAGAAGATGCCAAGGTCCGGTCAATCGTTCGAATTGCCCTTGAGCATACGGGCAAGCACGAAGCCGATCACCGTGGCGGCGCCGACGGCGATTGCCGGGTTCTTTTTGACCATGTCGCGCGTCGATGCCGCGAGTTCGTCGAGATCCTTCTTGTCGAGCGTCGTGGCGAGGCCGGCGACGGTCGTTGCGGCTGAGCGGGCATAGTCGCCATATTGTTTGCCGAACTTGCTGTCGACGGTGCCGGCGCTGTCCTCGAGCAGCTTGGCGAGGCTGCCGACGGCTTCGGCCGCCTTGTCCTTGCCCTTGTTCGCGGCATCGCGCGCCTTAGTCGACGCCTGATTCTTCAACGTCGTCGCTTCCTGCTTCAGCGAGGCGGCCTTTTTCGATGCTTCGGATTTGATGGTGTCGCGCGTCGCGGCGATCTGGTCGCGGATCGGGTGATCCTTGGCGGCGGCCTTCACGGTTGCGGGCTTGCGTGCGGGCGCGGCCTTGGTTGCTGCGGCCTTCGCGGGGGCCTTGGGACGGGGAGCTGCGGCTTTCTTCGTCGCGGGAGTAGCGGCTTTGGCCATCATTTAGTCCTCTTCTGTCGTGTCGGGCGCCGCGCATGCGGTGGGCCTCTCTTGGTCCTGCAAGAATATATAGCAAGGCGAGCCGAATGGTTCCATCCCTCCGCAAAATTCCTATGCAGCGGTTGCACTGACGTCACCCTCCCGATAACAGGCGGGCGCCTTTCTCCACCGGCCGCTTCGAGGCCGCCAGCAGGACATATTCCATGACCGCCATCATCGACATCCACGGCCGCGAAATCCTCGACAGCCGGGGCAATCCCACCGTCGAAGTCGATGTGCTTCTGGAGGACGGCAGCTTCGGCCGCGCCGCGGTTCCCTCGGGTGCCTCGACCGGCGCGCACGAAGCCGTCGAACTCCGCGACGGCGACAAGTCGCGCTATCTCGGCAAGGGTGTCATCAAGGCGGTCGCCGCGGTGAACGGCGATATCGCTGAAACGCTGATCGGCCTCGATGCCGAGGACCAGCGCGAACTCGACCAGGCGATGATCGACCTCGACGGCACGCCGAACAAGAGCCGCCTTGGTGCCAATGCGATCCTTGGCGTCAGTCTCGCCGCCGCGAAGGCCGCGGCCGACGCGCGCGGCCTGCCGCTCTATCGCTATGTCGGCGGCGTCTCTGCTCGCACGCTTCCCGTCCCGATGATGAACATCATCAACGGCGGCGAACATGCCGACAATCCGATCGACGTGCAGGAATTCATGATCATGCCCGTCGGCGCCGGCAGCATCGCAGAAGCGGTGCGTTGGGGCAGCGAAATTTTCCACACGCTGAAGAAAGGTCTGTCTGCCAAGGGGCTGGCGACCGCCGTCGGTGACGAAGGTGGCTTCGCCCCGAACCTCGCCTCGACGCGCGCCGCATTGGACTTCATCGCCGCCTCGGTTGACCAGGCGGGTTTCAAGCTCGGCACCGACGTCGTGCTCGCGCTCGATTGCGCCGCGACCGAATTCTTCAAGAACGGCAAATATGAAATCAGCGGCGAGGGACTTTCGCTGAGCCCCGAGCAGATGGCCGAATATCTTGCCGCGCTCGTCAAGGATTACCCGATCAAGTCGATCGAGGACGGGATGAGCGAAGATGATTTTGTGGGCTGGAAGGCGCTCACCGACCTCGTCGGCGACAAATGCCAGCTCGTCGGCGACGATCTGTTCGTCACCAACCCGCTGCGCCTTGAACAGGGAATCAAGGACGGCCTCGCCAACTCGCTGCTCGTCAAGGTCAACCAGATCGGCTCGCTTTCGGAAACGCTCGACGCGGTCGATATGGCGCACCGCGCGCGCTACACCGCGGTCATGTCGCACCGTTCGGGTGAGACCGAGGATTCGACGATCGCCGACCTAGCGGTCGCAACCAACTGCGGCCAGATCAAGACCGGCAGCCTCGCGCGCTCGGATCGGCTTGCGAAGTACAACCAGTTGATCCGTATCGAGGAAGAACTGGGCGACATGGCGCGTTATCCGGGCGCGGCGATATTTGCATAACATAGATTAAGTTATACGCGAATTGTTTAGGTCGATGGGCTGGAACTTGCTACGCTGTGCGTGACGGTTGCGGTTTTCCACTAGATCGGCTTTTCGTGGTCCGGCTTTTTTACCCGCAGTCCCTCCGTTTCTTACGGTCAGCCGATCGAAACATGCCGAAAGTCTGGTCGCACCAGCTTCCGTCATCTAAGGTATTTGATATGCGGTCCTTTCACATCTTGCTCGAGGATGAGTGCTTGGGCGAACCCTCGCGCATCGACTTCCAGGCCGAAAGCCCGGATTTTGCATTGCAGATTGCACAGGGGCAGGCAGCGGGCCGCAGCATCGAGTTGTGGGAGGGCGCGATGCGGCTTGGTACATTCTGTAAATCGGCGCCGCACCTCTGGCGGCTGTCGTGATGCGGTGAACGGTTGAAAAGCGGTGTTTGGCGCCTTGACGCCGCGAATCAACTCTGATTCAAGGGCCGGAATGACGCAGCGCCACAAATTCCGCAAATCGATGCACCGGGCCGCCGGCCCGGCCATTGCGGTGATGGTGGTGCTGGCGATGATCGGTTACATCATCTTCGGTCCGACGGGTCTCTACGCGTGGGGCGATTACGGCCAGTCGGTTGAAAAGCAGCGCGTCATCCTCAGCGAGCTGACAAAGAAACAGACCGAGTTGCAGAACCGCGTCAACCTGCTCGATCGCCGCCGCGTCGATCCCGATCTCGCGGAGGAATATGTCCGTGAAAAGCTCGGCGCCTATCATCCCGACGAGGTGATCATTCCGATGGAGCCCGACGCAAAGCCTTGAGCTTTCGCTGCGGCTTCGCTGCACCCATGCTGCATACGTAAGTTGGACGCGCCCCCATCCATGGTGGGCGTTGCCAAGTGCGTCGCCGCTCTCCTATATGGCGGCTTGCCGTAACGGCTAAATGCAAAGGAACCCGTCTTGGCCAAAGCACCTGCGCGAACCTCCCCCGCGCCCAAAAAGACTGCATCCACTCCGGCCGCCGCGACCAACCGCGAGCAACCGCGCGAACCCGTCCCCTATGACGCGACGCCCGAAGAGCTGGAGAAATTCTATCGCGAGATGCTGCTCATCCGACGCTTCGAGGAAAAGGCGGGGCAGCTTTACGGCCTCGGCCTGATCGGCGGTTTCTGTCACCTTTATATCGGTCAGGAAGCCGTGGCGGTCGGCCTGCAGTCGGCGCTGGACGGCGACAAGGACAGCGTGATCACCGGTTATCGCGACCATGGCCACATGCTCGCTTACGGCATCGACCCCAAGGTCATCATGGCCGAACTGACGGGACGCCAAGCCGGCATCTCGAAGGGCAAGGGCGGCTCGATGCACATGTTCAGCGTCGAGCATAAATTCTATGGCGGTCATGGCATCGTCGGCGCGCAGGTGTCGCTCGGCACCGGGCTCGCCTTCGCGCACAAATATCGCGGCGACGGCGGCGTGGCGATGGCCTATTTCGGCGACGGCGCCGCGAACCAGGGCCAGGTGTACGAGAGCTTCAACATGGCCGAGCTGTGGAAGCTTCCGATCATCTTTGTGATCGAGAATAACCAATATGCGATGGGCACGTCGGTCAACCGTGCGTCGGCCGAGGACCAGCTTTATCGCCGCGGCGAAAGCTTCCGTATCCCCGGCATGCAGGTCGACGGCATGGACGTGCTCGCGGTGCGCGGTGCGGCCGAAGCGGCGCTCGAATGGGTGCGCGCGGGCAAGGGGCCGGTGCTGATGGAGCTCAAGACCTATCGCTATCGCGGCCATTCGATGTCCGACCCCGCCAAATATCGCAGCCGCGAGGAAGTGCAGGCGGTGCGCGACAAGAGCGACGCGATCGAACATCTGAAAAAGCTGATGACCGACGCCGGCATCAGCGAGGACAAGTTCAAGGATATCGACAAGGAAATCCGCCAGATCGTTGCGGATTCGGCCGACTTTGCGGAAAGCGCGCCCGAACCCGAACTTCATGAACTTTATACCGACGTGCTGGTGGAGCAATATTGAGATGGCCATCGAATTGAAAATGCCGGCGCTGTCGCCGACGATGGAAGAAGGCACGCTCGCCAAGTGGCTCGTCAAGGAAGGCGACGCGGTGAAGTCGGGCGACATTCTCGCCGAGATCGAGACCGACAAGGCGACGATGGAATTCGAAGCGATCGACGAGGGCACGATCGGCCAGATATTGGTCGCCGAGGGTACTGATAATGTGAAGGTCGGCACCGTAATCGCGACGATTACCGGTGAGGGTGAGGAAGCGGCCGCTCCGGTGTCGGCCGCCGCACCTGCCGCTGCGCCTGAACCGAAGGCCGAAGCACCGGCGCCAGCTCCGGCACCGGCGGCCGCACCGGTTGCGGCGCCCGCCGCCGCAGAGCGCGCGTCGGACCCTGCGATCCCGGAAGGCACCGCGATGGTCAAGCTGACCGTCCGTGAAGCGCTGCGCGACGCGATGGCGGAAGAAATGCGCAAGGACGACCGCGTCTTCGTGATGGGCGAGGAAGTCGCCGAATATCAGGGCGCGTACAAGGTCACGCAGGGCCTGCTCCAGGAATTCGGACCGCAGCGCGTCGTCGATACGCCGATCACCGAATATGGCTTTGCCGGTCTCGGTGCGGGCGCGGCGATGGGCGGTCTTCGCCCAGTCATCGAATTCATGACCTTCAACTTCGCGATGCAGGCGATCGACCACATCATCAATTCGGCGGCGAAGACCAACTATATGTCGGGCGGCCAGATGCGCTGTCCGATCGTGTTCCGCGGTCCGAACGGCGCCGCAGCGCGCGTCGGTGCGCAGCACAGCCAGAATTATGCGCCCTGGTACGCCAGCGTTCCCGGCCTGATCGTGATCGCGCCCTATGACGCGGCCGATGCCAAGGGGCTGCTGAAGGCCGCGATCCGCACCGAAGACCCCGTCGTCTTCCTCGAGAACGAACTGCTCTACGGCCGCAGCTTCGACGTGCCCGAAGTCGATGATTTCGTCCTGCCGATCGGCAAGGCGCGGATCATGCGTCAGGGCAGCGACGTGACGATCGTCAGCTATTCGATCGGCGTCGGGCTCGCGCTCGAAGCCGCCGACCAGTTGGCAGGCGAGGGCATCGACGCCGAGGTCATCGACCTTCGCACGATCCGCCCGCTCGACACTGCGACGGTACTCGCCAGCCTCAAAAAGACGAACCACCTCGTCATCGTCGAGGAAGGCTGGCCGACATGCTCGATCGCCAGCGAACTCGCGATGGTCGCGATGGAGCATGGCTTCGATGATCTCGATGCGCCGGTGATGCGCGTGTGCAACGAGGATGTGCCGCTGCCCTATGCGCACAATCTCGAAAAGGCCGCGTTGATCGATACCCCGCGCGTCGTCGCAGCCGTGAAGGCGGTCCGCAATCGCGCCTGACGACCAAGAGACGGCCTTCTATCCCGATATGCGCGATCCGCGCGTGCTGGTCTCCGTGCCGCACGCGCGGCGCGCCGCCATGTCGGCGTTGTGGGGATTTGCCGCGCGGCTGACCAAGCTGCTGCTCGATGCTCGCGAGCCGCTGATCGGGCAGATCAAGCTTGCCTGGTGGCGTGACATGGCGGCGATGATCGCGAGCGATCCGGCGTCATTGCCCAAGGGCGAACCGTTGTTGGCGGAGCTTCAGGCGACATGGGCGGGGCAGGGCGGTCTCGATACGCTCGTCGACGCCGCCGAAGCGATGCTGCTCGCCGAGACGGACGAGGAACGGCAAGCCGCGTCCGAAAGCTTTGGCGGGCAGCTTTTCACGCTGTCCGGCGGCGACGAAGCCGGCGGAAAACGCTGGGGTTTCGTTTGGGGCGCGGGTGTAGAGGAAGGTGAGCGCGAAGCGCGCGATCTTCTGGGCCATGCCAAGATTCTGGCCGCGCCGCCACGCCGCGGTTTTGTCGGAAACCGGTCGCTCCTGATGCTTGACCGCTGGGCCGCGGAGATTGCGGCGAACGACGGCGAACGGCACCTGCGCAGCGAAGGCCTGCTGCTGCTGCGCATCGGCCTTTTCGGCCGCTGACGACTAAAAATGCGTCGGGGGTGGAAATAGCACCTCCAAACAACTATCTTCGCCAGAACAAACGGGGTCGCAGGGGACAATGCGATGTTCAACGGGCTGGTCGCCTATCTCGATTCGATCAAGGCGCGCGACCCTGCGCCGCGGTCGCGTTGGGAAATTCTACTCTATCCGGGCCTGCTTGCGGTCGGGATGCACCGTATCGCGCATTGGCTTTTCGAGGCGCAGCTGTTTTTCCTCGCGCGCTTCGTCAATCATCTCTCGCGCTTCCTGACCGCGATCGACATCCATCCGGGCGCGACGATCGGCGAGCATCTGTTCATCGATCATGGTTTCGGCGTCGTGATCGGCGAAACCGCCGAGATTGGCGACAATGTCTCGATCTATCAGGGCGTGACGCTCGGCGGTACCGATCCCGCGAACGGTGTCGGCGGCAAGCGCCACCCGACGCTTGCCAATGATGTGATCGTCGGATCGGGCGCGCAGATCCTGGGGCCCGTCACCGTCAACGCGCGCGCGCGCGTCGGCGCGAACGCCGTGGTGACCAAGGATGTGCCCGAGGGTGCGGTGATGGTCGGCATCCCGGCGCGCTCGACCCTGCTCGACGCCACCGAATATGCGCGCGAGTTCGTGCCTTATGGTACGCCGTGCAGCGAAACCTTCGACCCCGCGACGCAGAAGATCGAACTGCTGCAATGCCAGCTTGATCAGATGCAGAAGCAGCTCAAGGCTCTGCTCGACGAACGCGAAATCGCCGAGGAACAGGCGCCGCGGCGCAAGGGGAGCCGGACCGGCGCCTGATGGGGACCGTGACACCCCTGCCGTTCGGAAATAACCGGGCGGTTCCGCAGCAGACCGGTTTCGAGCGTCCCGAGCTCATGCGTATCCTCGATCTCTACGGCCGCATGGTCGCGGCGGGACACTGGCGCGACTATGCGATGGATTTCCACCGCGACGCCGCGATCTTCTCGGCCTTTCGCCGCGCCGCCGAGCGCCCCGAATATCGCATAGAAAAACGCCCCGCCTTGCGGAGCCGGCAGGGCATGTGGGCCCTTGTCTCCGAAGCCGGGGCGATCCTGAAACGCGGGGACGAGCTTGCCAATGTGCTCGCCCCCGTCGAACGCAAACTTATGAAGCTGGTTGGAGACTGACGGTCCGCGTTGTCGCGGGCAGCTGGTTCGCGAGATTGTCGGGCAGGAAGCCCACGACCACCGCTCGGGCATTCTGCCAGAAGGCCGAGAGCAGCAGCAGCGCCGATCCGATCACGAACGCCGTCAGCGCGACATTGAGTTCGACCGCGCCAAAGGTGTTGAACAGCTGCGTCATCGCGAACAGCACATAGGCGAGCGCCGAGACGAGCAGGGCGCGGCGGTCGATCGCGAGCGCGATCAGGCCGAACAGGATGTAGACGCCGATCACCATCACCGCCGCGGCGCTGCCGATGTCGTCACCGCGCGTGACGCCGAGCAGATGGAAGATCGGATGCGCGATCATCGGCGCGGCGAGCAGGTGAAGCCAGAAGGCGACATCGCTGCGGCGCGTTTGGCGTACGCGGTCGCTACGGTCCCACCACATCGCAAGCGTGAAGACGCCGAGCCCCGCGATCAGCACCAGCGTCATCGGCAGCGTGCCGTCGGGGCCCGGGGCGCCGGTGATGGCGAGGACGAGTGCGACGGCCGTGGCTGCTAGCGCCGCGGTGCCGGCGGCGACGGTGATCGGCACCATGAAGCGTTTCCAATGGAGCCAGGTCGCGCCCGCGGTAACCGCGGCGATCGCGCCGGCGACGACGGCCAGCGTCGTCTCGCCCGGATTATGGCCGAAAATATCCTCGCCATGCTTGACGAGGAAGCCGATCATCGTTGCGCATACGCCGCCCGAAAAGGCCAGCACGAGTACGATGCTGGGCAGCGCCATACGGCGCTGACGGGTGAAATATTCGGCGAGGAGCCACGCCGAGCCGGCGACGAACGCTCCGCCGAGCGCGGGATGGATCGAAGCGCCGATCCAGCCGACCGCAACGAGCAGGATCACCGCGGCGATGCTGACGAAAATATCGTTGAAACCCGTGATCAGGCGGAATGATTCCTCATCCGCTCCAGGGGCGGCGCGCACCGATGCGATATGCGACCGGAAAGCCAGTGCGGCCTCCGGCGTCAATACCTTTGCATCGACCGCGGCTTGCAGGTCGCTTTCACTATACATCGGGGTCGTCCTTCTGTCCGATCCCCTTGCCCCAACGACCTATTATCCGAACTGTATTGGTGATGCAATACAATAAGTCAGGAAAATATATGCGATGCTGTCAGCTTTTCGCGCTGCGCGATTGTGATGCGATCGACCAGCCGTAGCGCCGAGGGATAGAGTATCAGGCTGACGACCGAACCCACGATGCCGAACATCGTCGCCAGTTGAGCGTCGTCGATCGTGTCGGCGCGCAGCGACAATCGGGTCGATATATTGTTGGCAATGTTCGAAACCAGCCAGGTCGCCCACCATATGGTGAGCAGACCGTTGCCGTGATCGAGGGCATCAGCCCGATGGCCGTGACTGGCGTTCCAGATCTGCCGCATCGCCTGAAACGGTTTCACGAGATTGGCGATGGGGATGAAGAACCAGCCAACCGACCAGCCCGGCGTATAGTCGAAACCGACAACTTCGGCCGCCGCGACATTGGCCGCGGCGCGGTAGATCCACATCGAAAAGAATATGATCGTCGCGATCGTGACCGCGACGCTCAACAGTGCGACGCTCGCGTATAGCTGCGCCGGGGGCGAAAGCTCGACTTCGTCGAGGCTGATGACCCCGCCATATTCGGCGATTTCGCCGACCATCACCGCGATAACGAGCACAAAACCTGCGATCAGCAGGGCTTTGACGAGTTTTGCCCGTTGTTGCAGCAGGTCGATGCCGCTGCCCAGATCCATTTCTGCCATACTCCATCCCCCGCACGGGAACGCCGCCCCGGCATTCCCATGCGGAAAGATGTATCAGGCTCAGCCCAGCGCCTGCAAGGCGCGCATGACGGCCATCGACTGCTCGCTGCCCGACTGCGGGACGGTTTCGCCGTTGCGGTCGATAATCTTCTCCCACGCTGCGGCGACCCCCTCCGGGGTGCGTTCGCCTTCGGGAAGCGCGACACCCGGGGTCATGGTGACATAAGCGGCGTGGAACGCGCCCGCGCCCGCGCCGACGATCATGTTGGTCGGTGCGTCTTCGCTGACCAGGTAGAGCGCGGCCGGCACGACATTCTCCGGCGTGAACTTTTCGAACAGCTCGGCAGGGAAAATGTCTTCGGTCATGCGCGTGCCCGCGACCGGAGCGATCGTGTTGCAGCGGATGTTATATTTCGCGCCTTCAAGATGCAGCGTCTTGGTCAGGCCGGCAAGGCCCAGCTTCGCCGCGCCATAGTTTGCCTGGCCGAAATTGCCATAGAGGCCGGTCGACGAGGCCGTCATCAGCAAGCGGCCATAGGCCTGTTCGCGCATCGTGTCCCACACTGCCTTGGTGACATTGGCGCTGCCGCTGACATGCACCTTCAGCACGAGGTCGAAATCGGCGGGCTCCATCTTGGCGAAGCTCTTGTCGCGCAGGATGCCGGCGTTGTTGATGACGATGTGGATGCCGCCCCATTCTTCCTTCGCCTTGGCGACCATTTCGACCATCTGCTCATATTCGGTCACGCTGCCGCCGTTCGACATCGCGGTGCCGCCCTCGGCGCGGATTTCCTCGACGACCTGCAGCGCCGCGTCCGAATGGCCGGTGCCGTCACGTGATCCGCCGAGGTCGTTGACAACGACCTTCGCGCCGCGGCGTGCGAGTTCGAGCGCATAGGCGCGGCCAAGGCCGCCGCCGGCGCCGGTAACAATTGCAACGCGTCCGTCAAACTTGATCGTCATGATGGTCTCCCGAAAGGGGCCGCACCCAAAGAAAGGTTGCCCGAAAAAACCGGACCGTCCTTAGCCGTTCGCGCTCGACTGGCAAGAGGGCGAAAAAAAACGGCAACCGAAACAAAAATGTCATGCAAATGACGTGCATCTGTCATCTAAGCGTCATAGCAGCGCCCTCAGATTGTAACCTTTCGCACCGGAGCAACTCTATGCGCCATGTCCTCACTGCCACCTTGCTGGCAACGTCGATGCTCAGCTTGCCAACCGCTGCGCATGCGCAGGCCATGACCGCCGAAGAGGCCGCGCAGCTTCGCGCCGAACTTGCCGCGCTGAAGGCGCAGGTGCAAATGCTCGAAACGCGGCTGGATGCCGCGACGGCGCAGCCGGCTCCCGCGCCGGTGCCGACACTCGTGCCGCCGTCGGTGACCGCCAAACCGGCGACCGAAATCAGCTGGAAGGGTGCGCCCGAGATCAAGACCGCCGACGGCTGGAGCTTCAAGCCGCGCGGGCGGATGCAGTTCGATGTGGCCAGTGTCGATGCGCCCACCGGCGTGCTGGGACCGCGTGGCGGTTTGACGACCGAAATCCGGCGCGTATTCCTGGGCGTCGATGGCAAGATTCCGGGCGGTTTTTCGTACCGCGTCGAGGCCGATTTCGCCGGTGGCTCGGCCGAACTGACCGACGTCTATTTGACTTATGGGCAAGGGCCGCTGTCGGTGACGGTGGGGCACATCAGGCATTTCACCTCGCTCGAAGATGTAACGAGCGACCTGTTCACCAGCTTTACCGAGCGTGCGGCCTTTGTCCCGGCCTTTGGTTTCGAACGCCGCGTCGGCCTGGGCGCGCAATATAAGGGCAAGCAGATTCTCGCGCAGGCGGGCGTGTTCGGCGACAATGCAAACGACCTGCTGGACGATGCGAACAACAGCGTGAGCGCTGACGGACGGCTGGTGTGGATGCCCAAATTCGGCGAAACCCAGCTGCATCTGGGCGGGTCGCTCCACATTCGCGATTTCAATGACCAGTCGCCCACCGCGCGCTACCGTGCCCGGCCCTATGTCCATACGACCGACGTGCGTCTGGTCGATACCGGCAACATCAGCGCCAAGGGCGAGCGCGGCTATGGGTTGGAGGCTGCGCTGGTCTCGGGCCCGTTCCATGCGTCGGGTGAGAGCTTCTGGCAGACGATGAAGCGTCCCGGCTTTGCCGACCCGACTTTCTTCGGCGGTTATGCGGAGGTCGGCATGGTGCTGACCCCCGGCGACAGCCGCAGTTACAGGGATGGCGCGTTCGACCGGCTAAAACCGTCGAAACCGATCACTGCCGGCGGGATCGGCGCGATCGAGATCAACGCGCGCTACGATCATCTCGATCTCAACGACGCCGGAATCGTCGGCGGTCAGCAAAGGGCGGCGCTGATTGGCCTCGTCTGGGCGCCGATCGACTATATCCGCATCATCGCCAATTACGGCAAATTGTGGATCGACGACGCGCGCATCCCGACTGTCACGGGCGATCGCAACTATACGGCGGATACGTTCGGCCTGCGGACGCAGATGGATTTCTGATTTATCAGTGAGTCTGTTTAGGGTGGGGGGCGGACGTTCCTTATTTCGTCATCCCGGGCTTGACCCGGGATCCGCCTTCCTCCCGCCTGACGTTGAAAAGATAAGGCAGGCCCCGGGTCAAGCCCGGGGTGACGAAGAGGGTGATGTCCGCAATCGGTCGTTTGCCGTCGTCTTGATCAGACGCTCTTGCCGGCATCCAGCGCATAGCCCGCCGAGCGCACCGTACGGATGATGTCACTCGTGCCGGGCAGGTTGATTGCCTTGCGCAGGCGGCGGATATGGACGTCGACCGTTCGCAGTTCGATGTCGCTGTCCTGGCCCCACACGCTGTCGAGCAATTGCCCGCGTGAGAAGACGCGGCCCGGATGCTCCATGAAATGGCGGAGCAGGCGGAATTCGGTCGGGCCCATGGCGACGATCTGGCTGTTGCGCACGACCTTGTGTGCGACCGAATCGAGTTCGATATCGGCATAGGTCAGCATCTCGCCGGCCAGCGCGGGGCGCAGGCGGCGTAGCACCGCTTGCACACGCGCGACCAGCTCGCGAGGGCTGAACGGCTTGGTGACATAATCGTCGGCGCCGGTTTCAAGGCCGCGGATGCGGTCCTCTTCCTCGCCGCGCGCGGTGAGCATGATGATCGGGACGTTCGCCGATTTGGGGTTGCGGCGCAGGCGCCGGCAGACCTCGATGCCGGGCAGGCTCTCGATCATCCAGTCGAGCAGGACGATATCGGGCACACGCTCCTCGACGAGGACGAGCGCCTGCTCGCCGTCGGGGGTCTGGCGGACCGAAAAGCCCTCGCGCGCGAAATGCCAGACGATGAGCTCGGCAATCGCCTCGTCATCCTCGATGAGCAACAGGTCGGGCTGCGGCATCAGCCTTGCTCCTGCTCCGCGGCGCCATCTTCGGGCTGTTCGCCGCGCTCGCGTTCTTCCATCCGCTCGCCGGTCACGACATAATAGACCATCTCGGCGATGTTGGTCGCATGGTCGCCCATGCGTTCGAGGTTCTTGGCGACGAACAGCAGGTGCGCGCTTTCCGAAATATATTTCGGATTTTCCATCATGAAGGTGACGAGCGTCCGGAAGATGCTGTTGTAGAAATCGTCGACATTCTTGTCGCGGACGGTGACGCGGATCGCGAGTTCGGCGTCGCGTGCAGCGAAGCTGTCGAGCGCGTCGTGGATCAGCTCGACGACGATGTTCGACATCGACATCAGAAGCGGGATCGCCTCGATCGACCGCGTCTGGTCCATCAGCGCGACGCGCTTGGCGATATTCTTGCCATAGTCGCCGATACGCTCGACGACCGACACGATCTTTAGCGCCGCGATCATTTCGCGCAGGTCGTCGGCCATCGGCGCACGGAGCGCGATGGTCTGGACCGCGAGCTGTTCGACCTCGGCTTCCAGCGCGTCGATTTTCTTGTCGTCGCGCACGACCTGTGCGGCGAGATCGAGGTCGCCCTTGTTGAGCGCGGTCATCGCCTGGAGCAGCGCCTGTTCGGCGCGGCCGCCCATTTCGCTGATCAGCCCGCGCAGGCGATTGAGGTCTTCGTCGAAAGCCTTGACCGTATGATCGTTGGTTAGTGCCATCACTCTTGTCCTTTTGCGCTGCGGATCAACCGTAGCGGCCAGTGATATAGTCCTTGGTGCGTTCCTGCTTCGGGTTGGTGAAGATGTCGGTCGTCTTTCCATATTCGACCAACGTCCCGAGGTGGAAAAAGGCGGTGCGCTGCGACACGCGGGCCGCCTGCTGCATATTGTGGGTAACGATCACGATCGCATATTTGCCGCGCAGTTCGTGGATCAATTCCTCGATCTTCGCCGTGGCGATCGGGTCGAGCGCCGAGCAGGGCTCGTCCATCAGGATCACTTCGGGGTCGACCGCGATCGCGCGCGCGATGCACAGGCGCTGCTGCTGGCCGCCCGACAGCGCGGTGCCGCTCTCGCCGAGGCGGTCCTTTACCTCGTCCCACAGGCCGGCGCGCACCAGCGCGCGCTCGACGATGACGTCGAGGTCGGCCTTCGACGGCGCGAGGCCGTGGATGCGCGGACCATAGCCGACATTGTCATAGATCGACTTGGGGAAGGGGTTCGGTTTCTGGAACACCATGCCGACGCGGGCGCGGAGCTGTACGACGTCCATCGACGGTGCGTAGATGTCCTCGCCGTCGAGTTCGATCTGCCCGGTGACGCGCGCGCTGGCGACCGTGTCGTTCATGCGGTTCAGCGAACGCAGGAAGGTCGACTTGCCGCAGCCCGACGGGCCGATGAAGGCGGTGACGAGGTCGGTGCCGACGTCGATCGACACGTCGTTGATCGCCTGTTTTTCGCCATAGAAGACGTTGACGCCGTGCGCCTTCATCTTGGGGTCGGCGATGGTAAGATCGTCTTGGGTCATTGGGGTCACCAGCGTTTTTCGAATTTGTTGCGAAGATAGATCGCAAAGGCGTTCATCGACAGCAGCACGATAAGCAGCACGATGATCGCGGCGGAGGTTTTCTCGACAAAGCCCCGGTCGACTTCGTCCGACCAGAGGAAAATCTGCATCGGCAGCACGGTCGAGGGCGAGCAGATGCCGCCCGGAACGTCGCCGATAAACGCGCGCATGCCGACGAGGAGCAAAGGCGCGGTCTCACCCAGCGCGCGCGCCATGCCGATGATCGTGCCGGTCAGGATGCCGGGCAGGGCGAGCGGCAGGACATGATGGAACACCACCTGCACCGGGCTGGCGCCGACGCCGAGCGCCGCGTCGCGGATCGACGGCGGCACCGACTTGATCGCGTTGCGGCTGGCGATCACGATCACCGGCATCGTCATCAGCGCCAAGGTCAGCCCGCCGACGAGCGGGCTCGCCTGACAGAGGCCGAACCAGTTGATGAACACCGCGAGCGCGAGCAGGCCGAAGATGATCGAGGGCACTGCGGCGAGGTTGTTGATCGACACTTCAATGAGGTCGGTCCAGCGGTTCTTCGGCGCATATTCTTCCAGATAAAGCGCCGCGAGCACGCCGGTCGGGAAGGCGATGAGGAAGGCGATGAAGATCGTCAGCACCGATCCCTTGAGCGCGCCCCATATGCCCGCGACCGCGGGGTCGGTGGCGTCGGCGTTCTTAAAGAAGGGCCAGTGAATGCCGGTCGACAGCTTGCCGTCCTTCTCCAGCGCGTCGACCTTTGCGCCGAGCGCGCCCTTGGCGCCTTCCTTGGCGGTGATGTCGACTTCGGACGAGGCGGGCAGCTCGAACACCGTCTTGCCGTTGAGCAATTCGGGATCGTCCTTGATCGCGCTGCGCACTTCCTTCCACGCATTCTCGCTGATCAGCTTCGATCCGTCGGTGCCCAGCGCCTCGTCGGCGGCAAAGGCAACGATGTCGGAGAGGCCGGCATTCGCGATGACCTGATCGGCGTCGGCATCGCCGAGGCGCGCCTTGTCAATCGTCAGCGGCATCGCCTTGAAATCGACTGGCACTTCGACATGCGTATACATGAAGCCGCGTGCGCCGTTGCCGACCATCACGAACAGCAGGAAAGCGAGGAAAGCGCCCGAGAGCAGCACCGCGCCCAGCCCCATCAGCTTGAAGCGGCGTTCGGCGGCGTAGCGCTTCGCGATGCGCGTCTGCATCACGGAGCCTTTCCAGTCGGTGGGGGCGGTCTGCCTATTCATAAGCTTCACGATACTTTTTGACGATGCGCAGCGCGACGATGTTGAGCAGCAGCGTAACGATGAAGAGGACGAGGCCGAGCGCGAAGGCCGCCAGCGTTTTCGCGCTGTCGAACTCCTGGTCGCCGGTGAGCAGTTTTACGATCTGCGCGGTCACCGTGGTGACGCTGGCAAAGGGGTTGGCGGTCATGTTCGCCGACAGGCCGGCGGCCATGACGACGATCATCGTCTCGCCGATCGCGCGGCTGACCGCGAGCAATATGCCGCCCATCACGCCGGGAAGCGCGGCGGGGATCAGCACCTGGCGGATCGTCTCGTTCGGCGTCGCGCCCAATGCGAGCGATCCGTCGCGCATCGCCTGCGGCACCGCGTTGATGCTGTCGTCGGCCATCGAGGAGACGAAGGGGATGATCATCACGCCCATCACGATACCCGCGGCGAGCGCGCTTTCGGTCGAGGCGTTGGGAATACCCAGCATCACCGCGAATTCGCGCAGCGCCGGGGCCACCGTCAGCGCGGCGAAATAGCCGTAGACGACCGTGGGCACGCCCGCGAGGATTTCGAGCAGCGGCTTCACCCATTTGCGCACCGTCGGCGCGGCATATTGGGTGAGGTAGACCGCGGTCATCATCCCGATCGGGATCGCGACGATCATCGCGATGATCGCGCCGATCAGGATCGTGCCCCAGAACAGCGGAATGCCGCCGAAGGTGTCGGGCTGCGGCGCGCCGCTGGTCGGAGCCCATTCGGTCCCGAACAGCAGTTCGGCCGGCGAGACGAGACGGAAGAAGCGGATCGATTCAAAGAGCAGCGACAGCACGATGCCGAATGTCGTGAGGATCGCGACGAGCGACGCGAGCAGCAGGAACAGCATCACGATCTTTTCGACCCGCGTGCGCGCTCGGAAATCGGGCTTGATCCGCGTGAAGGCGTAGAGTCCGCCCGCGAGCGCCAGCGCGAGCATCGCGGCGATGCCGATCCACGCATATTTGTGGCTGGCGTCGGCATAGGGCTTCACCAGCGGCGCCGCGGCGGGCAAGCGCACCGCGGCCTGCTTGCCCTCGGCGACGCTGCGCGCGTCCGACAGGATCGCGCCGCGCTCGAAGCCGAAAGAGGGGAGACCTTGCGCCGCCTCGGTCGCGAGCACCTGATTGGTGACCAGCGCGGGCGAGACCGACGACCAGACGGCCAGGAACAGCGCGGCGGGGGCGAAGAGCCACAGCGCGACGTACCAACCATGATATTGCGGGCGCGAATGGAGCTTTTCACCGGCGCGGCCGGCCAGCAGGTTTGACCGCGCGCGACCGGCGAGCCAGCCGATCAGCGCGAGACCCGCGATCAAAAGCAGAAGGGCGGCGGCGTTGAAGGTCACGTCGCTATTTCCGTCCTCAGAAAAATCAAAAAGGCGGCGGCCGGACCGGGCGAGCCCGCCCGGCCACCAGCGGGAGGAAACTTATTTGAGTTCGGCGCCGTTCAGCGCGGTCATCGCCTTGCCGTTCGACGCCGCGATGTCGGCAATCGCTTTCGGCGACACGATCAGGCCCTTGGCGTTCAGATAGCCGCCGTCACCCGCGCCCTTCAGGAACTCGGCGACATATTCGGCGAGGCCCGGGACGACGCCGACGTGCGCCTTCTTGATATAGATGAACAGCGGACGCGAGCCGGGGTAGCTGCCGTCGGCGATCGCGGCATAGGTGGGCGAAACGCCCTGCACCGGAACCGCCTTGATCTTGTCCTTGTTCGCATCGAGATAGCTGAAGCCGAAGATGCCGAGGCTGGTCGGGTTCTTGTCGAGCTTCGAGATAATGAGGTTATCATTCTCGCCCTGCTCGACATAATAGGGCGCGCCGCGCAGCGTGGTGCAGGTCGCTTCGTGCTTTTCCTTGTCGCTGTCCTTCAGCGCCTTCATCTCGGCATTGGCATCGCAACCCTTGCCAAGGATCAGTTCCTTGAACGCATCATAGGTACCGCTGGTCGACGGCGGGCCGAAGACCGAGATCGCCACGGCGGGGAGGGCCGGGTTCACGTCCTTCCAGGTCTTGGCGGTGTTCGGCTTGCCATAGGGGTTCGCCGCCAGCGCCTTGTAGACATCTTCTTCGGAGAGCTTGAAGCCCGGGCCACGCTGCGCTTCGCCCAGCGCGATGCCGTCAATGCCGATCTGGACTTCGACGATGTCCTTCACGCCATTTTTGACGCAGGTGTCATATTCCTTCTTCTTGATGCGACGCGAGGCGTTCGCGATGTCGGGCGTGTCGCCGCCGACGCCGCTGCAGAAACGTTCAAAGCCGCCGCCGGTGCCCGTGCTGTCGATCTTCGGCGTCTTGTTGCCCGTCGCTTCGGCGAACTTTTCGCCGACCGCGGTGGCAAAGGGATAGACGGTCGAAGAGCCGACCGCGCTGATATAATCGCGCGCGCCGCCGCCCGAAGATGCCTGATCCTGGCACGCGGAAAGCGCGAGCGCGCACGTCGCAGCGCCAGCAACAAGGGCAAATTTCTGGAACATCGGGTAATCCTGTCGGGGGTCGTTACCGAACCAAGCCGCCACCCCCGCGGCGACTCGCTGAGCCGCCAATGAGGGAGTTGTGTGACGTGTTTGTGACATTTCGTGTCACATAAGTGTCATGCTGCCCGCTCGTCTGAACCCGACATCTCGGTGTGGGCCATGCCTGCGCGGCGTGGCCGCCTTAAAGCTTGGGCAGGGTGACGCCCTTCTGGCCCATATATTTGCCCGCGCGGTCGGCGTAGCTCGTCTCGCACGGCTCGTTGCCCTGCAGGAACAGGAACTGGCAGGCGCCCTCATTGGCATAGATTTTGGCGGGCAGGGGTGTCGTGTTCGAAAATTCGAGCGTCACATGACCTTCCCAGCCGGGTTCGAGCGGCGTGACGTTCACGATGATGCCGCAACGGGCGTAGGTCGATTTGCCGAGGCAGATGACGAGCACGTCGCGCGGAATACGGAAATATTCGACCGTGCGCGCAAGCGCGAAGCTGTTCGGCGGGATGATGCAGACATCGGTTTCGCGGTCGACGAAATTCTTCGGATCGAAATCCTTGGGATCGACGATCGTCGAATCGACGTTGGTGAAAATCTTGAATTCGGGCGCGACGCGGGCGTCATAGCCGTAGGAGGACAGGCCATAGCTGATACAGCCGTCGCGGCGCTGTGCCTCCACGAACGGTTCGATCATGCCCTGCGTCTGGGCGGCTTCGCGAATCCAGCGATCGGAAAGAATAGCCATGGTGTCTCTTGTCGGTCCTGTGGGTGTTGCGCAAGCGGTCAGTCGATGAGGCCGAGGTCCTTGGGCCCGAAGGCCGCGGGGAGCAGTTCGCTGAGCTTATAGGTCTTCACCGCGCTGCCGTCGCCCGAGGCGCAATGGACGAGAATGTCGGTCTGCGACCGCTCGGCGGCCTCGTTGAGGATCTGGCGGCAACGGCCGCAGGGGTTGACCGGGTCAGAGCCGAGCAGCGCCTCGCCGTCGGGGCGCCCGCCGACGATGGCGACCTCGGCAAGCTCGCCGATCCAGCCCTCGTTCGCGATTTTCGCAACTGCGGCGGTCTCGGCGCAGAGGGTAAGGCCATAGCTCGCATTTTCGACATTGGCGCCGGTAACGACGTCGCCATTTTTCAGGAGCAGCGCGGCGCCGACATGGAAGCCTGAGTAGGGTGCATAGGCACGACCCGCCGCGTCGCGAGCAGCGTCGATCAAGGCATCACGTGTATCGGTCATCGCATCTCTCCTTGCGGGCGCAGCGCGTTCCAGCCGACGGTGCCCTCGGCGCCCGACAGGCGCACATAGTTATTGGCTTGCCACATCGTCCAAGGGTGCGCGCCATAATCGGGTTCGAAAAAGTCGCGGCGCAGCCAGGTCGTGCGCGCGATTCCCTGGGTTACCTTGTAATCACTCTCGAACGCCGGGCCGGGCGCGATCACGCTCTGCTTGCCCATATGCGCCTCGATCTGTGCCAGAAAGGTTGCGAGTTCGGAGAGCAAAAGCGCGCGCGTCGGGCGGTCGGGGCAGCGATCGTCGTAATCGAGCCAGACCACGGCGGGCAGCGCGTCGGCGCGGCGGGGAACATGGCGGATGAAGTTCGCGGCCTGATCGGTCGCGAGCTGGCAGAGGCTATAACGGTGGATCGCGCCCGCCTGCACGCCGGCCTCGCGTGCGGCCGCCATATTGCGCGCGAATTGGGGATCGACCGCCGAAGAGCCGTCGGTGCCCATAATATAAGCGAAATCGGCGCCCGCCGCCTTGATCGAGCCCCAATGCACATCGCCATTGTCCGCATCGATCGTGACACCCTGCGTCGGATAGAGGGCGCGGTCGGGAATCCAGCGGGCGGCCCACCATAATGCAAGGCCCGCGGTGAGCAGCAGCAGCACGATGGCGGCGCCGATCTTGCGCAAGGTGCGCGTAATCGCCGCGCCCCAGTCGCCGCCGGCTTTCCCCGGTTTCCTGCTTCTGATTGCCCCCGATGCCATCGTCAGCCCTTGATGTGGAGCACGCAGATCAGCGTGAACAGTCGTCGCGCGGTAGCGAAATCGACTGCGATCTTGCCGTCGAGCCGGTCCATCAGCATCTCTGCCGCTTCATTGTGCAGCCCGCGGCGCGCCATGTCGACGGTTTCGATCTGCTGCGCGGTCGAGGTCTTGATCGCCTGATAATATGAGTCGCAGATCGCGAAATAGTCACGGATCGGGCGACGGAAACGGCCGAGGCCAAGGATGATCGCCTCGAGCGGTGTGCCGTCTTCGCGGCTGATTTCAAAGATCAACCGCCCGTCCTCGACGCGCAGCATCAAACGGTACGGGCCGGCATAGCCATCGGCATGCCCCCGCTGCGGAACGAATTTATTGTCCTCGATCAGATCGAAGATCGCGACGCGGCGCTCCTGCTCGACGTCGGGATTGCGCCAGACGATCGAACCCTCGTCGAGTTCGATCGAAATGATCCGTTGTTTCGAGGGGTCTGCGTCGGCCATGCTGTCCGTGCTTCTACTTGGACGGGGGCGAAGGGCAAGAGGGCTGACGCGGCCCTCTCGCCGCTCGACCACCGGGATTAGAGACTTATCCCCAGAAGCACCCCCGACGCTGCCGATCAGCATATCCAAGCCCGTTGCACCTGCCGAGCGATCGGAGCATGAAGACATCAATGCCCGAACTAGCCCTTATCCCGACCGCCGTCCCCACTGGCGACGAGCGCCAGATGCCGCGTAATATCGAGGCCGAGGCCGCGTTTCTCGGAGCGATCCTGATCGACAACCGAGTCGTCGAGGATCTGCCCGTCGCACTGACGCCCGACCATTTCTTCGAACCGCTGCACGGCCGCATCTTTCAGCAGACGATGGCGCTGATCGAGCGCAACAGCATCGCGACCCCCGTGACGCTGAAACCCTATTTCGAGGCCGATGAAGCGATGAAGGCGGTCGGCGGGGTCGGCTATCTGGCGCAGCTCACCGGCAGCGGCGCAGGGCTGATCGGCGCGCGCGATTTTGCGCGGCAGATTTTCGACCTGGCGCTGCTACGCGAACTGGCCGGGGTTGGGCGCACGCTGGTCGACAATGCGCTCGACACCAGCGAACGCGTCGATCCGCAGGCACAGATCGAAGAGGCTGAAACCGCGCTCTATCGCGTCGCGGGCGGTGAGGCCGAGATGGGGTCGGTCAAAAGCTTCAATCAGGCCAGCCTGACGGCGCTGCAGGCGGCCGAGCGCGCGCTTAATTCGGGCGGTCATCTGTCGGGTATCACGACCGGCATCGCGAGCATGAACGCCAAGATCGGCGGCATGCACAATTCGGATTTGATGATCCTCGCGGGCCGACCGGGTATGGGCAAGACCTCGCTTGCCACCAATATTGCCTACAACGCCGCTGAACGCTGGCGGCGGGACGAGGATGACGGCATTCCGCCCGAGAAGAATATGGGCGCGAAAGTTGCCTTCTTCAGCCTCGAAATGTCCGCCGACCAGCTCGCGACGCGCGTGCTCGCCGAGCAATCGGGCGTTTCGGGTGAAGCGCTGCGCATGGGCAAGATCAGCAAGGAGCAGTTTCAGCAACTGAGCCGCGCGGCGCAGCAACTTCAAACGCTGCCGCTGTTCATCGATGACACGCCGGGGTTGACGATCGCGGGCCTGCGTACCCGCGCGCGGCGTCTGCAGCGCCGACACGGCATCGGCTTCATCATCGTCGACTATCTTCAGCTGTTGCAGGGCACTTCGAAAAGCGGCGACAATCGCGTGCAGGAAATTTCAGAAATTTCCCGCGGTTTGAAGACTCTGGCAAAGGAACTTCATGTTCCGGTGATGGCGCTGTCGCAGCTCAGCCGCGCGGTTGAAAGCCGCGAAGACAAAAGGCCGATGCTGTCCGATCTGCGTGAATCGGGATCGATCGAACAGGACGCCGATATGGTCATCTTCGTGTTTCGCGAGGATTATTATGTCGGTTCGCGCGAACCAAAGCGCCCGATCGAGGGCGACGATGTCAAAATCCATGCGCAGCACGAGGAATGGGCGGCCGAGATGGAACGAGTCTTCGGCCTGGCGGAAGTGATCATCGCAAAGTCACGCCATGGCTCGATCGGCAAGGTGCGCCTGCACTTCGAGGCGAAGACGACGAAATTCAGCGACCTTGCGGACGGCAGTCAGGCATTCGAAGATTATGAGTGACGACGCGGCCTAGAACGCCGGGTCGTTCGCCGGATCGTCGCCCAGCGGCGTCACTTCGGCGTGAATGCCGCATTCGGTCTTGTCCCAGCCGCGCCAGCGGCCCGAGCGCGGGTCTTCGCCCGGCTTGACCTTCGATGTGCATGGAGAACAGCCGATCGATGGATAGCCTTCGGCCTCCAGCGGATGCCGCGGCAAGTCGTGCGCCGCAAAATAGGCGTCGAGTTCTTCGCGTGTCCAATTGGCGAGCGGGTTGAATTTGAGGCGGCCGGTCGTGCCGTCGAGTTCGAAGCGGGCGAGTCCCTGACGTGTCGACGACTGGAAGCCCTTGCGCCCGGTGATCGAGGTGTCGAAATCGGCAAGCGCCTTTTCGAGCGGCTTCACCTTACGGATTTCGCAGCAACCATCGGGGTCGTACGACCAGCGCAATTCGGTCGCGTCCTTTTGCGCGAGGTCTTCGGCATCGGGCGTCAGGTTGACGATGTTGAGCTTCAGCTTCGCGGCGAGCGTATCGCGATAGGCGAGCGTTTCGGGGAAATGCTTGCCAGTGTCGAGGAACAGCACCGGCATGTCGGGCGCGGCGCGAGCGACGAGGTGCAGCAGCACCGCGCTTTCGGCGCCGAAGCTGGATACGATCGCGGTCTCGCCGAGCAGCCCCGCGCCGATCACGCTCGCGACAACCTCGGCGGCATCCTGACCGCGAAAGAGGTTGTTGAGGCGTATGACATCGGCCTGCGTGAAGCGCGGCGCGACATCGATCCGGTCGCGGGTGCGGTCCGCGCGCGAAGAAGAGGCCTTCAGATCAGCCATGCCTTAATTTCCAGATTGGCACCGCACCGTCGGCGGCGCCCTGATAATGTTCGGGCCAGCGCGTCAGCGCCGCTTCGACATCGGCCGGATTGAGCGCCTTTTCGGGCGCGAAGGTGTCGAAACCGCAGCGCTTCATATAGGCAATCTGGTCGACGAGGACGTCGCCCTGCGCGCGCAGTTCGCCGATATATCCCGCCTCGCGAAGGATACGCGCCGACGAATAGCCGCGGCCATCGCGGAATTTGGGAAAGGCGACTTCGATCAGCGCGAGCCGGTCGAGGTGCGGAATCAGCGCCCGCGCATCCTCGTCGGGTTCGAGCCGCACTGCGGTCGCGTTCGACTGCGACAGGAAGGCGTCGAGGGTGACCGCGGGTTCTTCGCCATCGGCGTGCAGATGCTCAACCATAGATAGCCTCCTTGAAGGGAGCCATGCCGATACGGCGGTAGGTGTCGACGAAACGCTCGCCTTCGGTCCGTTCGGCGAGATATTTGTCGGTGACGCGCTCGATCGCATCGACGACGCCATCCTCGTCGAAACCGGGACCGGTGATCGTGCCGAGGCTGACGTCCTCCGCGCCCGAGCCGCCGAGCGACAGCTGGTAATTTTCGGTGCCCTTACGATCGACGCCGAGGATGCCGATGTGGCCGGCGTGGTGATGCCCGCAGGCGTTGATGCAGCCCGAAATCTTGAGCTTGAGTTCGCCCAGTTCCTTCTGGCGGCCGAGGTCCGAGAAGCGCGTTGCGATCTTCTGTGCGACCGGGATCGAGCGCGCGTTGGCAAGGCTGCAATAATCGAGGCCGGGGCAGGCGATGATGTCGCTGATGAGGTCGAGGTTCGGCGTCGCGAGACCCGCGGCGTCGAGCGCCTGCCAGATAGCATAGAGATCGGCCTTGCGGACGTGCGGCAGCACGATGTTCTGCGCGTGGGTGACGCGGAGCTCGTCGTGGCTGTATTTCTCGCCAAGGTCGGCCATCAGGTCGATCTGCGCCGACGACGCATCGCCGGGGATGCCGCCGACGGGCTTCAGGCTGATGTTGACGATGGCATAACCGGGCGCCTTGTGCGCAGCGACATTCTGGTCGACCCAGACAGCGAAGTCGGGATCGCTGCGGTCGATGGCATCGGGTGCCGACGTGTCGAGTGCAGGCGGCGCGAATTGTGCCGCGATGCGGTCGAACTCGGCCTTCGGCGGGTCGATGCCCAGCGACTTCACATGCGCGAACTCTTCCTCGACTTGGCGGCGATATTCGTCGGCGCCCAGCTCGTGGATCAGGATCTTGATGCGCGCCTTATAGATATTGTCGCGGCGGCCGTAGCGATTGTAGACGCGCAAGCACGCCTCGGCATAGCTCAGCATATCCTCGAGAGGCACGAAATCCTTGATCAGCGGTGCGATCATCGGGGTGCGGCCCATGCCGCCGCCGACGTAGAAGGCGGCGCCATGGACGCCATCTCGTTCGACGATCTGAATGCCGATGTCGTGAAGGCGCATCGCGGCGCGATCTTCCTCGGCAGCGATCACCGCGATCTTGAACTTGCGCGGCAGATAGCTGAATTCGGGGTGGAAGCTCGACCATTGGCGGAGCAGTTCGGCCCACGGGCGCGGGTCGGTGATCTCGTCGGCGGCGGCGCCCGCCCACTGGTCCGAGCTGATGTTGCGGATGCAATTGCCGCTCGTCTGGATCGCATGCATCTCGACCGACGCGAGGTCGGCGAGGATCGCGGGCGCATCCTCGAGCTTGATCCAGTTATATTGAAGGTTCTGGCGCGTGGTGAAATGGCCGTAGTCGCGGTCATATTTGCGCGCGATATGCGCCAGCATCCGCATCTGACGGCTGTCGAGCGTGCCATAGGGCACCGCTACGCGCAGCATATAGGCGTGAAGCTGGAGATAGAGGCCGTTCATCAGCCGCAGCGGCTTGAACTGGTCCTCGGTGATTTCGCCCGCAAGGCGGCGGCGCACCTGATCCGAAAATTCGGCAACACGGGCGTCGACCATCTGCTGGTCATATTCGTCATATTTATACATGTCAGATCACCCAGTCGCCGGCCGCGGGATCGGCGGGTTTCAATGTCAGGTCGGGGCGCACGGTCGGGCCCAAGGCGCGGATGCGATCCTTGATATGCGCGGGGCGCGGGCCCTCGGCCGTCTGTTCGCCGGCGATGATATAGGGGGCGTTGACGCGCCGCGCGCCTTCCTCGGCGGCGAGGATCGCCTCACCATGTTCGCCGACGTCGGCGGCGTCCTCGATATGCAGCGACCAGTCGGCGCCGGTCCACCAGGTGACAAATCCTGTTTTCAGGTCATTGCCCGTGAGCAGTTTCATGTGAAGTCCCTTATTTGAGCCGCGACGCCCGGGGCGCCGAGGCAATCGAGCGCGTCTGCGCGCGCTGCTACCTTGCCGACGACGATCAGCGCCGGACTCGCTACTTTCTCGCGTGCGACGAGGTCGCCGAGATCGGTCAGAAGCGTGCGCAACATGCGCGCATCGGCGGTGGTGCCGCGTTCGACGACCGCTACCGGAAGGTCCGGCGAAACGCCGTCGGCGATCAGCTTGTCGGCGATGGCGCTGGCGGTCGCGAGGCCCATGTAAATGACGAGTGTGCGCCCATGTCCTGCGAGCCCCGACCAATCCTGATCGGTCAGATCCTTGCACTGCCCCGCGACGAAGCTGACTGCGCTCGCATCCTCACGGTGGGTGAGGGGGAGGCCGGCCTGCGCGGCGCAGCCGGCCGCGGCGGTGATGCCGGGAACGACCTCGCATGCAACGCCCGCTTCGCGCGCGGCATCGAGTTCTTCGCCGCCGCGGCCGAAAATGAACGGATCACCGCCTTTGAGGCGGACGACCTGCTTGCCCGCAAGCGTCTCGCGAACCAGCAATTCGTTGATCAGTTCCTGCTTCATCGTGTGGCGGCTGCGCTGCTTGGCGACGCTGATACGCTCGACGTGGGGCGGGATCAGCGCCAGCACACCGTCGCCGACGAGGCCGTCGTGCACGACGAGATCGGCGCTTTCGAGCAATCGCGCGGCGCGCAGTGTCAGGAGGTCTGAGTCACCCGGACCGGCACCGACGAGCCAGAGCTTGCCTGAAAGAAGCGAAATCTTTTCCATGATGCCGAACATGGTTTGCGCGCCCCGAAAGCGCAAAGCAGGCTTTATTGACGACGGTGAAGGTAAAATTGCTGCACCGTCATCCTCGCCAGTCCGGGCTTGATCCGGGGACCAATGGATGCCGGATCAAGTCCGGCATGACGCAATGCAGCTAAAGATACTTCTTTGTCACCAGTTGCGACCCTTCGGGATCGCGCAGGCCGACGCCGATCGAAGCACGCATCGTATCGCTTTCGGCCGATGCCACCGGATAGGCGCAATAATCGGCGGCATAGAAGGCGCTTGGTCGATGATTGCCCGAAAGCCCGATGCCGCCGAACGGTGCAGCCGAAGATGCTCCGTTGGTCGGCCGGTTCCAGTTGATGACACCGGCGCGCGCATTGGCCCAAAACTGGTCGTAAAGCTGCGGCGTCCCGCCGATCAGCGACGCCGACAGGCCGAAGGAGGTGTTGTTCGCCTCGGCAATTGCCGCCTCGAAGCTGTCGACACGAATGACCTGGAGCAGCGGGCCGAATAGCTCGATATCGGGCCGTTCGGGCATCGCGGTGACGTCGATGATGCCGGGCGTCAGGAAGGGGCGTCCCGCAATCGGCCGCGTCATGTGCCGGATCACCTTGCCGCCATTCGACATCAGGACGAGGAAGCTTTCGGTCAGGCCGTCGGCCGCCTCATTGTCGATGACGGGCCCCATGTAGGGCGCCGGGTCGGCATGGGGATGGTCGACGATCAGCCGGTTGGCGAGCTGGCAAATCTCGTCGATCAGCGCGTCGGCGAGATTGTCCCTGACGATCAGGCGGCGCGCATTGCTGCACCGCTGTCCGGCGCTGAGGAAGGCCGACTGGACGACGATGATCGCGGCAGTACGGATGTCGGCGGTGTCCCACACGACGATCGGGTTGTTGCCGCCCATTTCGAGCGCGAGCATCTTGCCCGGCTGGCCTGCGAACTGGCGATTGAGAGCCAGGCCGGTACGCGCCGAGCCGGTGAAAAGCAGTCCGTCGATGCCTTCGTGGCCTGCGAGCGCCTTGCCCGTTTCGGGGCCGCCGACGATGAGGCGAAGCACCTCTTGCGGTACGCCCGCGCTGTGAAAGAGTTCGACGAGCCGCGCGCCGACGGCGGGGGTCTTTTCGGACGGTTTGAACAGCACCGAATTCCCGGCGATCAGCGCCGGAACGATATGGCCATTGGGTAGATGGGCCGGGAAATTATAGGGGCCAAGCACCGCGAGCGCGCCATGCGGCTTGTGCCGAACCGCGTTGCGCAGCCCCATCGCACCCTCGATGCGGCGGTTGGGGGTTCGCTCGGCATAGGATTTGACCGAAATATCAACCTTGTTCGCAACCGATTCGACTTCAGTGCGCGCTTCCCAGAGCGGCTTGCCGGTTTCGTGTGCGATCAGATCCGCGAGCGCCTCGCCCTCGGCCTTCACACGGTCGACGAAGCGGCGGAGCGTTTCGGTGCGGAAAGTGACGGGTTTTGCGGCCCATTCGGGCCAGGCGCGGCGGGCAATCTCGACTTCGGCATCGACGTCGCTGACCGGTCCGCGCCAGAGCTCTTCGCCGGTTGCGGGTTCGAAGGAAATCAAGGGCTCGCTCATGGTCGTCCGCGTCTTATCGGTGAAAGCGGGCAGGGGCAACCTGCGCCGCGCCGGCGCCACGGATTGCTTGCGCCGCGCGGCGCGGTTGGCGATAGACGGATATGAGTCCCGCGCAGCAGATACGCGGAACGGAGCAAGGGGACGTGCCATATTGGTCCAGCAGGATGTAAAGCAGGACGGGCGCCGCGACTGGTCGGACCAATATTGGTGGTCGCACGACGGCGTCCGGCTGCATGCGCGCGTCTATGCCGGGCCCGAAGGAAGCGCCAAGGCGCCGCCGGTGCTGTGCATGCCCGGGCTTGCGCGCAATGCGCGCGATTTCGAAGCACTGGCGCCGCATGTGGCGCAATATCGCAAGGTTATCGTCATCGAGTTCCGCGGACGGGGCGAGAGTGCTTATGCCAAGGATCCGATGACCTATGTCCCGCTGACCTATGTGCAGGACGTGGTTGCGTTGCTCGACGAGTTAGAGATCGCGCAGTTTGCAGCGATCGGCACTTCGCTCGGCGGGCTGGTGGCGATGCTGATGGCGGCGACGATGCCGGGACGACTCGTCGGTGCGGTGCTCAACGACGTCGGACCCCAACTCGAAACGGCGGGGCTTGATCGCATTCGCGATTATATTGGCGCGGGCGGCAGTCAGCCGACCTGGATGCACGCGGCGCGCGCTTTTGCCGAGCTCAACGGCTCAGTCTATCCGGCCTATGGCATCCACGACTGGCTTCGACTGACCAAGCGCACACACAGGCTGACGCCCGAGGGGCGCATCGTCACCGATTATGACAAGCAGATCGCGGCGCCGCTGCGGGTACCGAATGGCGGCGATGCCGGGGTCGACCTGTGGCCCGCATATCGCGCGCTCGGCGACGTTCCGCTGCTGATCCTGCGCGGGGCGCTGTCCGACATATTATCCCGGCCGGCGGGTGAGAGAATGGTGGCTGAACTTTCAGGCGCGCGGCTGGTCGAGGTGCCCGGGGTCGGCCATGCGCCGACGATGGACGAGACCGAAGCACGCGCCGCTATCGACGCCTGGGTCGCGGAGCTTCCGCAAACGTGAGCGACGACGAGCCCGAGACACCCTGGCCCATTCGCATCCTGCACCTCCATTCGAGCTTCTCGCTCGGGGGGAAGGAGGCGCGCGCCGTCCGGTTGATGAACCTGATGGGCGACCGGGCGCATCACACGATCCTGTCGGCGATGCCCGAAGCGCTCGGCGCGCGCGATGCGATCGATCCCGGGATCAAAGTCGATTTCCCGAAAGATGCGCCGCCGCTGCACGGCAAGCCGGCGCCCGGACGCTATCGCGATCTGATGCGCTATATGCTGAATTTCGAGTTGGTGCTGAGCTATAATTGGGGCGCGATGGACGGGGTGATGGCCCATCGTCTCTACTGGAATCGTTGGTGGGACCAAATGCCGCCGAGCCTGATCCATCACGAGGATGGCTTTAACGAGGACGAGAGCGTCAAGCGCAACTGGAAGCGCAATCTGTTCCGCCGCGTCGCGCTCAAACATACTCTCGGTCTGGTGGTTCCCTCGACTTCGCTGCAGCGCATTGCAAAGGAAGAGTGGCGCGCCGATCGCGTTCACCTGATCCGCAACGGCATCGAGGTCGCGGCTTATGCGAGCGGGCCGAGCGTCCCGATCGCCGGCTTTGAGCGTCGCGAAGGCGAAGTCGTGATCGGCACCGTTGCCGGGCTGCGCAAGGTGAAGGATTTGCCGAGGCTGGTGCGCGCGGTTGCGACGCTGCCGCAAAATGTCCGGCTGGTGATCGTGGGCGACGGGCCCGAACGCGACGCGATCCGGGCCGAAGCGGCCGCGTGCGGTCTCGCCGACCGCCTTGTCATGCCCGGCTTCATGGCCGAACCCGCACGTTGGATCGGTCATTTCGACCTGCTCGCCCTGTCGTCGCGCAGCGAGCAGATGCCAATTGCGGTTGTCGAGGCGATGGCGGCAGGGCTGCCCGTCGTCAGCCCCGCTGTCGGCGACGTCGCCGCGATGGTGTCGGATGCGAACCGGCTCTATGTGGCTGCGGACGAGGCTGCTTTCCGCGCGGCGCTGGCGCAAATGACCGACAGCACCGCGCTGCGCGCCGAGGTTGGCGCGGCGAACCGGCGTGTCGCGGCCGAACGGTTCGACGAATCAAATATGGTCGCCGCCTATGAAAAGCTCTATGCTCGTGCGCTTAGCGGCTATGGGCCATTCAGCGGCGGATGGGTCGGCTCCGATTGACAAGAGGGCCGAATTTCCGCTTACGCAAGCGGCAACGGGGGCCGGTTCGCGGGCGCGAAGCGGCGGAGAGAGAGAAGGTTTAGAGTGTTCAAAGGTTTGAAGCCCATCCTTTACGGCGGGCGTGAAGTCTGGCCGCTGGTCGAAGGCGGTAAGGGCGTGTCGGCGACCAACCATATGTCGAGCGGCGCCTGGGCCGCGGCGGGCGGGATCGGCACCGTGTCGGCGGTAAACGCCGACAGCTATGACGCCGAAGGCAAGATCATTCCGCAAATCTATCGCGCGCTGACGCGCAAGGAACGCCACGAAGAGCTGATCCAGTACGGGATCGAAGGCGCGGTCGCGCAGGTCCAACGCGCCTATGACGTGTCGGGCGGCAAGGGTGCGATCAATATCAATGTGCTCTGGGAAATGGGCGGCGCGCAGCAAATTCTCGAAGGCGTGCTGGAACGGACCAAGGGCCTTGTCGCAGGCGTCACTTGCGGCGCGGGCATGCCGTACAAGCTGAGTGAAATCGCCGCGCGGCATAATGTGTTGTATTTGCCGATCATCAGCTCGGCGCGCGCTTTCCGCGCGCTATGGAAGCGCGCTTACAGCAAGGTTCCGCATTTGCTGGGCGCCGTGGTTTACGAAGATCCCTGGCTTGCCGGTGGCCATAACGGCCTATCGAACGCCGAGGATCCGCTGGTTCCGCAGGATCCCTATCCGCGTGTTGCCGCGGTTCGCGAAACGATGCGCGCCGAGGGGATCGCCGACGACGTGCCGATCGTGATGGCGGGCGGCGTCTGGTATCTCCGCGACTGGGAAAACTGGATCGACAATCCCGAACTCGGCCAGATCGCCTTCCAGTACGGCACGCGGCCGCTGCTGACCGAAGAAAGCCCGATCCCCCAGCAGTGGAAGGATCGTCTGCGCACCCTCGACGACGGCGACGTGCTGCTCCACCGCTTCTCGCCGACGGGTTTCTATTCGAGCGCGGTGCGCAACCCGTTCCTGTGCGACCTCGAAGCGCGCGCGGAGCGCCAGATTCCCTATTCGAAGCAGGAAGCGGGCGATCACATCGTCCAGCTCGACGTCGGGGTGAAGGGCAAGAATTTCTGGGTCACGCCGCACGATCGCGCCCGGGCGCGCGACTGGTTCGCCGAAGGCTATACCGAAGCGCTGAAGACCCCCGACAATACGGTGGTCTTCGTGACCGAGGCCGACAAGGCGATCATCCGCAAGGATCAGACCGACTGCATGGGCTGTCTGTCGCATTGCGGTTTTTCGTCGTGGAAGGACCATGACGATTACACCACCGGCTACCTCGCCGATCCGCGCAGTTTCTGTATCCAGAAAACCTTGCAGGACATCGCGCATGACGGCGACGTCGAACAAAATCTGATGTTTGCGGGCCATGCCGCGTTCAATTTCAAGACCGATCCCTTTTATTCGAACAACTTCACCCCAACGGTGAAGCAGCTCGTGGATCGGATTTTGACGGGGGATTGATCGCTTTAACGGGGTATGAATGGGGAGCGATGTTAGCTCGGCGAGCCGCGTACTTCGCTTGCCTGATGAGGATTTGATAGAGATCGTTTCGACGGAAAATTCGGGTGGTTTCGAATCTCACGTGTTCGAGGCCGCAAAGGCAGAGCTGGAACGTCGAGGCTTGCCGGAAACTGTTGCCGCCAGCATTGCAGAGGCGGCTCAAGGACGGCGGGAAGAACACAATGAACGCGCGACAGAGCCACTCAGCAATGCAGGGTGGGTCGCGTTTATTTTGTGTGGTCCGATATTGCTCGGGACGATCGCGGTCGTCATAATTTTTGCGTCGATTGGACAAACGCAAAAGGCGAAGGATGCGCTTGGAGCTATCTTCCTGTCTTTTGTCTTCTGGGCGCTGGTGGTGGCTGTTCTGACTTTCGTCTTTGGCTGATCCAGCCTCGGCTTAAGCCCACCCCTCCAGCACCTGATCAGGCGGACGGTGGCCGTCGCACCAGGCGCGGATATTGGCGATGACCTTTTCGCCCGACGCTTCGCGGCCCTCGATCGTTGCCGAGCCGAGGTGCGGGAGCAGCACGACATTGTCGAGCGCGAGCAGCGCGGGGTCGACTGCGGGTTCGTGGGTGTAGACGTCGAGCCCGGCGCCGGCGATGCGTCCGGTCTGAAGCGCCGCGACCAGCGCCTTTTCGTCGACGATCTCGCCGCGTGCGGTGTTGATGAGGTAAGCTGTCGGCTTCATCGCGCCGATGCGGGCGGCGTTGACCATCTCGTGCGTTTCGCTGGTGTGCGGGCAGTGGATCGTGACCACGTCGCTGATCCGCAGCAGCGTGTCGACGCTGGCGTGATAGCTTGCGCCCGATTCCTCCTCGAGCGCTTCGGGCAGGCGGCGGCGGTTGTGATAATGGATCGACAGGCCGAAGGCGCGGGCGCGGCGCGCTACCGCGAGGCCGATGCGGCCCATGCCGATGATGCCGAGCAATTTGCCGCCGACGCGGTGGCCGAGCATCGCGCTCGGCGCCCAGCCGGCCCATTGGCCCGAGCGCATGAGTTTCTCGCCCTCGGCAAGGCGGCGCGGGACGCTGAGGATCAGCGCCATCGTCATGTCGGCGGTATCTTCGGTGAATACGCCGGGCGTATTCGACACCATAATGCCTTTTGCCCGCGCGGCGGCGAGGTCGATATGATCGACGCCGGCACCGAAATTCGCGATCAGTTTCAGCCGGTCGCCCGCGGAGTTGATGATATCCGCATCGATTTCGTCGGTCACCGTCGGTACGAAGACGTCGCAGTCGGCTACGGCGGCCTTCAACTGGTCCCGGGTGAAGGCTTCGTCGCGTGCTGACAAAGAGACATCGAACAATTCGGCCATGCGGCCTTCGACATGCGGCATCAGTTGGCGGGTGACGATGACGCGCGGGCGTTTGGGACGGGATGAATCGGGCATGGCGCCGATAGAGCGCGCCGCGCAAGGACGGTCAAGAGCGTCCGCGATGAAAAAGGCTGGGGACGAACGCAGCCTTTTGCGCGGCGAACGGTTGAAATGCGGGTATGAGTTTGACAAGGCAGAGCAATGACCAGCCGCCATATCTTGATCGCCGCCGTGCTGATGGCCACCGTGGGACCGGCCGCCGCACAATCCGATGTCGAATTGCCTTATTGGGCGTCGATCAACGTCGACGAAGCGCGGATGCGCAAAGGGCCGTCGCCCGATGTCCCTGTGACGTGGGAATATCGGCGCAAGGACCTGCCGGTAAAGGTCGTCGCGCGCTTTGAAACCTGGCGCAAGATCGAAGACCCCGATGGCACGCAAGGCTGGATGGCGGCCCGGCTTCTTAGCCGGACGCGCACCGCGATCGTCACCGGCGAAATCCGTCCGATGCGTGAGGATGCGAGCGCGTCAGCGGCGGTTGCCTATCGCGCCGAGCCCGGCGTCGTCGGCCGGATCACCGATTGCAAGAACGGCTGGTGCCTGTTCGACGTCAAGGGTCGCAAGGGCTGGATCCAGACCGACCATATCTGGGGCGACTGATCGCGCTTCCAATATCGGCCGGTCCTGAATCCGCCGCTTGATCAGCTCTTTTTGGGCGTAACCGTCACGGCCATTTGGTCGGGCGCGGTGGCGGTGAAGCTGCCATCCGCGGCGACGGGCGACAGGCTCCAACACACTTCGGCCTCATCGCCGTCGGGGTCGAAACAGTCCTTGCCGTCCTTGTGCGTGAACTTGCCTTTATTGACGGTCTTGCCTGCCGCGTCGGTGTCGACATAGGTGCCATCGGCGTTGATGACCGTCGAAGCCATCGTCCCATCGGCCATTTTGACGTCATAGCTGCCCGGCGCGGTGCCCGGATTGGCTGCCGGGGCGGGGGCGGCCGTTTCGGTCGGCGCGGCGGCGGTATCCTTCGACTCTTGGGCTTTTTGCGAACAGGCTGACAGCGCGGTCAGCGCGGCAAGAAGAACGAGCTTTTTCATGTCGATTTCTCCCAACAGGAATGGGCGCAGGCTATGCTTTCCGCGCGTTTCCAGCAACGACAATCGCGCCACGAAAAAGGGCCGATGGTTGCCCATCGACCCTCTTTGAAACGAAAGGATATTATCGTTTAGCGGCGCCAGTTGAAGTGGTTGCGGTATACCTTCACCACCCGGCCGTTACGCTCGTTGACGAGCAGCAGGTCGTTATAGTGGCGGACGTAGGTCAGGTTGCGGCCCGCGCGCGGCACGCCCCAGCGGCTGTCCCATGCCGGGCGATAGCTGGGCGCATAATAGTTCGAACGTAGGGTCGAGCCGACGCGGAACGACTGATATTTGAACGGCGCGCGATAATTCTGGTAGCGCGTGTCGCGGCGCCAGTCGCGCTGGCTTTCGCGCAGATCCTGACGGGCATCGCGCACGTCGCGGCGGGCATCGCGAACGTCGCCGCGGTCGCCATAGCGTTGCGCATTCCGCAGGTCGCGCTGTTCCTCGCGCAATTCCTTGCGATCGTTGCGGATCTCGCGGTTCTGTGCCTGCGCGGCGGCCGGGATCATCATCGCGGCGATCAGGCCGGCGGTGAGAAATTTGCTCTTCATTGTGCCATTCCTTTTCAATCGGTCAGGGGGAGGGGATCTGCCCGATGACAAATATGGAATAGGCGATTCGATTTGAACGGAGCCGGAATGCGCCGTTTATTTTCAGGACATTAGTGTCGCAAATTGTCGCGGCTAGGCGACGAAACGGCGCCGTCTTGCGACGGCGCCGTGGAACTTTTCGAAAATGGGCGGTTCAGACCAGTTCGACCGCAACTGCCGTCGCTTCGCCGCCGCCGATGCACAGGCTCGCGATTCCGCGCGTCTTGCCGTGGCGCTGGAGCGCCGCGATCAGCGTGGTGATGATGCGCGTGCCGCTGGCGCCGATAGGGTGGCCGAGCGCGGTTGCGCCGCCATGGACGTTGATCTTCTCGTGCGGGATGCCGAGGTCGTGCATCGCAAACATCGCGACGCAGGCGAAGGCTTCATTGACTTCGAACAGGTCGACGTCGCCGATCGCCCAGCCGGTCTTCGCGAGCAGCTTGTTGATCGCCCCGACGGGCGCGACGGTGAAGTCCTTCGGTTCCTGTGCGTGCGCAGCGTGCGCGACGAGCTTAGCCACGGGCTTGGCGCCCTTGGCGTCGGCAACCGACTGGCGCGTCAGTACTACGGCGGCCGCGCCGTCCGAAATCGACGAGCTGGTCGCCGCGGTGATCGTGCCGTCCTTCGCGAAGGCGGGCTTCAGCGTCGGGATCTTGTCGGGCATGCCCTTGCCGGGGGCTTCGTCGGTGTCGACGACCACGTCGCCCTTGCGGCCCGAGATGGTGACCGGAGCGATTTCACTGGCGAAGGCGCCAGCAGCGATCGCGGCCTTGGCGCGGCTCAGCGATTCGATCGAATAATCGTCCTGCGACTGGCGGCTGAGCTGGTACGCATCGGCGGTATCCTGAGCAAAGGTGCCCATCGCGCGGCCGGCTTCATAGGCATCTTCCAGACCGTCGAGGAACATATGATCATAGGCGGTGTCGTGCCCGATGCGCGCGCCCGAGCGGTGCTTCTTCAGAAGGTACGGCGCGTTGGTCATCGACTCCATGCCGCCCGCGACGACCAGGTCGACGCTGCCCGCGGCGAGCGCTTCGGCGCCCATGATCACGGTCTGCATACCCGAACCGCACACCTTGTTGACGGTCGTCGCCTGCACCGACTTGGGCAGGCCCGCCTTGATCGCGGCCTGGCGCGCGGGTGCCTGGCCGAGGCCGGCGGGAAGCACGCAGCCCATATAGATGCGCTCGATGTCGTCGCCCGACACGCCGGCGCGCTCGACCGCTGCCTTGACCGCGGTCGCGCCGAGATCGGTCGCGCTCGCGTCCGACAGGCTACCCTGCATGCTGCCCATCGGGGTGCGCGCGTAGGAAAGGAAAACGACGGGATCGGTGGCGGTCATATCGAGAGACTCCGTAGGGGAAAGATACGTCGGCGGGTCGCTTAGCGTCTTTGCTGCACTTGCGAAAGGGGGCGTGCCTATTCGACGGTCGACGGCGGGCGGTCGCGCGGCCGCCTGGCCATGAGGCAGCCGATTAGGAAATCCTCAACAGTGGGTATCTAGAAGCGCGGGCGCAACAGGGAGGTCGGCTACCATGCTGAGAACATTGGTCTATGTGATTGCGGTTCTTGCGATGGCTGCCGCGGGCGTCATGGCCTTCCGCGAGCCACTGACCGTCGCGCTGATCGACCAGGTTGCACCCAAACCACCCGGGCTTTTGAAGAATGCATCGCTCGACGACCCCTATGCCGCGACCGAGTTCCACCGCGCCTTTCCCGAAGGAAGCGATGAGGCTGCCCTGCGCAAATGGCTGGTCGCCGAGAAATTCGAAATTACGGAAGGGGGCACCGAACGCCGGTCGGCGTTGCTCGAGATACTCGACAGCAAATGCGGAAAAGAGTTCAAGATAAATTGGTTCGTCAATTCCGACGGGACGATCCGCAATGTGCGGGCCTATGGCGGCGACGCGCTTTGCTTCTAGCGCCCGACTTGCCAGCCCGGGGATAACCATTGTGCCGCCAACGGAAGATCGATCGATCCGTTTCACCTTGCAACCCGACGCGCGGCATGATCAAACGTCGCCCGCACAGCTTTAGGGGAGATGGGTCATGGCTACCGCGATCAAGCAGGATATTGCCGGCGAAACGGCGCGCATGCACGAAGTGCTCGCGGCGCAGAAGGCGAGCTTTACCGCTGCCATGCCCGAAAGCCTGAGCGTCCGCACCGACCGCATCGACCGCGCGATCGCGCTGCTCGTCGATCATAGCGAGGACTTCGCAAAGGCGGTGAGCGAGGATTTCGGCCATCGCAGCCGCGAACAGACGCTGATGACCGACATCATGCCGTCGGTGAGCGCCCTGAAACACGCGAAAAAACATATGGCCGCGTGGTCGAAGGGCGAGAAGCGCAAGCCGACCTTCCCGCTCGGCCTGCTCGGCGCGAAGGCCGAAGTCGTGTACCAGCCGAAGGGTGTCGTAGGGGTGGTGAGCCCTTGGAATTTTCCCGTCGGAATGGTCTTTGTGCCGATGGCGGGCATTCTGGCAGCGGGCAACCGCGCGATGATCAAACCGTCGGAATTCACCGAAAATGTCTCGGCGCTGATGGCGCGGCTGGTGCCCGACTATTTCGACGAAAGCGAAATGGCGGTGTTCACGGGCGATTCCGACGTTGGCGTCGCGTTCTCGAAGCTTGCTTTCGACCATATGATCTTCACCGGCGCGACCAGCGTCGGCAAGCATATCATGCGTGCGGCGGCCGATAATCTCGTGCCTGTCACGCTCGAACTCGGGGGCAAGTCGCCCACCTTCATCGGACGCAGCGCAAACAAGGATCTCGTCGGCCAGCGCGTCGCGCTCGGTAAGATGATGAATGCGGGGCAGATCTGCCTCGCGCCCGACTATCTGCTCGTCGCCGAGGACCAGGAAGGCGCGGTGATCGACAGCGTAACCAAGGGCGCGACCGCGCTGTACCCGACGTTGCTGGCGAATGACGACTACACGTCGGTTGTGAACACGCGCAATTACGACCGGCTTCAGAGCTATCTCGCCGATGCACGCGAGAAGGGCGCCGAGGTGATCGAGGTCAATCCGGGCGGTGAGGATTTTGCAAGCTCGAACGGCCACAAGATGCCGCTCCACATCGTGCGCAACCCGACCGACGACATGAAAGTGATGCAGGAGGAAATCTTCGGCCCCATCCTGCCGGTGAAAACCTACAAGAGCATCGACGACGCGATCGATTATGTGAACGCGAACGACCGCCCGCTCGGCCTTTATTATTTCGGTCAGGACAAGAGCGAGGAAGATCGCGTGCTGACGCGGACGATCTCGGGCGGCGTCACGGTCAACGACGTGCTTTTCCATAACGCGATGGAGGATCTGCCCTTCGGCGGGGTCGGACCGTCGGGCATGGGCAATTATCACGGGGTCGACGGATTCCGCACCTTCAGCCATGCGCGCGCGGTCTATCGCCAGCCGAAGCTCGACGTTGCGGGATTGGCGGGCTTCAAGCCGCCCTATGGCAAGGCGACTGCAAAGACGCTGGCGAAAGAGCTCAAGAAATAGCTTGGCAAGATGCGGCGCTTCGCCCTAGGGGAAGCGCCGCGCTGTCCGGCGCCCCATGATCATGGGCCCCTGTGGTGAAATTGGTAGACGCGCTCGACTCAAAATCGAGTTCCGCAAGGAGTGCTGGTTCGAGTCCGGCCAGGGGCACCACTTTCCGTTCTCATGACGACCCACCGCCATCGACAAAACGGCGGAAATCTGCCATTTTCTCCTTGGTCTTGTCTTTTGACGTCCGAGAATATTTCACTCGATCTCAGTGGAAATGGGGCCACCGGATAGGGCGATGGCCCCAACATCAATTTCCGGTGGCCCCATTCATCTCCGAGATGTCGTGTCGATGATCCGACGCTGGCCAAGGCCTGCTTGCAGGAGTTGAGTCGATGTCTCTTACTGATGTTATGATCCGGTCGTTGAAGGCCAAAAGTAGACCCTACAGCCGGACCGACGGGAGGGGCCTTTATTTGGAAGTGCGACCGAGTGGGGCGAAGCTTTGGCGGTTTAAATATCGCTTTCTCGGAAAGACGAACCGGATCGCCTTGGGTGCTTATCCCGAAGCGCGGCTGGCGGAGGCGAGGCAACTGCGGGATGATGCGCGGCGAAAACTACGCGATGGCATCGACCCGCTTGCCGATCGCAAGCGCGATAAGCTCGTCGCGCAATTCAAGGCCGCAAACACCTTCGGTGATCTTGCGAAGGAATATATCGAAAAGACGGTTGCGGAGGGCCGCGCTGAGGCAACCACGACAAAAGCCATTTGGCTTTTGGATCAGCTCAAGCCCATTGCGGGCATGCCGGTAGCCGACATTAAACCGATCGAGATACTTGCAGCATTAAAGAGGATCGAGGCGCGCGGAAAGCACGAGACCGCGCGCCGCGCGCGATCATTCGCCAGCCGCATCTTTCGCTACGCTGTGGCAACGGGCAGGGGCGAGTCTGATCCAACTGCAGTCCTGCAGGGGGCACTAATTACGCCTCGCGTGACGCACCATGCGGCGTTGCTCGAACCTGGCGCGGTAGGGGGACTCCTCCGCGCGATCGACAGCTATCCCGGCAATGCCATCACCCGCCTCGCCTGCCAGATCGCGCCACATGTAATGGCGCGGCCGGGCGAACTGCGACAGGCGTTGTGGGGCGAGATCGACTTCGACAAAGCTGTTTGGACCGTGCCGCTGGAGCGCATGAAAATGCGGCGGCCCCATGCCGTGCCGTTATCGCGGCAGGTGCTTAACTACCTTAGGACTCTGTACGACCTGACCGGTCCCAAGGGTTTTGTCTTCCCCGCCTTCCACACCTCGCGTCGGCCCATGAGCGAGAACACGATGAACCAAGCCTTCCGTAGGATGGGATATGCCACGGGTGAAGTGACGGCGCACGGCCTCAGAACGACGGCTTCCACGCTGCTCAACGAAAGCGGAAAGTGGCATTCCGATGCGATCGAGCGTTCGCTCGCGCATGCCGATGCAAACGTGATCCGCGGAATTTACAATCGCGGACGCTATTGGGACGAGCGTGTCGCCATCCATCAGAAGGATGCGATGGCCAGGGCGGCAAGGGAACTCGACGGGGTTCGGCCCGACGGTGCGCGCGATCTTGGCGCCGCGATCGCGAGGGACCCGGCGCTCACCGCCGAGGCGGCGAGCGGCCGTACCGAGCGGGCGGTTCAGGCGATGCGCGCCGAGCGGGCGCTTCGCATCGATACGCAGGCCCGCGCCGACCGGTTCGTTGCCGAATGGCAGGGAGCCGCGAAACGGCTCCAGCAGCATAAACGCGCCCATGATCATGTCGGCGCTGAGCGGGCCGGCAAGCAGCTTGGGGATATGGCCAGGAGCCTGCACCGCGACCCGCAGCTCGAGTCGCTGCTCCAGAATCGCCGCGCCCAGCTCGGTCTGGACGCCATGAGCAAGAAACCGCTGTCTCAGGATCTCCAGCAGTGGCTCGTCCCCTCGCGTTCGCGCGGACTTGGACTTTAGGGTTGCCCCATGACACAGGACACACCCCCCGACATCCTCTCCGCCGATCAGGCGTTCGATGCGATGGGACAGCGGCTTGCCGGCCTGACGGCTTCCGTCGATGGCTTTGCCGCGCGCCAGCAGGAGCTCCATGCGCGCGACTATAGCCCGGAGCTTGGACGCATCCATGATCGCTGCGACGCGATCGCCAAGGAAATCGCGGCGATGAAAGATCGCCCGGCGCTGGCCCTGTCGCCGCAGTTGATCGCTGGTCAGATTGAGGCGGCGGGCAAGAGCGTGCGCCAGGATGACCACCGCGCATGGGACAATGCGCAGCAGCAGCTCGAGGCCGCGGCGCGCGGCATCACCGCGGTCACTGCATCGGCGAACAGCGCGCAGCAGCAGAAGTACTGGTTGGTTGTTGTCGCGATCGTAGCGGCCATCCCCAAGGCCGTAGGAGAAAGCCAACACTCATGCCCGCGCCTGCGCGGTCCGGCGAGGTCGTATTACTCCGGCCTTCGACTGATTCTATGACTCTCCACCGTCGGTCCCGGCATCTGCAATGTGCAAAGAATAGCCTTCCCGCCGCTTAGCCGCGACGATCGCACGGTTGGTGACCGCCGACAGGCTCCGGCGAAGCGCACTGGCACAAGCGTCCAAGGCGTTATCGGTAACGATAGATTCGCCCCAAATTTCGTCCAGCAGTTCGTCTCGACTTATTACGCCGCCGCGCGCCCGGGCGAGCGCCAACAGCATGGCGAAGCTGCGCCCCCCTAGCTCGATCGTTCTTCCATCCCATGTTGCGACGTCGACGTCGGCATCGATACGGAGCGGGCCGATCACGACGGGATCCGGCTTACGCAGCTGGTCGCGTGCGAGAAGGGCTTTCACTCTGGCTACCAGCTCAAGGAACGCAAATGGTTTGCCAAGATAGTCGTCCGCTCCGGCCGAGAAGCCGTCAAGCCTGTCATCGAGGCCGGTTCGAGCGGTCAGAACCAGGATGGGAATGCCGAGTTCCGCCTTGCGGATTGCACGGCAGAGATCGAGCCCGTCGCTGTCGGGTAACAGGAGATCGAGAATGATGGCATTGAAGCGACCGGAGGCTGCCAGGTTTTGCACCCGACTACCCACGCGTTCCCACTGTACGGAAAGGCCGCGAGCCCTGAGACCATGGCTGATAAAACGTCCGATGCCGACATCGTCTTCGACCAAGAGGACATTCACTATGCTCGCTCCAGCTTGATTGCGACCGTCACGGCGCAGCCATCGGGGCGGCGCCACGATCCGATGTTACGGGCAATGGCGCGACCGTTGTGCTGTTCGGCGACCCATCGTGTCATCGCGAGGCCCAAGCCGCTACCGCCACGCGCTTTACCAGCGTCGGTTTGATAATAGGCGTCGAAAAGCAACGGCAACTCATCGGGCATGACCCCTGGACCGTTGTCAGTCACGGTGATCTCGGCCATTCCGTTGTTCTCTGCAAGAGTAAGGGTCACTTGTCCGCCCATCGGAGAAAATTTCAGAGCGTTCTCTATCACTGCGAGAAGCGCCCTTTTCAGCCAGATGGCGTCGCCGACAACATCGACAGGGCTGTTAGGCATGGTTATCTGGATCGAAACGGAAACCGACGCGGCGAAAGAACTGGCATCCGCTACCGCGTCTTCTGCGATGGTGCGCAGATCAACACGTGCAGCGTCTAGGTGTAATTTTCCGTCGGATGCACGCGCGATACCAATCATCTCCTCGATTCGGTGATTAAGGAATTTCGCGGTCGCGTTGATGTGCTCGAGCGATTGACGGATCGCCTCGATGTCCTCTGCATCTGCCAGCGCCATCTCGGCCTCGCCCCTGATCGCTGTTACGGGAGTGCGGAGTTCGTGGCTGGCTTTCGCAAAGAATAGCCGTCTGGAAGCATCGACCTCGTCAAGTTCCACAGCCCACTGCTGAAGCAAATGCTCAAGGTGCCGCGATCGTCTCAAGAAGAGCAAACCACCGACGAATACACAAAGAATCACGGCGACGCCTAGCAGTGCCGCATAGCCCTTTACCGCAAGGTTTGACCGCTCCAGATGTTGATTGGCTCTCGCGGCGGCCGCCATTTCAGCGTCGGCCCACGCCTTTGCAAGCGCGATGATGGTCGTGCGCGACTTTCCTTGCCGATGTGCTTCCAAAAGCGCGGTTGGAGCATCGCGGGAAGCCAATGCGTCGGGACGTGCCATGCCGACGGCCGGATCGCCAACGTAGCGCACCTCGTAGCGCGAGATGGCTTCGATCATCTCGTCCCGAGACACCCCGCTGTTCAACCCGTGAAGAAGTTGCGCGGTGGCCGCGGTATCCTGCGCATACAAGCCAGCGCGATGAGCATCAGTGTCGTAACGCTCGAAAAGAATTAGGAACTGCACCAGCGCGAAGAGAATTACTGCGCCGAAAGCATAGGTTACCAGCACTGCAATCCACGAACCATGCCCTCGCTCGAGCTCGGATCGAAGCCTGAATAGCTGCCTATCTCCCTCTGCCACCGGCCAAATCCCCGCTTAGGCGGCTTCGGCGAAGGCGAAACCGATTGCACAGCCGAGTTATCAGGCTGCATTTTGCGAAACCTGACGAGCTGATCAGGTAACGTTGTTGCATAATTGGTAAAACACAGCCCTTCACGAAGGGCAAGCGAGCATGCAAGGCAAGTACCAAACTGAAACGATCCGCGACCCTTTTCCGCATCAGGTTGCCTTTGGGGCAAGATTGCGGGGACTGCGTGAGCAACGCCGTATAGGGCTTCTATCCTTTGCGCGTCTGGTGGGGGTGAGCAAACCAACGGTATGGAAGTGGGAAAGTGGCGTGGTGCGTCCACGTCAGAGATCGATCGAAGCGGTCGCCTCTATCCTTGGAGTGTCGGAGAAAGAACTAATATTTGGTCGGGGGGACGGACAGGAAGTAAAGCCAAGGCCAGTCCATGCATCTTCGCAGCGATTGAGCGAGGTGATCAGCGCTTGCAAGGAACAAATTGCCGACGCTGCAGGAACCGACGCGGACAATATTGCGATTACCATTCAGATTTAGGTCCCGATTCGGACACGTTCGGCTTTGCGGCTTGGGTCAATAGCGAAGTGTGATTGTAACATTATTCGCATGTGTTCCCGCTAATTCAGCGATGCGCTCTTTGCATTCCTCTACGGTTCCGGCTAACGAGGAGGGGAGCGACGGTGTGATCGGAACGGTGACGGGTTGCTCTACCGTCACCCATTTTCCCGTCAACAGCTCACGCTCGGACACGCCAAGTGTAGCGCGCAGCCTATCCAACGATTTTTGGCGCGGACGCACGTCGTCATTTTCCCACTTCCATAATGTCGGCTTGCTCACGCCAACGGCTTTCGCGAGGGCAGTCAGGGTGAAGCTTCGGGCCAGCCTCAGCCGCCGCAGCCTCGAACCGAATGTCTCTAAAGCCTCGGCAGAACCGGGCGTCCCTTCTCCATGGCCGGCATGGGTTGGCCGCTGAGCGAACTGCCCGTCATGCGCGGGCGCGCTTTGCAGCAGCGCAGCACTGAGTGCCGAGCGGCTCAGCGGTGTCGTGAACTTGCATCCCGAGAGCCCGTCGCTGGCCCACATCACGACCGCGGTTGTCGCCTCGCGATGAGGCAAGAGAATCGCAAGGGTTTCGCCGATCTCCAAATTTGCGCTGCTCTCCAGCAAGAGACCGGTTTCCGAGATGTTATGGATCAGAGCTTGAGCCGATGGCCCATTTGGCTTGGAGGTCGTTATCGAAAGATGCAGCAGGTGCCGAGGATAGCCGCGCAGGTTGGCGACATCGCTCGTTTCAAGTCTTGCTCCAATCGTCATCGCCGTTTCTCCATCGTGAAACGGAATCTGTAACGAAAGCCGTAAAGTATCAGTAAAGAAGCAACCCGGAAACGCTTGGGGATTGGTCGATCAGGGTATCAAGCGATGTGCATCCGCTCCTCAAATAGCCAGCACGACACGATCGGACGGCGCGTCATAACGTACCTCCACGCCCCGACGACGGATCTCTTCGAAGCTGACGAACCCACCGGAACGGGGTCCGCCAAGCCGTCGGGCCACATCGTTGCGACCGAGCCTGACCAGAATTTCATTCAGCTTGTCGCGTGCGATGGACAGCGTTGAATCTTCGCTGACTCGAATCGCGGCAGGGCCGATATCCACACCGTTGACGCGCAGTTCTTTGCGCATATCGATCGCCGAACCGCCTTCGCCGGCCCATGAATAGGGATCGGACAGGTCGAACTTGACGCGCACCAGGTCGGCGGGATGCGTGGAACGGGCATCATGCCCCGCGCCAGTCGGAATTTCCGTTCTGGCGAAAATGTGGCTGGCGTCCGTCGGCAGGGCGGCGGCATCGGCACGCAACTGCGCCGCCTCCTCGTGCTTGAAAGGAGTAGGGGGAAGCAAATCGACACTGACGGACTTACGAAAACGGTCCCGGGCAGTGAGACTGTCGGGCACCAGCGTCAGGTACGAGACGCACAGGAGGGCCGTCATTGCGATCCCAAACGCGAAGTAGAACGCGATGGCTCCGAATTCCGTTTTCGGCTCTGTCAACGCTCAACGCCCCTTTCTCGACGGCGGCAATATCGGCCAAAAGCAACCAGAGGTAAACTTGCAATATCATTCGGCGGTTTCGGATCGCTTCGATGTGCTTCCGCCTCAGTCCACTGGCGCCTTTCCTTTTGATCGCAAAGCAGAACGGCCAACCTCTTTCCGGGTTTATCAAATTCTAACCAATTTGCGGCAAATCGCCGACATGACCCAGACGCTTTCCTCTTTCGTCGGCCTTGCCCTGAAGGCTGGAGCGGTGCTGCTCGTCTTGAACGAGGTTCGCGGGCTTATCCTCGCCGTGCCCGTGCTTTTCGCGATGTACGAAGCGGGAGGCACCTGGATGGCGATCTGGATCGCCCTCTGTTCGCTCGGCGGAATCGCGCTTTCGGTCGTGGTCCCGTTGATTGTTGCCCGAAAACTGCTGCGCCGAATCCCCGCTGCCTAGGCCATTGCCGGCGACCGTTGGCCTGCCGCGGCACTGCGCCGCACAAATTGGCCCGCGAGGACCCATAGCAAGCCTGTGACCGCGATCGAGACGTAACCGTCAACGGCATAGTGGTAGGCCAGATGAACCGAACCGATCAGGATGGCGACAAAGAAGGTGCCGAAGAACAGGCCTGCACGCCTTGAAACATGCCGCATCGCGAGAAAGAACAAGAAAGCCAGCGATACGTGCATCGACGGCATCGCGCTGATGCCTCTGCCCAGCCCTTCGTTTCCGGCCTGATGCCATGCGGCGAGCTGGTCCTGCACCTGCAGCACCATTATTGGGAAATGGGTGTTGGCGTGCCGCAGATATGCCATCTGTTCCTCGAACCTTGAATCGCCCAGCATCGGCGCCAGAAAGCAAGGGCCGACTGAAGCCAGCGCCGTCGCCATGACCACGCCGATCAGGGTCCAGCATGCGAAATAGGAGATCAGGAAGCGGGCGCGCAGTTTGCGATCGTCCACGAAAAAGCAGAACCAGATACCACCGGCATAGATCAGCAGAATCCATAGATGATAAAGAATGGAAAGCGCGGAACTCACGATCGGATAGCCGACGATCGGTTGCAGCAACCTCCAGGCGTCGGCGCCGTGCAGCGCCCGGTCGAGCGCGATCCAGCTATCGTCCCAGACATAGGCGTTGAAAAGCGGTATGGCGCCTTTCATGGCCGAGAAGGCGGGCATGAATACAGCCAGCGCGATCAGCATCGGCGCGCCGCGAGCGAGCCTGACGCCAAGATCGTCCGTCGTGAACAGCTGACCAAGAAAAGCCAGCGGACGGTCAGGGCGATGCCGCCACAGCCGGGCCGCGATCACGACCACGACGGCGAACAGCAAGGCCGAGAGATACAGGATCAGGTTTGCGATAACGCCGACCGGTCTGAACCCGTTGACCCCCTTCGTTGCCAGCAGGCCCATGAACAGGGCCCAGATGATCAGGCCCCCGGTCAGAATGGCGCGATCTTCTGTAAGGCCGCGGCGAAGTGAAGAGGCCGGTCCCGACATAACAATGATTTCCCCCAAAAGCCTTCCTAGTCCGCCGCGACCCGCGAGCGATAGGTGACATTGACCCGCTCCGAAAGCAGCAGATAAGGTATCCAGATCGCCATGCTGATCAGCACCTTAGTGACATTGCCGCTGAGCAGTTCGCCCAGCGCCGCGGCGATCGGCGCGGGCAGATGCGGAGCGTCGGAGACCCGATACGCGATCGCCACTTGCAACAGCAGGTCCATCGACCAGGCGAGCAGCAACATGCGTGGAAACAGCGGAATCGAACGCAGAGCCGCCACGAAGCAGGCTGCGTACAGAAAGTTCATCGCGATCACGTCGAACGCCATCATATGGAAAATGGTCGTAGCCCAGGCTGGGCCGTGCTGGCTTACCGCAGGAACGGCCAGCAGGAATTCGAAGCTGCGTACGGGAACGTTGAGCAACATGCCGAGCAGCAGCGACGCCATGAAACCGAACGGGCCGAAGGCTGGATGCGCGCGGGCGGCAAGCGGATCGAGCCGTCGCCAGCGACCATAAAAGGCCAGGCGAATGCCGGTCGGTTCGGGCAAAAGATTGGAGGGGAAAGCGGCCATGGCAATGCGATATCCCGCAATCGGGGCAAGGGCGATCAGACCATAGAACATAAAAAGCTGAACATGATCATTTGCGGTGCGACTCGGCCCGGCGGCCGAACCGACTCGCACTGCCGCAGCAATGCCGAACAGAAGCAACCAAAACGGAATCGCGGTCTCGATGCGCCGTTGGATAACAAGCACGAAACCGCGCGACCGGTCGCCCAGACGTTTTCCCGCGCGGTGCAAAACCGCCTTTAAGCCTGAAAGTTTCGCAGCCTGTGACATCAGAACCGGATCGTGCCTCCCATATGTAAATCGATCGCGCGACGGTTGCCTCATGTGAAACGAATCGCGCGCGATTTCGCCATTTTTCGCCTTCGGACGCTGGGTCAACTTCCGATCAACTGGACTGACGCGCATCGCGCTTCGGGCCGCTGTCGGCCGGGAGGAGCCGGAATGCAAGCTGGGTTAACTCCGTTGCTTTATAAAGTGCCATTACGGAACGCAATCGCGGCTGGTTGCATTTGCGATTGACTGTCGTTGCAATTCGGGAAAAGATGACCGGGCTTGCAAGGGGGGCTGCTTTTCGGAGTCCAGTGCAAAGCCGGATCATCACGGGTCGCACCGGTTTTCCGAAAGACATCATCCCAAGCAGCGGGCCAGCCGGAAATCGAGGCCGGAGCCTAGGTGTCATTTCCGTGACCTCCGGGGGGAGGGAACGGGACCCATTGGGGGATATGTAACATGAAGACCTTTCTGAAGACGTTCCTTGCGGACGAATCGGGCGCTTCGGCGGCCGAATATGCGCTGATTCTCGCCGTTCTTGGCGTCGCAATCGTTGCAGGCGCCATCACTCTTGGCGGTGCAATCGGCGAAGCCCTTAGCGATGCCGGCGAATGCGTACGTGAAGGTACGTCCACAGCCTGCGCCTAATATGTAGCTCAGCCTGTATAGGCCCACCTCGTGTCACGCGGGGTGGGCCCTTGGCTGCGGATCGTTTCACTATGGGGGCGGCATGGAACGGCGCAATCTGCTTATTATCGGCGCGGCCGTATTGTTCGGCCTCATCGCGGTTTATTTTGCGAACGCCTGGTTCAGCGGGGTCGAGCGACAGCAGGAGCAGGTGACGGAGGAACGCGTTCTGACGCGCATCGCTGTTGCCGATCAGGACCTGGCTTTCGGCACCGCAATTTCGAGCGCCAATGTCCGGCTGGTTTCCTGGCCTGCCGATTCGGTGCCGCAGGGCGCCTATCGCGATGGCGAGGCGCAGCGGTTGCTGGCTGAGGGCAAGGTCGCCATCCGTCCGATCGCGCGGGGCGAGCCCATCCTGCTATCACGAATTTCCAAACGCGCGGTGCTGTCGGCCAATATCCCGCCCGACATGCGCGCCGTCACCGTGCCGATCGACGCCGTCAGCGGCGTGGCCGGTTTTGTTACGCCCGGCGATGTCGTCGACGTGCTGCTGACGCGGCAGATCCCCGGTGACGGGTCGTCCAACGATGACAAGATGACCACCGTGGTGCTGGACAATGTCCAGGTGCTGGCGGTCGATCTGCGCACTGGCGAACAGAATACCAACGCCACCGAAAGCAAGACCGCGACATTGATGGTCCATCCCGAAGGCGCGCAGCGGATCGCGCTTGCTACCCAGATCGGGCGGCTCAGCCTGGCCCTGCGCAACGTAGAAGATCCAGGAATGGGCGCGCGGCGCGCTGTTACCAGCCGTGAACTTGGCGGCGGCCTTTTCATTCCCGCGAAGCGGAGCGCCGGGTCGCCCGCGCCGCCGATGCGGGGCGACGCCGTGGCGGCGCCTCCGAAACAGGTGATGGCGCCGCCACGGCCCAGCGGCCCCGGCATGACCGTCGTTCGCGGGACCGAAACTAGCTTCGTGGGGGTGCAGCGCTATGGCTATTAATCTCTTCCGCTGCGCCATTCAGATGGCGCTGCCGCTGGCCTTGGCCTGCGCAACCGCGCCCGCCTCGGCGCAATCGGCCGATGGCGGCCTGCACGGCGGCACGCTGGAAGTGCCGATCAATAAGAGCCAGATCGTTACCGCCGACCGCGCGATCGCCAAGGCGATGGTGGGAAGCTCCACGATTGCCGACATCGTGCCGCTAACCGACCGCTCGGTCTATGTGCTCGGAAAGGGCATGGGCACGACCAGCCTGACACTCTATGATGCCGGCGGGCGCGTGCTGGTGGTGATGGATGTCGCGGTCGGACCCGATGCGGACGGATTTCGCCAGCAGGTTGCCCGGCTGATCCCTGACGCAAAGATCGATGCACAGATTTCGGGCGACTCGCTGGTCCTGACCGGACTTGCCAACGATCCCGGCATGATCGACCGCGCCGTCCAGCTCGCGCGGACCTATGCGGGCGAGAAAGTCGTCAACATGATAGGGCTCGGCGCCAGCCAACAGGTCATGCTCGAGGTGAAATTCGCCGAAGTAAAGCGTAGCGTTGGCGAGGATATCGGCGTGCGCGCCTTTATGAACGACGGGTCGTTTCGCGGCGTGACGGGACCTGGATCGTCGCTGACGCCGGATCCCGCGGATGGCAGCGCACTGCTCCGTGTAGGGAGCGTTGCCAATGGCTTTGGCATCTTCGGCGATACCTTCAGTCTACTCGGTATTGATTTTGAGGCTTATCTCAACGCGCTTGAGAGCAAGGGCTTTGCCAAGACGCTGGCCGAACCGACGCTGATCGCCCTGTCGGGCGAAAAGGCCTCATTCCTTGCTGGCGGCGAATTTCCGATCCCGGTAGTGCAGTCGGGCCGCTCGGGTGGCGGCGGCGAGGGTAGCATCGGAAGCGTGACCGTCGAGTTCAAGCCGTTCGGGGTCAGCCTGGGCTTCACCCCGACTGTGCTGGGTGACCGGACCATCAACCTCAAGGTTGAGCCGGAGGTCAGCTCGATCGATCCGGCGGCGTCGATCCAGCTCAACGGTATTTCCATTCCGGGCCTGCAGACCCGCAGGGCGAGCACCACGATGGAATTGCGCGACGGGGAGAGCTTTGCGATCGCCGGCCTTTTGCAGCGTGATTTCCGCACCACCATCAACCAGGTTCCACTGCTTGGCAGCATTCCTATCATCGGCTCGCTGTTCCGCTCGACCGAGTTCCAGAAGGGAGAAACCGAGCTGCTGATTGTGGTCACGCCGCGGCTGGTGCAGCCGATCCGACCCGATCAGGTGCGGATGCCAACCGACCGCGTGGCGGATCCAGATGCGGCCTCGTCGGTGCTGCTCGGCGAAGCCTATGATCCGAAGCCCCTGTCGAAGGAGGGCGACTATGATTATTGAACCCATGCGCAAGCTGGCCTGCCTGGCGCTGCTGCCGCTGATCGGGAGCTGCGCCAGCATCCCCTCGATCCATGAACAGCCGGGGGATTCGCAGTTCGGCGAAGCCAACCGGCAGACGATGATGGCGCAGGTTATAGACCCGGACCCGGTATATGATGCGCCGATGACATCCAGCGGCGACACGGCGCAAAAGGCGATCGAGCGTTATCGTACAGACGCCGTGAAGCAGCCCGACAGCATCCGCACGACCAACGCGGGCGCGGAATCCGGGCCGGAATGACGTTTGAGCGGTAGCGATGAGCGAGCCGGAAATGAAGCGCAGCCAGTCCAGCTTTTGGCGTAACGAAACCGCGGCCGCCGCTGCGCTCTATGCGCTGGCGCTGCCGGCGCTGGTCGCGGTGGCAGGTATTGCGTTCGATTATGCTCGCCTGGCGGCGATGGACACCGAACTGCAGAATGCCGCAGACCAGGCGGCACTCGCGGCCGCGACGCAACTCGACCGGCGAGCGGGCGCGATAAGCCGTGGCAACGCGGCCGCAACGCTCTTAATCGGTAACGAAAGTCGTTTCGCCAACGACGGACAGGGACGGGACGTGTCCGACCTGACAGTGCGTTTCTACGCCAACCAGGCGCAGGCCGAAACTTGCGGAGCTGCGGGTGCGCTGGCGGAAACGGCGTTTGCCCAAGCGGCTTTCGTTTGCGTGCAGGTGAATACCCGCACCGCGAATTATGCCCTGACGCCGGTGGTCGGCGCGTTGCGAGGCGATATCTTCGCGCAGGCGGTGGCCGGCGTTGGTTCCGCGCTTTGCCGGACGCCTCCGCTGATGCTGTGTAATCCCAGCGAACCCCCGAGCGGTAATGTTAACGCCGACTTCGACGCCAATTCCTATAAAGGCGTCGGCCTGCTTGCCAAGGGCGGCGGGGGGAGCAGTTGGGCTCCGGGAAATTTTGGGTTTGTCGACACCTTTCCCGGCACGGGCGGTGGCACGCCCGACCTGATGAAGGCGTTTGCGTGGGATTCGACGCCGGGCACCTGCATTTCTCAATCGGGCAATACGACGATTGACAGCGAGCCGGGCAATGTCGCCAGCGTCGCCGACGCGATCAACATGCGCTTCGATATCTACGATGGTGCCTGCCCGAGCGGTGGCAACTGCCCGGCATCGGTCAATAGCGTGAAGGACGCGGTTCATCCGAACAGCTTCAGCGGGAATCAAGCCTGCAAGCTTCACAATCAAGGCTGGCGCTGGCCAAGCGGGGCCTATCAGCCTGTCGATCCCAACAACCCACTTCCATTAAATCAGACACCGACGGTCATGGGGCACCCACGCGACATGTGCCATGCTGTTTCGGAGAACGGTTCATGCGCGGGCGGCCCCTTTGGCAACGGCGCCTGGGATCGTGACGCCTATTTCCGGACCAACTATCCGGCGTGGACGAACGGCGACGGAACGTCCCGCTGGCGGACGAATACCGGCCTGTCGGCCAGCGCGACGCGCTACGAGGTCTACAAGTGGGAGATCGGCGCTGCGCTAGCGGGCAGTCCGGTTGACGGACAAGTAGTGCTTGGCTCGCGGGCCATCAGCGGATCCCTTAGCTCCTATGGGCGGCCGCAGTGCGGTGCCTCGTCGACCCCGACCGCGACGACCGCGGATCGCCGGCGCCTGTCCGTTGCGGTGGTCAACTGCGTCGGGAACAATGTCCGGGGTAATTCGACCGGGGTGCCGGTGCGGCGCTGGATTGACGTGTTTCTGGTGGAGCCTTCACTGGATCGGGGGAGCAGGACCAAGAAGGATCAGATTTACGTCGAAATCGTCGGCGAAACGACGTCGGGGGCGGCGGGCGAGACGGCAGGTTCGGTAATCCGCCGTGACGTGCCGCACCTTGTCAAATGATGCCGCGTCCTTCCCTTTTGTCCTGCAAGCGCGGCGCGGTGGCCGCCGAGATGGCGCTGATCCTTCCTTTTCTCGTTGTGCTGCTGTTTGGCTCGGTCGAACTTGGCTATTATTTCTATAACGAGCATCAGGTGGTGAAAGGGGTTCGCGACGGTGCTCGCTTTGCTAGCCGCCAACCCTTCACTGCGATCGGTTGCAACGGAACCACCCCGATTGTCGATGCGGGGGCAATTGCCGCTATTCGCGAAATCACCCGAACGGGAGCAATCTCCGGCGGCTCGCCGCGGGTGCCCGGCTGGGCGGCTGCCGACATCCAGATCGACGTGGCTTGCGATCCGCATGACCTTTCCAATCTAGGCGTTTACAGGGACAAGGGAAATCCGCCGCGGATTACCATCTCCGCAAGCGTCGACTACAACGCGCTGTTCGGCGGGTTGGGGGTAATCGATTCGACCTTCTCCCTGAATGCCAGCCAGCAAGCAGCGGCGATGGGCATATGAAGGTGCTAGGCTTCCTTGGCCGCATCGCGCGCGATGGGCGGGGTGCCAGCGCGGCGGAGTTTGCGTTGATCCTGCCGCTTTTCCTGCTGTTCTTCATCGGCCTGATCGACGCGGGGCGGTTCCTCTATGAGGTGAACCGCGGCGAGAAGGCGACACAGATCGGCGCGCGCATGGCGGTGGTGACCGATCCGGTGGCGCAGAGCCTGTCCACCGCGAGTTATGTCGGCACATCCGTGGGCGGAGCGACGCTGACGCAAGGCGACCGGATTCCCGCCGGTGCGTTGGGCTCTCTGGTCTGTAACCAGACTAATTGTGTCGGCACCAGCCCCCATCCCGGGACCACCCGCAACGCGACCGCCTTCACCAACCTGCTGGCCCGCATGCAGCAGATCATGCCGGCAATCCAATCGGACAATCTTGTCGTCGAATACCGTGGCTCCGGCCTCGGTTTTGCGGGCAATCCTGACGGCATGGACATCTCGCCGCTGGTCACGGTAAGACTAACCGACTTGAACTTCTCGCCGATTCTGCTCTTCGGCGGCAATATCAGTCTCCCCGATTTTTCCTATACGCTGACGATGGAAGACGGGGACGGAGCAGGTTCGAATTGACATGGGGCGCCCAGACCACCCTTCGCACCCCGGAAAGGAACAGCGTTTGCAACTTCCCGCGCCACTGACGGTCATTGCCGCCAGCGAGCATATTGATACCCTGACTGCAGACAGCGCCATGCCTCGGCTTCGTGATGCGGCGTTGGTTCCATTGGGTCTGAAGGATGCAATTACTGCTGCGCATTTGGCGGGCGCTGGCATATTGGTTGTGCAGATAGATCCTGCAGTTCCGGAGTCGATGCAACGGATCGAGTGGGTGCGTCAGCTTCGGCCCGACTTGCCGCAAGTGGTGGCGCTGGAAAGCGCAAATGTCAGTTTGGTGCGCACGCTGCTGCGCGAGGGTGTCGCCGACGTTGTGTCCTTGCCATTTTCGTCAAAGGAACTGTTGCAGGCATCCGTCTCGGTGATGGAAGCGCGAGCGGCGCAAGCCGGCGCGCCGACCGTCCTTTCGCCTCTGGTGGCGGTGGCGCGAACGCCGGGGGCTTCCGGCGCGACAACGCTTGCGACCCATTTGGCGGCAAAGCTGACTGAAGAAGGAACGGGTGTTTGCTTGTTCGATCTCGACATTCAATCTGGTCGGGCGGCGGAGGTCTTGGGATTGCGTCCGCGCCGCTGCCTGACCGATTTGCTCGACGCCGGGATCCGCATAGATCAGGCCATGCTTCAGTCGGTCGTGGAACGGCATAGCAGCGGGGTGTCGCTGGTCGCCGCCCCGCAAGATATTGGCCCCTTGGAGTCCATCGACAGCGAGCAATTGCACAAAGCCATCGAACTTGCACGGCGATCCTATGACGTCGTGTTGATGGACCTGCCGATGGCACTCACCAACTGGAGCCTGTCGATGTTGGCCGATGCTGGTGCGATCGTCATGATTGTTGAACAGAATCTGGAGAGTCTTCGCCAGGCAAAGCGGCGACTGGACCTTCTGCGCAGCGTGGGGATCGATCGGCAGGCTATCTCCATCGTCGTGAATCGCGTCGAGCGCCGGCTCTTTGGGTCGATCAGACTGGCCGATGTGGAGGAAGCACTGGGGCATGACGTCCTGTGCGCGATCCATGCCGATACCCAGAATCTCGGCGCAGCCCAGGATCAGGGGCTGCTCGTGCACGAAGTTCGGACGAAGAGTCCCTATGCTGCGGATGTCGACAAGCTTGCCGATGCATTGCGCCGAAAACTTGAGACGAGGAGCCTCGCCTGATGTGGCAGATCGGAAAGGCCAAGGCAGGCAATCGCAGCGAGTCCGCGAGCGGAACCGGATTGATTCAACCCATATTCGGCAACGCGGTTGATACCGAGGCCGACCGCTTCCTTGGGCTGAAAAGCGCGATCCACCGCAAGCTGCTGGACCGGATCAATCTTGGTCTGCTCGACAAGCTCTCGCGCGAGCAGATCCAGGAGGAAGTGGGCGATATCGTCCTCTCGCTGCTGATCGAAGAGGACGCCGCGCTGAATGCACGCGAGCGTGAGCGTCTTGTCGGTGAAGTGCTCGACGAACTGCTGGGACTTGGGCCGCTGGAGCCGCTGCTCGCAGACGAGTCGATCACAGACATATTGGTCAATGGGCACAAGACGGTTTTCGTGGAGCGCTTCGGGCTGCTCGAGAAGGCTCCGACGCGCTTTCAGGATGAACGACACCTGCTGCGTATCATCCAGAAAATTGTTAGCGCGGTCGGGAGACGAGTAGATGAGTCGTCCCCCTTCGTGGACGCACGGCTCGCCGACGGGTCGCGTGTGAATGCCATCGTTGCGCCGCTGGCAATCGACGGATCATTGTTGTCGATCCGCAAGTTTGCCAAGCAGCGCATCGGCATGGCGCGGCTCATAGAACTTGGCAGCGTGCCGGCTGAAGTGGCCGAGGTGATGTCGGCGATCGTACGTTCGCGTCGCAACGTGCTCATTTCCGGCGGCACGGGTTCGGGCAAGACCACGTTGCTGAACGCGCTCTCCTCGTTCATTGACGGGCGCGAACGTATCGTCACCATCGAAGATTCAGCCGAATTGCAGCTTCAGCAAGAGCATGTTGCGCGTTTGGAAACCCGGCCGCCGAACATCGAAGGGCGCGGCGAGATTACCCAGCGGGACCTTGTAAAGAACGCGTTGCGAATGCGACCGGACCGAATCATCGTGGGCGAGGTGCGTGCCGGTGAGGCATTCGACATGCTCCAGGCGATGAACACGGGTCACGACGGGTCCATGACGACCGTTCACGCCAATACGGCGCGTGACGCCTTGTCACGTGTCGAGCAGATGATCGGTATGAGCGGCATTGAAATTTCGCCAACGTCCGCTCGCGCGCAGATCGCTTCCGCAATTAACGTCGTAATCCAGATCGGTCGACAGGCCGATGGTCGCAGACGCCTTCTCAGCCTGTCCGAAGTAGCGGGGATGGAAGGACAGACCATAACCATGCAAGATATCTTCCGCTTCAAACTGGCGGGCCGTTCGGACTCCGGCGACGTACTTGGCCATTTCGAGGCCACCGGCATTAGACCGAAGTTCCTCCAGGATGCGACCGATCATGGCATCGACCTGCCGAGCGATCTGTTTCGTCCATCGCTGAAGCTTGGAGAAAGCCGGTGATCGGCGGGGAAGTCGCCAGATTTCTGGTGCTGCTGGCGATCTTTGCGTTTGTTTTCCTGATTATGCAGGTGGTGCTGCGTACATCCATCGAGCGGCGTGCTCATGTCGGCGCCGTCAACAAGCGGTTGAAGATGATCGCCAGCGGCACGACGCGCGAGAACCTCGTTAACATTCTGCGCAAAAATGATCCATTGTTGCTGGGTGATGCGGCAAACCCCTGGGGCAGATTCTATTTCAGCTTCCGCCGCAACTTGTCGATGGCCGCAGTGCCTTGGACAGCTTGGCAAGTATCTACGGGCATGGCCGCGCTGTTCGCAATTCTGGTGCTGATCGTGACCATGGCGGTATGGAGTGCGGCCTATCCGATTACATCGGGCGTCATCCAGTTGATCCTCGCATTTGCTGCCGCCGCTGCCGTCGGAGTGCCACTGATGGTGATTTCGCTCCTTGCCCAGAGGCGGCGCAAACGGATGCAGGAACAATTTCCCGTAGCCCTTGATATCTTTGTCCGTTCACTCCGCTCGGGTCACCCGATTGCCGGCGCGCTCGAACTTCTGACTCAGGAAATGGAAGACCCGATAGGTTCGGAGTTCGGATTGGTGACCGACGAAATCGCTTACGGTGCTGATCTGACGCACGCTTTGAACGATATGGCAGAGCGGTGGGACCTCGATGACCTCAGAATGTTCGTCGTATCATTGTCGGTGCAGAATGAAACGGGCGGCAACCTTGCTGAGATCCTCGATAATCTATCCAAGGTCATTCGCGAGCGCGCCTCGCTATACCTCAAGGTTCGCGCGCTATCGTCGGAGGGTCGGATGACCGGACTGATGCTGACAGGCCTGCCGATTTTTACATTCGTCATGCTCTTCATTCTGAACCCGTCATTCTATCTCGATGTAGCGGGTGATCCGATCTTCTACATCGGCTTTCCCCTAATGCTGGTGTGGTATGCAATGGGGGTGGTTGCCATCCGGCGCATGGTGAACGTCAAGGTCTGATATGATAGATTTTCTCGCCACAAATCTGGTTGCGCGGAGCGCTTTCCTGCTGCTGGTGTTCATGCTCGCGGTGTTTTTGGTAATTGCGGTCATACGCATCGCAACACGGCGCGCGGTGTTGAGGTCAGGCATCAAGGCGATCGCCCAATCGCAGCCGTCCGAAAGAAGCACGCGATTGCAGGACCACAGGGATGACGGATGGACGAAACTGGCTGCACAGATCGAGAAGGCGGGCCTGAATCTGGCCGATACTAAAGGCGATCAACTGCGCGAGAAAATGATCGCGGCGGGATTTACCTCCCCGGCGGCACCGAAGCTGTTCACGCTCGCTCGTCTCGTCCTGGTGCTGCTTTTGCCGACAATCTATGTTCTGCTGGCGAGTGCGGGCGGGAACGAACTGTCGTTTTTCAGGCTTTACCTGTTCGGTTCCGCTCTGGCGCTGTTGGGCTTGTATTTTCCAAACCTTTTCGTGACCGCGCGCGCCGACCGGCGGCGGGAGGCCATAACCAACGGCTTTCCCGACTGCCTTGATCTCATGCTGGTCTGTGTAGAGGCCGGACTTGGCCTTGAGGCTGCAATGGACCGCGTTGGACGCGAGATGCTGCATTCGCATCCTTTGGTTTCGGCCTTGCTTTCCGGTGCGACGTTGCAATTGCGGGCGGGAGCGCCGCGCGACGAAGCACTGCGAAAAATGGGTGACAGAAGCGGTGTGGAGGAAGTGCGAAGCTTCGCTACCCTGCTGATCCAGTCCGACAAGCTGGGGACAAGCATCGGTGAAACGCTTCGTGTTTATGCTGATGAGATGCGCGAAAAACGACGACTGCGGGCTGAAGAAAAGGCGCATCGTTTGCCCGTGCTCATTTCGATCCCGCTTGTGGTTTGCATGCTGCCGACAATGGTCGGCGTACTGATGCTGCCTGGTGCGGTGCGTATCGTTCGGGAAATGGTTCCGGCTCTTACAGGGGGAGGGTGACATGAAAAAGTCCATCAGATTGGTTGCGATATTCGGCGCAACCGCAGTTTTGAGTGGTTGTCAGTCGTTTCCGTTGACCAGTTGGATGTTCAAAGACCGGCCGGCCGTCGGCCCCAAACAAGGCGCGCTTGTGGGAAACACGTCGGGCACTCTCGATGAAGGCAAGCGGTTTCTGCGGGCCGGCAATATTTCGGCTGCCGTCGCCTCATTCCGTATCGCGCTGGTCGACCCTTCGGCGCGTGGCGAGGCCAACAACGGTCTAGCCGTGGCCTACGCCAAGCTGGGGCGTGTCGACCTCGCCGAACGTTATTTCCGCGCCGCAATCGAGAATGATCCGGACAATTCGAAATTCGCTGCCAACCTGCTGCGGTTGCAGGGGCAGGTTCTGCTCGCGCGGGAGCGCGAAGCTCGGGCGTCGGAACGACAGGCGCTCGCGATGCCTACAAACCCATCTCGCGTTGACGTTCGGGAAGCCCTGACCGGACAAGCCCGGCGCATTTCGCGCGCCGAAGTCCTGGTCCGATCGGCGCCGGGCCGGGCTCCGGCTATGGCGGTGATCTATCGTGATGCTGAAGCAACTCCAGAAGCAACCGATCGGAATGGCAAAGGCGAACGTCTGGCGATGGTCCCCGCGGCAAAAGTCCATCCGATCACTGCGACGTTGGGTGAGTGATGCCCGACATCGAATGGTGGCTGGCGCTGATGCTTGCGGCGCTGGGAGCATGGTTCGACCTTACTTCAAGGCGCTTGCCTAACTGGCTTTGCGCCGTCTTTGCAATTGCCGGAGCCTCGGGGTTGATAGCGACGCAGGGGGTGGAACTGTTGCCGTGGGCACTGTTCCATGCCGTGGTTGCGCTGATTCTCGGCATGCTCTTGTTCCGGTTGGGCATGATCGGAGGCGGCGACGCCAAATTCTATGCGGCCGCCGCCTGCGCCGTGCCGGCGGCGCCCGCTGCCGGGCCGCTTACACTGCTCGGATGGACGTCCGCTGCCGGCTTGGCCCTGCTGCTGGCGATGCTTGTCGGGCGACAAGTTGGTAAACATGCCGGTAGAAGGCATATCCTCAAGGGGTGGGAAGTCCCTTACGGATTGGCCATTGCTGCTGGCTTCTGGGTAACCCTGATCGCCGTCTGATCTTGCCCGGCAGACAGCCTAAAGTCTTCCGGATACGATGAGACTTCGAATTCCGAAACAGAGTCTTGGATGATCGAAATTGCCTCGGGCAATGCGCCCTTTGCTACGCGTGTGGGAAGTAGTTGATCTGCCCCCTATAGTGGTCCAGAATCGATGATATTTTGGATGACTGAGATCATGAGTGCCGAGCAAGAGGCGTCGCCCGGATAACCCGCTTAGCGGGGCAGGGGATTGGTCGCCAGCCCGTCTATCCTGACTTCGTAATGGACGTGCGGACCCGTCGACCGGCCGCTGGAACCGACTAATCCGATGACGTCTCCCTGCTGCACGGACCGACCAGCTTCGACACTGATTGCGGACATATGAGCGTAGCGTGTCTCCACGCCGTTCCCATGGTCCAGAACAACCATATACCCATAATTTCCTGACCAGCCGGCGCTCGCCACCGACCCGCTCTGGGTCGCTCTGATAGGAGAACCGGCCTGAGATGCAAGATCGACGCCGGCGTGGAAACGAGCCGCTCCATGCATGGGATCCCTCCGCCAGCCGAATGCGCCCGTAAGGCGTCCGGTGGTCGGCAAAAGAAACGGCGATGCTCCCGTTGGCCGGAACGTCTGCGTTGGACTTGACGAAAAGGAGACGACCAATGCCGAACCTGCGACGTTTGCTCGCACCGCGTAACGTGGATTTCCGCCCGCGACGGCCTGTGGGCCGATCGAGATAATTGCCCTGTCGGGAAGCGGGGTCTCGTCGTTGGTCGCGGGCGTGTGCTCCTTGAGCGGAGGCTCAGCCAATGTTGTGGCGTCGTTGTGCGCGAGGCTCGCGCGGTAATCGTTTGAAGCAACCCCAGCTCGGGCGGAGGCAGACCAGAACGTCTCTTCGGCGGCGGACGGCGCGGCCGCAAACGTCGCAACAAGCATAAACACCGGCTTAGCTAAGCACGCATTCATCGCTGTTCCCCCTTACCGTTGATTTTACTATGCTATGCCGCGTAATCCAAGTCCTATCCTAAATCATATTGGGACAGTCTGAGCTCTAGGCCGCTAGGGTCAGAACCGATTTATTTCGGGTGGAGGCAATGTTCAGGCAGCCGCGGAGGAGCTCGAATTTCAACGATTTGATCTGGCTGACGAATGAGCAGGTGATGCGTCTTCAGCCCTATTTCCCGAGAAGGCATGGGCGCGAGCGGTTTGACTATGGGCCTGTTCGAGCGTGCCGGGCAAGCGATTTGCAGCTTGCTCGGCAAAAGCATGTCAATCGAAAACTTACCTAACCCCGCATTGCAAACTGAGTCACCACCTTCGAAAGCAGACGGGCAGCTAACGTCCGTTTCATGACGGAGGCGGTCAAGACTTATCTGCGCGAATAGGAACGGTGGTCTGGTTTCGTATGTGGGAGTCCATAAGCTGACATTCCGCATCAGGCCAGATAGGATAGCATGTCCATTGCTGAATTGATCGTTCAGCGATCGTTCGGACTCGCGATTCAATATGGCCTCACACAGTAGGAGAATTTGCCATGAAGAAGCTTCTTGCTGCTGCGGTTCTTGTGGCCGTCGCTATCCCGAGCCCGCCGGCTCTGGCGGACCCGCCGCCTTGGGCGCCCGCGCATGGCAAACGCGCGAAGGACCGGGGCTTGTATGACAGTTACGGCCGCTATTACGAGCCGCGCAAACTCTCGCGCGGCGACCGCATCTGGCGCGCTGACGATGGTCGCTACCATTGCCGCCGCGACAACGGAACCACCGGCCTTATCATCGGCGGCGCTGTCGGCGCCCTTGTTGGCCGCGAACTTGATGGCGGGCGTGATCGCACGGTCGGGACGATCATCGGCGCTGCAGGCGGAGCCTTGCTCGGGCGAGCAATCGATCGCGGCGAACTGAAATGCCGCTGATATAGCGGGACGGTTTGAGAGGGATCAGTCTGCTCGCGCCGTCCCATGACACCGCACCCCGGAAGCGCGAAGGGCAATGAGATTCGGAATGGCTTGAATTTAAGATCCGGCGACGTCTGCACGCCCGGTCGGCGCGATATTTTGTGAACGGCTTGCCGTCGACACCACCTCGTTGAGATGCTTCATTTTCATTAGATAGCTGTCGTGCGAAATCGCTTTATGCTCCTCCAGATAGCGCAAAGCCGTTTCAGCGATCTCTCGAAGGTTCTGTCCGTGGATACCAAGTGTACCGCGATGGCAGTGGAAATTACCCGTCGCGAGCTGTCGCTCCACATATCTTGCAAGGACAGAAACCACAAACTTGGCCGCGGTTTCATCGTCGACGACGATAGCGTCGCGGATGTCATTGCTCTGTTCGATCATCGGGAACATCGCAGCGCGGACATTTTCCCACATATGGTTCTTCGCAAAAATCTCGTCACACCGAGAGAGAGCCTGGAATGAAAGTTCGACCGCATCCACGAACATGTCTCCCACTTAACGATCGATCGACGTCACCGGCCCCGGTCCTGGGCCCATGCGGTTGGATTTGAGCACCACCCTACATTCACTTCGGTTAGTTATCTGATAACATAGATCAAGGCTATGTGGGCGAGTGGCTGGTACCTTGTCCGCCTTACATGTCCTAGCCTGCGACGCCCGGCTTTGTAGGACATTTTCTTTCGGTATTCAAAAGGGGGTGTGAAAGGCTCTGCCTTGGGGCAGGGCCTTTCGTTTGAAAACTTGTTCGCGGCAGTCGGGGGTGGTTCTATTTTTTAGACTGCCCGGTCCTCCCTGGGCCGCCCCCGGATCATGATACTGCAACCCACATAACGAGGATCGCGTGAATCATGAAGCGAGCCGCGCATGCGCCGCGCGTACAATATCGCTCTGACTACTGAAAAAGCCGACGCGTGCATATGCCGCACGGAGCCCACCGAAGCGCCTGCGAAAGAGATTCTTCGCGGGAACCTCAGGATCCGCGTCGATTAGTGGCACGGACAAATAACCATGTTCCCGTAGAAGACGCCGTAGATGACCCAGAAGCTGGTCATCCGTGAATGCGGAGCCATCAAGGTTTCGGCGTGCCGCCTTCTTGGGTGGCTTGTGGGATAACCCGTTCTCGTCGCGAAATGCGATCGCCGCTCGTCGCTTTTCCGTTGAGGTGACTTCGACGCCCGCCAGTTCGAACGCCTTCGCCAAAGAACCAAATCGTCGGACGAAGTATTTTTTGCTGGGGGAGTTGGAATCGGCGTCGACCGCATGCCCACTTAAATAACCCCGGTCTTGGTAGATCCGACGCAAATCGTTGAGGAGTTCATCATCCGAGTAGGGAAGGCCGGCCGGGTTCTTCTTGATCCGAGAGGGGATTTCGAAGCCGACCGTTCGAAACGCGGCCGCTAGACTGCCGTATCGGGTGTCGATAGCCTCCGGCGACGGCAGATAGCTGCATTGTTGAATAAAACGCCCCGATAAATGGCCTCTTTCTGCAAGCAAGCGCTCGAGCCCGGTCTCGATCTCCTCGGTCGAATAGACTCTGCGGGTGATGGATTTCAACCGGCGCTCAGCGGCGCGAAAGATTTCGTTCGTCACGACTGGTACCATCACGTCCGCCGTAACCCAGTGACTCGGTGGCGTATATGATGGTCGGCCGAGGTTATTGGATCTCTTTCCAAATACATAGCGGCCGGCATAGAGATCTTGCATTAGTAGTCGGCGCACGGCGCTGGTGGTCCACGGTTTCCCGTTTGCTTGCCGCTTGTCTCGAGCGTTCAGCCATTTCTCGATCTGCCCGAGGCGGAGTTTCTCTTCCACGAAGAGCCGGAATATATTGCGAACGAGCGCAATCTCGCTTGCAGGGCCCCGGACATAGACAACCTTGTCGGTGCTTAGGGCTTTGCGCTGACCGCGAGCCAAAATCATTCGGGGTGCGCCGCTCTCGTCCACGACCTGGCGCCTTAGCCCCAAGGGGGGATCTCCGCCCTGCTTGTACCCCAAGCCCGCCTGCTGCCGCTGGGCGCGAGAGATTTTCACCGACAGTTCCCGGCTATATTCGGCGGCCATAACCCTTTTCATATGTTTCATCATTGACGACAAAGGGTCGCCGTCGTTGTCAAAGGGCTCGGTGCAATAATGAACCTGCACCCCTGCGGCACGGCACATATATTCGTAATGCGCCGATTGATCGGTATCCTGAAATCTACCCCAACGGCTGACATCAAGAACCAGAATTGCACGAAATTTCGCCTGACCGGAAAGCACATCTGCGAAAAGCTGCTTCAAGGCCGGGCGCCGTGCTAGCGTTAGACCGCTGCGCCCAGCGTCTATGTAAGTCTCTACAATATCAAAACCGCGACGGGCAGCGAAAGCGGCAATCGCTGTACGTTGATTGTCCGGCGAGTAGCGCTGATGCTCGGTGGACATGCGGATATATTGCGCTGCCGGAGTTAGCTCACACGCTGACCCGGCGATGAAGGTATGTTGCGACATATAGTCTCCGCTATATAGGAACCGCTCGCCTTTCGAAGGTGATCCTCTTCGGCCGACACGGTCCGCGACCATCGCATGCGATATTGACAGTTTGATTTTGAGTTTCGGGCCTCCAGTCGGCCTGCTACTGGACGACATGGTGAACGTCCTTCAGATGGCGACTTTCAGATAACGAGGCTGGGGAGGCGGTCGAAGCCGATGGAAAAAGACATAGCAATACGCGCTGCACGTGACGCATTATACGCGCAGCTTTCGGTTCTGGATCGGCTTGGCGAAATCGAGGCCGCGGTAGAGGTCAACGCGGGCATCGAAATATTGAATAAGCGGCTGGGCGACGAGGTGACGCCGGACGAGTTGGATCAACTTGCCCATCGTTTTCTGCCTGACTAGTGCGCCATCGCAACCGCGGCGCATCTGAACTTGCATTGTCGCCGATACATCGCTGATCGCAGCGAGCAGCAAACCGATGGGTTCAACTGCTCCCTCCGCGCTGCGTAACCGACAAGTGGCAGTGGATATAGGAGTGGCCAGCGACGAAAGAACGAGATCCGAGAGAGTCATCTCGCCGCAGGCTCTGGCGGATCGCGTAAAACGCCTAGGACGGATTGTTGCGGTTCATGGCGATCATGGAGCGGTCTTCACCCAGCCGGGTCACCGGGGGCAAGTGCGTGCGTATGCCGGGTAACCCGGAGTCCCGGAATTCCGGCACGGCCAACCGTTTCTCGCCAAGCGGCAAGCTCCTCCGAAGTTAGCCGGTACTCTTCTAAGGCTTCGGCAAGGCCGATGAGGCCGCCGTCGATCGCCGCCATCAGTTCGGCTTTTCGGCGGCTCGTCCAATGCGTCGTATTTGAAGAAGGCAAATCCGCTCGTGTCAATCGACCTAAAGGTCCGATGATCGATTTTTCGCCTGCTACATCATTGAGCACCGCGAATTCTCCCGCCTTGGGCAATTCCGTTCTGGAGCTTTCAAATAGTAAGCTGAGGTTAAATTGCCGTTACGAGGACGGCCACGAACTCGCGCCGTATGGCTAGCTCCTCCATCAGCAGGGAGGCATCGCTTCTTGCTGTAGAAGGCGGAGCGCGCATGGCGATCGGCGACGCTCATCCAATTGGGTTCGGCCGATTGACCGCGATGGCCGCGGATTGCGCCAAGAATCCCGAATCGGGACATGTTTTTGATTTTTGACTCGCCAACGGCGCGAATCGAGTTAATGATTAGTAACTATTAACACGACAGGGCGAGTCGCACGGCCTGTTTCCGCTATGGAGATACCGACGATGCGTACTTTTATTACAAAGTTAATGCTGGTTTCCGCTGCCGCTCTGGCGCTCCCCGCTGCGGCAAATGCCGCGATCACGCTGGGAACCGTCACGCCGGGCACCAATCCCTATTCGGGCCCGACCCCGACCTATAATTTCGAGACGGCCGCACCGGTAACGGGCGGTCTCGTAACCAGCGGCTCGCTTGACGGTATCCGTGCACAGCCGTTTGGAAGCACCGGCAACTATTGGACCGTCGGCCCGGCCGATGGCCCATCGGGCGTGCTGGATCTGTCGTCGATCGGCGACATATTCAATGTAAGCTTTCTCTGGGGTTCGGTAGACTCCTACAATACACTCGAATTCCTCGATGGCGGCGGCAATGTTCTCGCAAGCTTCACCGGCTCGAACATTTTTAACCCGGCGAATGGCAGCCAGACGGACCCGAATCTCAATCCGCTTGTTCGGTTCGACGTCACGGGTAGCGATGTCGGGGCCCTTGCTTCGCTCCGTCTGAGCTCGACCGGAAATGCGTTCGAGGCCGACAACTTCACCATCAACGCTGTGCCGGAACCCGCAACCTGGGCGCTGATGATGCTCGGCTTCGGTGCGGTCGGCTTTGGTATGCGCCGGCGCCGTCAGGTCGGCGTGCTCAAGTTCGCCTGACAAACAAACCACACGGGTTTCGAGGGGCGGCCATTGGTCGCCCCTTTTTTTTGTCGATCGCGTGTGCGGCCCCCCCTTATTCAGACACTATCAAGGCGCCTCAGGTCGGAACTGAACATGAGCAAGATTGGCTGCTCGACTTTCGGCCAGCCTCCAGTATGGATATGCGTCTAACGATAGCGTGAGCGGCCGTTACCGCTGCGTTTGCGTGACGGCGAGTGCGGCAAGGCTGGGATTATGAGCTGGCCCGTTTGGAAGCGAGGGTTCGCCGGCGAGCGGGCATAGCTGCGGCACGCCTCTCTGTTCTGGATCGCGCGGCCCCTGTTGGCGCCATTCTGCGTCGGGTTGGGGTCCCCCGTTCGCCCCTAGGAAACAAACAAATTCGCATCGCCCGGACGGGCAGATCGCAATGCGACGGCGGCCGGGATCCAGTTACCCGGCCAATTCAGTTGGCGAAGTTTAGTGGGAGTAGGAATTGGCCGGTGTTCGCGATGGGGTGAAGGCGTCCGCGCGCGCCATACTTGGATCCGAGCATCGGTATTCTCCGCACCAAAGCGTTCGACCAGTAGCTCACAATTTGCTGCTCGGATCACCCCGGGGGACTATATCCCCAAACGAAGCGTCCCCGGCAGTTACATCCGTGGACCAGATGCAACTGCCGGGGCGGGGGTACTTCGTCGGCATTGAGAGAAGGTGGTGCCCTCAAAATCATGCCGAGCCAATCTGCCCCCGAGGGGGCAGCCGATTATGCGTAGCGGACGCGGACGTCCTGCTTGCGGCGACGTACCGAGAAGCCGATCGCGCCGAAGCCGAGCATCATCAGCGCCCAAGTGGCCGGCTCAGGCACAGCCGCAACAGCCTGTGCGGAGTTGAGGCGGAATTGGCCGACATCGGAAACCGTGGCGCCATCAGCAAAGGTCATCGTGACGCTCGAGAAGGTGCCGTTGAAGGCATTGAAGAAGTTGCTGCCGTTCTGGCCAATGGCGTAGGCGCTCGTCACGAGGCCATTGCTATCGCCGCCCGAGAACGAGAAGATAACATTGCCGCTGGTAAGTGCGTCGATGTTGAACTCGAGTGCGGTGATCAAGCCGCCCGTCAGCGAGAAGGTCAGGGGGTTGTTGAGGACGCCGTCAACGGCGCCCACACGAGCCTGTCCGTTAGCGAGGCCGATGAGCTGTTCGGTCGACGAAAAGTTCACAGTCCCAGGGGCGTTGTTAAGCGTGCCCGTGACATTGAGTCCGGGGACACCCTCCGTGACCAGAACGTTCGAACCCGGCTGTGCAGCGCAGCCGCCGCCGAGGCAAATGGTGACGGCAGCCGATGCCGGAACGCTTGCTCCGACCATCGCGATTGCCGCGGTAAGTTTAATCAAATTACGCATAGTCGCGCTCCTGCCCGAAAAGGTTGCGACCCCAGTCCGTTGCTTAATTAGTAACATAATAGTTACACGCATTGCGCGCGGGAGTCGAATCGTAAGAGACCGTTTTTGAGCTGCTTGTCCCGATTCGAGACGAGCCGCCGAATGGGTGATTCTTTTGCGTTTCGGGGTGTAGGATTATATCCTGCCGCCGAGGCCACAGTTCAGTGATGCGTGCCTGCCGCGCTCAGCTCGCCCTGCGGCTAACTGCTGGAAATGTGGTGCATTATGGTCACGGTCGGGTGTGTAATTGGCGAAGTGATTGTTCCGCAGCAGCATGCCGGGCGACTAAATCACGCGCTGCTCGATGCCGTCCCCGTCGTGCTGAGGTTGGAGGCTTTGCCGTGCCAACGGGTGCGTCTCTACGATCTAATCGCACAGCGTGCCGCATATACGTGAGTTTAATGTGCCCGAAACCTTTGGCGAGAAACGCAATATCCTCGCCGAGTCGTTTCCTGAGTCGGTGGCCTCCGATCGCGCCGCGCGCCAGCCGGGGTTTTGTGCGAATTTGGCAGCGGGTTGCATTTAAGTTGCATTGTGGCGCAGATCGTTACCGGCGGCGCTCCAGCAGATCGACCGCAAAGGCGCGAACTTCGTCCGCCATGTCGGGCCGTCCGAGCGCCACTGCCAGATTGGCCTGAATATATCCGGCCTTCGATCCACAGTCGTAACGCGCACCGTCGAAGGTAACGGCGTGAAAGGGCTGGGTGCCGATCATCGTCGCCATCGCATCGGTCAGCTGAATTTCCTCGCCCGCGCCCTTTTCCTGTTTTTCGAGAACGCGCATCACTTCGGGTTGCAGGATATAGCGGCCCGAAATGATCAGGTTCGACGGTGCTTCGGCGACCGGCGGTTTTTCGACGAGGCCCTTTAC
>NZ_FNWK01000003.1:300000-380294 GCF_900108295.1 Sphingopyxis sp. YR583 | reverse complement strand
CGGGCAGCATTTCCTTGGGAATCGCCTTGGTCGCGGGCAGGAAGCGGGTGCCGAGGCCGGCGACGGGAAAGACGGCTTTGCGGATCGGTTTCATGGGCGACGGCTTAGCGGCGAACTTCGGTCAAGAAAAGGGTCGGACGGCGTCGAAACGCGTCGCCCGCCGCCTCACTGCGGCGTGACGATCACAACCACGCGCCGGTTGTCCTGCCGCCCCTCCGCCGTCGCATTGCTCGACAGAGGCAAGGTCTCGCCCCGGCCGACGACCTGGTCGGCGGTAAACTGCATGCCGCCCGCCTGCATCGGCCCCGCGACGGCTTGCGCGCGTGCCTGCGACAGCGTCAGATTATAGGCGGAGGTGCCGGTCGAATCGGTGTGTCCTTCGATCCGCGCCGTGACAATGCCGACGGCGACGAGTTTGGCGGCGATGTCGGTGATGCGTTGTTGCTGCTCGGGCGTCACGCCGCTTTCGTTCGACGGGAAAAGCAGCCGCTCGGGCATGCTCAGCATCCAGCCCGGACCGCTTTCGACAAAGCCTTGCGACTGCAGCACGGCGATTTGCGCGGCGTTGAAGCCGCTGGCCGGCGGCACGCTCTGGCACGCCGCAAGCAAGGCGGCGAGACCGGCTAGGAAGAGGGTCCGGATCGATCGGGGGAAATCAAGGGTCACGGTGTCACTCCGCTGGACATCATCTGGAACGGTTGGTCAGCTTGTCGGCATACATTGCCGCATCCGCTGCGGTCAGCAGTGCGGTGGGGCTTGTGCCGTCGTCGGGAAAGACGGCGACACCGACGCTGACCGCCGCGCGATAGGTTTCGCCGCCTGGCAAGGCGATGGGCTGCGACACGCAGGACCGGATGTGGTTCGCCAACTCGTCGGGAACGGCCTCGCTGTCGAGCGGGTCGATGATGACGATGAATTCGTCCCCCCCGATCCGTGCGGCGAAATCGCCCTTGCGAAGCGTATCCTGAATGCATGTCGACAGCGCCACAAGGACGGTGTCGCCCGCAGCATGGCCGAAATTGTCGTTCGCGGCCTTGAAATTGTCGGCGTCGATGAAGAGCAGCGCAAAGCGTTCGCCGCGACTCTCGGCCATCTCGATGCGTTGCGTCAGTTGCTCGTCGAACGCGGCGCGGTTCGGCATGGCGGTCAGCGTGTCATGCGAGGCGCGGTGCGCGAGCATCGCCCGCTCGCTTTCCATATGGCCCTGCCACCCCTGCAATTCGTCGAGCAGCGAATTGATGTCGCCGCCCAGCCGGTCGAGTTCGGCGATGCCGAGCGGCTTGACCCGCTTGTCGAAACGGCGGTGCAGGCGCACGTCGTGCGCAACGGTCGCGATCTCGTTCAATGGCTTGACCAGTTCATATTCGAACCGCCGCGCGAGGAAGATGGTGCCGAACGCGGTGATGAGCAGGCAGCCGAGGCCGGCGAGCAGGCCAAGGCGGACATAGTCGACGAGTGTCGAACTGTCGCCCCATACCTCGATCTTGCCGATTGCCGATCCGTTGCGCTGGACGGTGACGGCAAAGGGGCGCGGGAAGAAAATGCGGGTCAGGATCGGTGCCGGATCGGCGACGGGTGAGGTCCATTCGGTGACCGGGCGGCCAACATCGTTGAGCACGCGGAGCCGCGCGATCCCGGGAATCCGGGTCAGCGGTTCGAGCCCTTCGCGGACCGCCTGCGGATCGTTGAACACCAGCGCCGGTTCGACACCATAGGCACCGAGCTGGGCCGCGAGTTCCATATTGCGATCGGCATAGCCGCGCAGCGCGGTCACCCCGGCAAGCAGGATCGTCAGACCCGACAGCGCGACCGCGAACAGGGTGATACCGAAATGAAAGCGCGACAGCAGCTTTTGCAGCGTCGTGCGCGTACCGATCCGTTCGACCGCGGGCGTGGGGCTTTGGCCGGTCATGACCCGCCTCCCTCGCCGCCGCCGATCCGCAGCACGCGCGGGTCGATCCGGAGCGGGCCACGGCCGATCGCGTCGATATTGACCGAAAAGCTGAGGCTGGCCGCCTTGTTGTTCAGGCAGAACATCGCGCCATAGATGCAGGCGGCATCATCGTCGGTGATGGTGAGGACCGGGCGCCCGCGTACCCAGGCGATCAGCTGGCGCCGGTCGGCGACGGGCATCCGGCCCAGAAACAATATGTCGCAGTCGGGGGTGACGGCGGCCGCGGCGATGCGGCGAACCACGACCGAGCCGGGGCCCGGAATATCGGGCGCCATGCGATCGGACAGCCGAGGCGTCCCGACAAGGCACATGACGCGTCCGGCCGGCGGCGCGGCATCGGGCCAGCGCGCATAGCTGACGATGCCGCCGACCATCCGGTTGACGGCGCGCGTCATTCCGCCGCTGCTGTCCTCGACGATTGTCTGGCTTGCGGCCTGAACCGCCATCTGCGGTGTCGTGACCAACGTGCCAATCAGAAACAGTGATGCCAGCACCCGGCAGCGCCCCCAACTGCGTTTCAGGGGCATCCTGCCCCAGCGAAGGCGCGTCCGCTAGTCAAAACAATTGGAAAGTCAATGAAAAGTGACGTCATGCGGCCATCTTGCGACGATGGCTGCATGACCAGCCAGATTTCTATACACTACGCAGGCGATCGCTGAAACCCTTGCGCAATTTGGCCAGCTTCGGCGGAATGACCGCCATGCAATAGGGATTGCGCTGGCCTTCACCTTCCCAATAGGCCTGATGATAATCCTCGGCCGGATACCAGTCGGACGCGCTTTCGATCGTGGTAACGATCGGGGCGGGCCAGTCTGCGCCGGCGCGCTCGATCCCCGCGCGCGCGGCGTCGGCCTGCGCGGCATCGAGCGGAAAGATCGCGCTGCGATATTGGGTGCCGATGTCATTGCCCTGGCGGTTGAGCTGCGTCGGGTCGTGCGTCGCGAAAAAGACGTCGAGCAGGTCGCCATAGGAAATGACCCCAGGATCGAATGTAATGCGGATCGCTTCGGCATGGCCGGTATCGCCGCCGCATACCTGCTTATAGGTCGGGTTGGCGACCGATCCGCCGATATAGCCGCTTTCTACGCTCTCGACGCCCTCGAGCGACTGGAACACCGCTTCGGTGCACCAGAAGCAGCCTCCGGCAAAAATAGCGGTCTCTTGGGTCATGGGCGTCGATCCTTGTTAGGGGAGGGGATTGTTCCCAAAATAGGATGCGCGCGCGCCTATTCCAAGGGCGCGGGATCGTCGATCAGCGGCGGCCTGAGAGGTCGCCCCGTAGCACGTGCGGCCGCGACCGCCGCCGCCTCGGCTTCGAGTATGGCGACGCGCTCGCGCCAGGGTGGGTGCGTACCCGCCTGAAACAGCGGCCGTCCCTTTCGCTGGCCGAAACGCGTCCAGAAGCGCGCGGCGGACGCAGGGTCATAGCCTGCACCGGCGAGCAACCACACCGAAAGCCGGTCGGCCTCGATCTCGGTCTGCTTGAACAGACGCGCATTGCGGCCGAATTGTTTGCCGAGGCCGCGATCGACCCCCGCCGCATCGAGCCGCGCGCGGTGGCGCAATATATTATGCGCCAGCTCGTGCGCGATCGCGGCGGCAAGCTCCTCGTCATCGGCGGCGAAATCGGCGAGGCCCTGATTGACGAGCACCATCCGTCCATCGGCCACGGCGCCCGGCTTTTCATTCGCTTCGACCCGAAAGTCGCTGACGCAGCCCGCGACCGGCGTCACATGGACGATATGTCCGGCGCCGACATGCAGGGCAATCGCGGTATCGAGTGGTCGAGCAGCCATATCGCCTTCGATCGCGGTGATGCGTGCGAAGGGATGGTCCCCCGCTCCGTCGGGAACGGGGGCACCTGCTATCCCGGTGATAGATGTACCGACCCTCATTCCCGCCGATGCGGCGGGCGAATGCGGGGCGAGCGCCGCAATGAAGGCGTGAACCCCGTCCCCGGCGCCATAAGCCGCGAGCGCCTCTGCGCGCTGGTCGGCGGTGTAGAGCCGCGGGTCGCCCCATATCCACCCGAACTGAGGCTGGCGCACCGGGCACCAGTCGGCGTTGGCGGTCGTCAACCGGAAGCCGATGGTCGCGACGCGCGCTTCGATCGCTGCCAATGCAGCATAGGGCGATTGTTCGGCGGGCGCTGCCGCGACGACGGGTGCGGTCATCGACGTGAGCAGGGCGGCAAGGATCATCCCGGAGCGGTTGGGCATCGCCGTCCTCTATCAAGCCGCATCTTTCGGGGCCATGAATTTCCCCCGGGTGCGCAGGTTCGACCCCTTGCCTATCGCCCTGCGAGCGCCGATAGGGCTGGCATGACGCACGCCTCTGCCTTGCCGGCGCCTGCCGCCCGCCAACCCCGCCCCGCGGCGCTCGCGCGCTGGCTCTGGGCGGTCGCGCTTCTCGTCATCATCGTGGTTGGCGTGGGTGGTATCACCCGCCTCACCGAATCTGGGCTTTCGATCACCGAATGGAGGCCCGTTTCAGGAGTTCTGCCGCCGCTGAGCGAAGCCGGATGGATCGCCGAGTTCGAAAAATATAAGCAAATCCCCGAATATAAGGAGATCAACCTCGGCATGACGCTGGCGGGGTTCAAGGCGATCTTCTTCTGGGAATGGCTGCACCGCATTCTCGGCCGCCTTGTCGGCATGGCGCTGCTCCTTCCCCTGATCTGGTATGCATGGCGCCGCGCGATCCCGGCGGGCTATGGTCCCCGCCTATTCGCGCTCGCGGCGCTCGTCGGTCTGCAGGGTGCGATCGGCTGGTGGATGGTCGCTTCGGGCCTCGAATATCGCGTCGACGTCAGCCATTTCCGCCTCGCGACACATTTGCTGACCGCGTTGTTCCTGCTCGCCGGGCTGGTGTGGACCGCCCGCGATCTCGACAGGCTCGCGCGCGATCCCGCCGCACGTCCCGCGCGTCTGACCGGACCCGCGCTGGGCGTTATCGCGATCCTCTTCATTCAGTTGCTGCTCGGCGCATGGGTTGCGGGGCTCAATGCCGGCTTTGTCGCCAGCACCTGGCCGCTGATGAATGACCATTTCGTGCCCGAGGGCATCGACTGGGCGGGCGGCGCATGGCTCGCGCTGACCAACGATCCCTTCCTTATCCATTTCCTCCATCGCTGGTGGTCGTGGATCGCGGCGCTCGCGCTGCTTCTTCTGGCACGCAGCTTGTCGCGCCGCGGCGCGCGGGTCGAGGCGCAACTGCTCGTCGCGGTTGTCGCCGCGCAGATGCTACTCGGCATCTGGACGGTCGTGTCGGGTGTGTCGATGTGGGTGGCCGTATGGCATCAGGTGACCGGTGCGATCCTCGTCGCCATCGCCGCCGCGTCGCTTCATCGGCTGGGCCGCGGCGCCGCATGATGTCGGCCGGCAGCCTCGGCGGCCTTTTCCTGCTGCTGGCGGCCCAGGCTCTTCCGTCTTCGGCGCCGGGCGATGTTCCGGCGTCCGCGGCCACGCATTTCCAGTTTGCTCCCCCGGTGGACCGGCCGATGACCTATCGCGTGACCACGCGCCGGATCGGCCGCGAAGGGTCTTTGGTCAACTTCTCGCTCACCTATGCAATGCAATGGCAACGCGTCGGTCGCGGTTACCGGCTCGAGGCGGTGCTGCAGCGGATCGATTCGGATGCACGTCCCGAGGTGACCCGCGCGCTGTCGCTGATGCTTGAGCCGCTGGTCGGCGAAGCGATGGCTTATCTTGTCGCACCCGACGGCAGCCGGATCGACCTCGTCGACCCGGACGCGTTGTGGGAGCGGGTGACCGCGCGGATCGAAGCGGTCGGGGCGAAGGCGGGGCGACCCGAAGCCCGGCAACTGGCACAGCTCATCGCCGCCTTGCCCGCCGCCGAGCGCGACCGGCTGGCGACCGCCGATATCCGTGCGCTCGTTGCGCCCGCGAACGACGCCATTCCGCTATCGGCGCAGGCCGGGGGCGCGAGCGTGTCGATGCGGCACGACGGAGCGCTGCAGACGATCGCCAAGGTCGAGCGCGATGCCGCGCCCGTCGCGGGCGCCGCGCGGCCGCTGGAAATCGACAATCTGTGGACCGTCGATACCGCGACCGGGCTGGTGATGCGCGAACAGCGGCAGAGCTGGATGGTCGAGGCGGAAGGCGATGGACGAGCCCTCGTCGAAGAGCGGGTTCGCGCGCTGGAGATCGCTCCGCAGGGGTGAAGGTATCATAATACCTGTCAGCAAAGCCGCGATCTGCTTGACTTTCAGCCCTGCCTTCGCCATTGGCCCGCTCCGAAGCGCCGCTTCGTCCGTTCGGGACAGGCGGCGCGGTTTGTTTCGGGGCGCTGTTGCTCCGGTCCATATCTGTCAAGGAGCGTGCCATGAAGGCGCTGACCAAGACGACCGCCTCGGCGAATGCCGCAACGGTCGAAAAGAAATGGGTGCTGATCGACGCCGAGGGTCTCGTCGTGGGCCGCGTTGCCTCGATCATCGCCAACATCCTGCGCGGCAAGCACAAGCCGTCGTTCACCCCCCACGTCGATTGCGGTGACAATGTCATCGTCATCAATGCGGAGAAGGTGGCGTTCACCGGCAAGAAGCTGCAGGACAAGCGTTACTACAAGCACACCGGTTACGCCGGCGGCATCAAGGAAACGAGCCCCGCGAAGATCCTCGAAGGCCGTTTCCCCGAGCGCGTGCTCGAAAAGGCCGTCGAACGCATGATCCCGCGCGGCCCGCTCGGCCGCCAGCAGATGCGCAACCTGCGCATCTTCGCCGGCACCGAACATCCGCACGAAGGGCAGAACCCCGAAGTGATCGACGTCGCGTCGATGAACCGCAAGAACAAGGTGGGTGCATAATGGCTGACGAACAGACCATGACCGATCTCAAGGATCTCGCCGGCGCCGTCGAAGGCACCGTCGCCGCTCCGACCAGCAACGCGCCGCTGCGCGAAAAGCAGGTCGACAAGCAGGGCCGCGCCTATGCGACCGGCCGCCGCAAGGACGCCGTCGCCCGCGTGTGGGTCAAGCCCGGCACGGGCAAGATCACCGTCAACGGCCGCGACCAGGAAGTCTATTTCGCACGTCCGACGCTGCGTCTCGTCATCAACCAGCCCTTCGGTCTGACCGAGCGCGTTGGCCAGTATGACGTGATCGCGACCGTCAAGGGTGGCGGCCTTTCGGGCCAGGCGGGCGCCGTTCTGCACGGCATCGCACAGGCGCTGACCCGCTTCGAACCCGCACTGCGCGGCGTTGTGAAGTCGGCCGGCTTCCTGACCCGCGACAGCCGCGCGGTCGAGCGTAAGAAGTACGGCAAGGCCAAGGCCCGCCGCAGCTTCCAGTTCTCGAAGCGCTAATCAGTTTCCGTCGACGGACGGACAAGGGAAGGGCGGTCCGGCAACGGGCCGCCCTTTTCCGTTGCGCGTTGAAGAAATGCGCCGGGCATCATAGATTGACGCCATGGTTTTCGACCTTCGCAGGGCCCTTCTCGCCAAGGAGGAAAAGGATTCAGCGCGGCTGATGGATTTCGAGTTCCGCCAGCGGGCGCGCAGCTTTCGTCTGCTCGCGGCCATCCTCGATATCGACTCCGGCGCGCTGGTCCGCGAAATCGCGCTGCACGACGATCCGGCCATCCTCGATGCGCTTGCTGATGGTTTATCGATCTCGCGCGAAGACCTTGGCCATCATTACGCCAGATGCCGCGCCGACGCTTATGCCCAGCTTGTCGGCGAAATCGGTGATCCGACGCCGCACCGGCTCGGTTAAAACAGGTCGAGGCTCCCGAGCGCGAGCGCTTGTCGCGCTGGCCGTTCGGCCATCACTGCAAACATTTCGTCGCCTCGCTCGGTGCGTTCCACGCTCATCGACGCAAAGACGGCCATGAAATAGCCGCTGAGCGCGCCGACACGATAGTCGGCCCACAGCCCGGCCGCATCCGGCGCGATGCCGCGCCGTTCAAGCGCCGCGATCCAGTGGTCGAACGCCGGCCGGTCCGCCGCTGCGCGCTCGAACGGGTCGGCGATGCTCGTTCCGACCAGATAGGCGAGGTCGGTTGCACCGCTGCCGCGCCCAAGCGTCTGCCAGTCGACGAGCCAGCAGCTTTCTCCGTCCGGCGAGAAGAGGATGTTATCGATGCGTAGATCGCCATGAACGATGGTCCGCCCGGCCGTCTGCCGTGAAAGATAGGCGTCGAGCTTTTCGATGATGGCCGCGCCGATGTCGAGCACCTCGGGAGCGAGCCGCGCGGCATAGCGTTCGCGAAAGCCGGCATAAAGTTGCGGGAACAGGGCGCGGATCACATCGCCATTGTCGCGGGCGAGCCAGGGCAGCGAGTCGAGCCGCGGGTCGTTCCATAGCAAGGCGTGGAGTCCGGCTGCGGCGTCGATGCAGGGAACGAGCCCCGCCAGTCCCAGCCCCGCGAGTTGATCGCCCTGCCGCGCGGGCGCGAGGTCCGAGAGAATCAGGATGAAATCGACGTCGTCGTCAGCAATTTCGGCATGATGGCAAAGTGGCGCAGCGACATCGCTCCCGGCCGCAAGCTCACGATACCAACTGACTTCCTTGACATATGTGCCGGTGAGCTTGGCGATATGGCGGCTCGCGTCGTCGTGGCTTGGGCATTTGGCGACGACTGTTGCGGGTGCGTCCACATCATCGGTCCAGTCGAGCGTCAGGCGAAAACTGTCGCACATCTGCCCGGTGCCGACCTTGCTCGCGGTGAAACCGCGCAGTGCGTCCGCCTCCTGCCCCAGCTTGCCCGCGAGCCACGCCGGCGACATCGCCTCGGGCGACGTCGGAAAGCTCAAGGCGCCGGATCCATCAGGCCGGCAAGGCCGGTCGGAGCGTGCGGACCGACGAACAATTGTTCGAGGACGCCTACGCCGCGATGCGTTGTGCTGCCGTCGGTCAGTTCGGCTGTGACGAGCGCCTGAATGTGCATCGCGAGCGGATTCCCCCAGGCGCGCTCGGCTTCGCTAAGCTGGTCGTGCGCGACCGCGAGTTCGGCGCCATGGTCGAGGCCATGTCCCCAGACCGGATGTGTGTAACCGAGGCCGCTCATTGCAAAGACCGGCCCGGTTGGCGAGAGCGTCAGCCGGTGGCCGTGACCAAGATCGGCCGCCATTCGCGCGATGCGCCGCGATCCCGGCGTCCACTGGATGTCGAAGGCCGCATCGGCGAAATGCCGTTCGGTTCCGTCCTCGGTGTTCCAGCTGTCGTCGACGATTACGGCGCGGCGGTTCCACGGGGCTCCGGCGCCATCGTCGTTGCTATGGAAGAAAAGCGAGCGATCCTCGAAATTGCAGGGCGTCCACAGCCAGAAGAACTGGTTGAAATTGCCCTCGGGTGGCGGCTGCGGTTCGCTCGCGCCGACCGGGCGTACCCCCCAGCTCCGGTCGCGCGTACCGCTCCATCCGTCGCCAAGCTCGACACGCTCGCCATCGACCGAGAGCCAGCCCGACCAGCGGCCGTTCTGCGTTATGCGCGTATAATCCATGAACAGCCGCGTGCCGTTGCGGCGGATGAATCGCGGTTCCTCGATCGGGAAATGGCGGTTCGTGAAGCGCAGTTCGCCCTCGAGCGGGCCGTCGTTCGGCGAGATGTGGAGCGTCAGCACCTGTAGCGGTATGTCGATGTCGAGGATGATCGGCCCGACCGACAGGTTCAGTCTTTCGCCTCCCGACCGGCGGCTGGCGCGGAGATTATGCTGGACGCCGTTCAGTATGACGCAGAAGCTGGCGTCGACGATGCCGAGCTGGGGGTAAAAGCCCATCGCCGCGGCGAAAAAGACCGAGCCGTCGGGCGAATAGCCGTTGAAAAAATAGCGGTCGTAAAAATTGCGGTCCGTCCCGGCGAACGCGATCGGTTCGCTAGTCTGGTGCAACGGAAAATCGTCGCCTCGTGTCAGCATATGTCCTCATCCCGTTTTTTCTTGCAACGTAACGGGCCTTCGGAATGCGTCAATGGGGCGCAGCGTCAATGCACCGGTGGATCGACGGGCGGCACCGCGGCGACGGGGGCGACCGGTTCGCCGGGTTCGCGCGGCGGCAACGCATTGGGCGGGACATCGTCGATCTGCATGTCGGGTGTCGAGATTTTCTCGAGGTTACGCACGCGAACGTCGATCGCCGTGCCTTGTACCATCAGGTCGTTGAAGCTGGGCGGGGTCGAACGGATGCGCTGCGACAGCGTGCCTGCGCCGATCATGCGGATGGGACCGGCCGCTGTTTCCTGTGTCAGGTCGAAAGCATCGTGGACATGGCCGGAGAGCACAGCAGCGACGCCGCGCTCTGCCAGCGCGGCCAGCGCGCGTTCGCCACCGCGGGTCAGTGCGCGGCCTTTCGTGCCCGCTTCGACCAGCGGGTGATGCGCGGTGACCAGCACCGTCGTGCCGCGCGGCAGCGCGTCGATCGCCGTAAGCGTCTTTTCCAGAGCCCGCCTGGTTACCCAGCCCTTCGACCAGTCGAGCCGCCATTGCGCGCGCGCGGTGGTCTTGAGCGGGACGATCGCGACTCCCGCCAGATCGAGTTCACGCTCGACCAGCCGCTCGATCCCGCGGATGCGGCGATAGGGAAAGAAAAAACGCTCGACGGGATTGAAATAGGGCAGATCATGGTTGCCGACCTCGACCGTCACCTTGACGTCCAGCGCACCGATCCAGTCGCACGCTGCGGCAAATTCGCGGCTGCGCGCGCGCATGGTGAGGTCACCGGTTATCAGGACCGCATCGGGGCGTTCGCGGCGCACGCAATCTTCGAACCAGCCGAGTGCAGCGCGGTTCTCGAGCCCAAAATGCAGGTCGCTGATGTGGAAGAGGCGCGTCATGCCGTCGCGACGAAATCCACCGCGCTGGTACCGAGACCGAAGCGCGCGGGCGAGGCCGTTTCGCCCAGCTCGCCGTCATATTCGAGGCTGATTGGGGCCTCGCTTTCGAGAATGATCGTCCCCCCATTCGCTATCTCTTCGCTAGGCCCGTCGCGAAAATCGCCGCCGAGCCAAGCAAGGCCGTGACGGAGTACGTCGGCCGTCCCTTCGGTCAGGATGCCGTCGGCACGGATGCCTCCGGACGTCGGGGTCAATATGACCGCGGGATAGGCGCCGTCATGTCCGGCAACCGCAACGCCCGGCGCGTTCATCATCGTGTCGAGCGCATCGGGCGCTGCCCGGCTTGCCTCGATCAAACCGTCCTGCCGCATCGTTTCGCGGACCTCGGCCCAGCGGGTCGCCGGGCCGGCGACGATGGTGATGAAGGCATTGCCGCCATCGGACTGGATCGTCGGGATGGGCCGGCGCTGACCCTTGCCTTCCAATACATCGGTCAGGATTTCGGGCGCCGGCCGGTCGCCGTGCAACGCCTTCGATAGCAGGTTGAGCGTGCCGCCGGGCAGCGGAAGGATTGCGCCATCCCAGCCAGCCGCCTGGGTTGCGGCGGCATTGATCGTCCCGTCGCCGGTCCAGACGAGCAGCAGGTCGATATCCCGCGCGGCGAGGTCTGCGGCGCCCGGAATGTCGTCGTCGGGCAGCGAAAATACGGCAACGAGCGGTGTGCTCGCGGAGCGGCATGTTTCGGCAATCTCGGCGAGGACGGCGTCGTCGTGACTGCCGCTCTGGCTGTTGCAGATCAGGGCGGGGCGGGAGAAGGGGCTGGTCATCATCCTGTCCTACGCGCGAACGCCAAAAAGGTCGCGATACTTGTGTGTAGCCGTCTTGTTCGCCGCACCGCCGCCCTGTAGGGCGCAGAGATGGCGGGCCCGGTTTCCAAAGGACGACGGTTGATCAAATTCCTTTTCGTGGTGCTTCTGCTCGTGCTGCTGTTCGGCGGCGGCGCCAAGATGATCGTCGCGGGCGGCGCGAAATCGCTCAACATGGCCGATCGGCTGCTCGGGCAGGGCGATGGCGCGCGGCTTCTGCTCGCCGATCAACCCTATGGCCGCGGACCGCGCCAGTCGCTCGACATCTGGGTCCCCGAAAATGCCAAGGCGGACGACCAACTGCCCGTTGTCGTCTTTTTCTATGGCGGCGGCTGGGACAGCGGCGAGCGCGATAGTTATGGCTTTGCCGGACGTGCGCTCGCGCGGCAGGGCTTTGTCGTGGTGATCCCCGACTATCGCCTGGTGCCCAAGGCGCATTGGCCCGATTTCATCGAGGACAGCGCCGCAGCGGTCGCGTGGACGCATGAACATATCGGCAAGCTGGGCGGCGATCCTGACCGGATCGCGCTGATGGGCCATTCGGCGGGCGCGTATAATGCTGCGATGATCGCGCTCGACCCGCAGTGGCTGCGCGCGGCGAAGAGCGATCCGTCGATCGTCCGCGGCGTCGCGGGGCTCGCCGGGCCCTATGACTTCTTGCCGCTCGAAAAGGGCGGGCGAGGGGACAGGGCGATGGGCAAGGTCAGGCCGATCGAAAAGACGCAGCCGATCAATTTCGCGCGCGGCGATGCGCCGCCGCTCTGGCTCGCAACCGGCGACGAGGATGACACGGTGCGTCCACGCAACAGCCAGAATCTCGCCGCGGCGATCGAGAAGGTGGGCGGTGCGGTGACGCTCCGCATCTATCCGGGCATGGGGCATACCGGCATCGTGATGGCGCTCGCCGCGCCATTCCAGAACAAGGGGCCGGTGCTCGAAGAAGCGACCGATTTCCTGCGCGGCGTTACGGCGCGGCGCATCGCGCCGGCCGCCGAGGCCACACAATGAGCGGGCCGATTCCGGCGATCGTGCTGGCCGGCAGCCGGCCCGGTCCCGATCCATTGCTGACCGGTAGCGGGGTGTCGACCAAGGCGCTGCTGCCGATCGCGGGGCAGGCGATGCTCCTCCATGTCGTGCGGGCGCTCCGCGCTTCGCCCCAGGTCGGTGCGATCACGATTCTCGCGCAGAACAGTGCCGACCTTGCGGCGGAACCGGGGCTGGCTGGCCTCACCGACCTGCATTTCGTGGATTCCGGGCAGGGGATCAGCACTTCGCTTGCCGCCGCGTTACCGCCGGGTGACGATCCTTTGCTCGTTACCACCGCCGACAATGTGCTGCTCACCCCGACGATGATTGCCGAATTTGTGGGTGGGGCCGAGGACAGCGACGTCGCGGTCGCGATGGTCGAGCGAGAGGTGCTGTTCGCGCGTTATCCGCAGTCGAAGCGGACCTGGCTGAAATTCCGCGGTGGTTGGTGGTCGGGGGCGAACATGTTCCGCTTGCGCGGGCGCCGCGTATTGCCCTTGCTCGATTTCTGGGGCCGCATCGAACGCGATCGCAAGAAAGGGCTGAAGATTGTCGCCGCCTTCGGACCGTGGCTGCTGATCGGGGCGCTGTTCCGTCTCTTCACGATCCAGCAGGGCGTCGCACGCGCGGGCCTGCGTTTCGGGCTCAAAGCGAAGGTCGTTCCGATGTCCGAGCCCGAGGCCTGCATCGACGCCGACAAGCCCGCCGACATCGACCTCATCGAAGCGATATTTGCTGCGCGGCGGCAAGGCGCTATAGGGCAGCCCCTATGAGCATCGACAAAGCCATCATCCTGTCGGCCGGGCAGGGCTCGCGCCTGCTGCCGCTGACCCGCGACATCCCCAAATGCCTGATCGAATTCAACGGCCGCAGCCTCATCAGCTGGCAGGTCGCGGCGCTCGTTGCGAACGGCATCAAGGACATCGTCGTCGTCACCGGTTTTCGCACCGAACGCGTCGAGGATCATGCGCTGCAGCTCTACCGCGACACCGGCGCGCGCATCCGTACCCTGTTCAACCCCTTCTTTCAGGTCGCCGACAATCTCGGCACCTGCTGGATCGCGCGCGAGGAGATGGACCGCGATTTCATCATCCTCAACGGCGACACCATCATTTCGGACGAGATCGTCGCAAAGCTGATCGCAGGCGCGAACGAGCCAATCAACGTCACGGTCGACGTCAAGACCGACTATGACGACGACGACATGAAGGTGAACCGCGACGCCGAGGGTCGCCTGCACCATATCGGCAAGCGGCTGCTACCCCCCGACACCAATGCCGAGTCGATCGGGATGCTGGCGTTCGTCGGCGACGGCCCGTCGATCTTCCGCAACCAGGTCGACCAGATGATGCGCACCCCCGACGGCGTCGAGCGCTGGTATCTGCGCGCGATCGACATCATTGCGAAGGGCAACCGCGTCGGCACAGTGTCGATCGAGGGGCTCGAATGGCAGGAAGTCGACTTCCCGCAGGACGTCGAAGCAGCCGATGCGCTTACCGCCAAATGGGCCGCAGAAGGCCGCTACGCGAAATAGGGTTTGAGCCAGCCGACAAGCGCGGCTGTCTGTGCCTCATCCAGCTTCACCGCCTGCCCGAGTTCGGGCTGCGCCGGCCAGCCGGCGTCGGCGACCGTCAGCCCCGCGCCCGAGCGTTCGCCATCGTAGCGCGGCAGGACGTGGAAATGGACGTGCGGGTCGACCATCATCAGCATCAGATAATTGATCTTCGCACAGCCGACGGCTTCGCCGAGCCCGGCCTCGATTGCGGCTGTTGCGATCTTGAGCTCGGCATGCGCTTCGGCCGGCAGGTCGCCGAATGCCGTCGCGTCCGATTTCGCTGCGAGCACCAGCGCGCCGAGCGTTGGCTGCGCGGGGCGCAGCAGCACCACCCAATGATCATATTCGGCGATCAGCGTCGCGGGGTGGCCGAATTTGTCGATGGTCTCGTTCATGCTTCTTCCATCCAGCTGACGATCGGAGGGCCCGAGCGCTTCACGGCATAGGCCTGCACCAGCCGCACCGCATGGACGACGAGCGATATGACCGTCCACCAGGCGACCGCGATCAGGCCGATGTCGGGGCGCCCCGCGAGCGTCGCAAAGAACAGGATCGCGAAATTCGGGTTGCGGCGTGCCGTAACGAGGCGGAAATCGCTGTCGAACTTCTGCCAGACATGGATGTCCATGCCGAAGTCCTTGATGAACAGCCCCTCGATCACGCGCTGGAGGACGTAGCCCGCCACGACCGCGATCATCACCAGCAGGAAGGTCTGGTTCGACAGCGCGAGACCCCAGGCACCCAGCCCGACGCCCCAGAAATACCACCAGAAGGGCGGGTGGACCAAATCGACGCCATGGTCGGCGACATTGCCCCATTTCGACGAGGTGATCGTGCAGCGCGCGAGCTTTCCGTCGACGGTATCGAGCACCATGAAGATGAAGCCCGCGAGCATCCCCTCCCAATATTGGCCGTAGGCAAAGAGGTAGGTCGCGTAGACACAGAGTGTCGCGCCGATCGCGGTGACCAAGTTCGGTGTCATGCCGATGCTCGCGGCACCGCGCGTCAGCCACAGCGCGAGTTCGGGCCACAGATATTTGGTCAGCGCATCGGTGACGCCCTTATAGGCGCCGAAATAGCTCTTCCGTTCGATCTCGCGCCGCGTTTCCGGGGTCAGTCGCTGAATGAACGGGCAGTCGAGCTTGCGCAGCTGGCGGTTATAAATTTGCGGATTGTCGCGATAATCGATGATCGTGAGCCCGCCGCGGTGCTGCGCAATATCCGCAGGGGTCATGCCCCCGGTCAGATGTGCCATCACCAACGCGTCGCCGTCCATCACTACCGTACCGGGCAGCGTCACGATATGGCGCAGCCATACCGGGTCGAACACATAGTCGAGATTGACGTAAAGCTGAGCGGTGGAAGAGGCTTCGGGCAACCCCTCCGCGCGCGCCAGCCGCCGCAGCCGTTCGGCATTGGTCATGCCCCACAGCAATGTCGAATTTTCGCCGATCGGCGTCAGGGCGGGTAGGGACTTCGCGTCGGTCATGCCTCGCTCTTATCCTGCCCCGCGTCCATTGCAAGGAAGCCGAGGATGGCGTCGGCGCCGCGCCGCGCTGCGCCCGCCGGGTTACCGCCGATCGATTCCGCCAGTCTTTCGCTCTGGGCGGCGGCATATAGCGGATGTCGGGCCGGAGCCTGCTCCAGTGCATCGGGCAGGTCTGCGAGATCGTTCACCACATCGCCCAGCGTCCAGAACAGATAGTCGGGATCGCCCTGCCAGTCGACGCCATGAGCGTTGAGGAACAGGCACGGGCGTGGTGTCGCGAGAAACTCGTAAACCTGACTGCTCACATCGCCAAGATAGATGTCGGCACCGCTCGTATAGCTCATGTCGAACAGGCGGTCGGACGCGAGATCGATCAATATCTTGCCGGGTACCGCGAGTTCCGCCACCGCCGCGCGCTCGGCATCGCTTGCCTCGGCGAACAGGCGAACATGCGGCGCGACGACCAGATTATAGCGGTCCTGCCCGGCGAACCAGTCGATGATATCGCGTCCGAACCGATCCCACGACGACAGATCGCGTTTGAAATGGGGGGCGTAAAGGACTGTCGGCCGGCCGTTCGCGAACAGCGACGCGCGCGCCGCCTGAAGCCGGGGCATCAGGTCGAGCTTCACATAGCCGTTGACGGCATAACGCCCTTGCCGGATCGTCCCGGCATCGAGCAGGCGCTGCTCGCTCTTCTCGCCTGCGACGAGCACGAAATCGAAATGCCGGTCGCGTGGGTCGAGCATGATCGCGCGGTCGCCCGCGCCGTGCGGCGTAAAGATCAATCGCGTCCGCCGCGGCAGGAAATGGCGGATCGCTGTGGTCGTCCGTTCGGGCACGACGATCGCGTCGAACTGACGCAGATAGGGCAGCGCGTCGATCAGGATCGGCAGGCGTGGATTGCGGAACAGCCCCTTGTCGCGAAGCCAGCGGGCGAAACCCTTTTGCCCAAGCAGCGTGATGCGGGGCGCAAATCCCGGATAGGCTTGTACGACCTGTTCGGCCACGCGCAGATGGTCCGCGCTCGCGACCGCGACTTCGACCTTTTGCCCTGTTGCCGCCATCTCGGCGGCAATGGGTAGCGCGTGGAACACATGGTGCGGTTCACCGACAAACAGGAACAGGATACGCATCAACCGGCCTCGACCACGGCGGCATCCTCGAAATCGGCGGCGCGCCAGCCATGTTTTGCCGCCAGCCGGACATATTTATCGCCGCGCCCGACCAGCCAGGCCTCGCTGGCGAGCGCGAAGGTCGGCGCGTCGCTGATATGGTCCGAATAGGCGCGGATATGTGTGGCCTCGTCCTTTGCGTTGGCAGCGAGCCATTCGCTCACGCGCCGCGCCTTCTCGGCGCCATAGCAGTTCGGCCCGTCGAGCAGGGGGATCCAGTTGCCCATGCCATCGCGGAGGTGGCGCGAAGCGACAATGGCATCGAAGCCCAGCGCATCGGCGATTGCCCCCGCATAAAATTCCGGCGCGGCGGTCGCCATCAACAGCCGGTATCCTTCCGCCCGGTCGCGCGCGATGCAGGCGGCAGCGCCCGGCGGAACGTCATGCGGCACACGCCATGCGGCAAAGGCGGCCGCAAGATTTTCGGCGCGTGCGGGCGCGATCCGCGCGCCCAGCATCAGGCGAATCGCGGTGGGTTTGAAGCGGTCGCGCCCGTAAAGTCGTAGGGCGTAGCCGATCATCAGCGCTGCGAGAGCGGGGAGCAATAACAGACGCCAGGGCGCCTCGCGCCATGCCGCCCACAGCAGGAACAGCGTGAAGGTCGGGGTGCGCAGCACGGTGCGGTCGAGATCATAGATCGCGATACGGATGGGGTGCGGATCGGTCATATGTTTTCGTGTTCGAACAGCCGGAGTTTGCGGCCGGTTTTGCCCAGCGACAGGCGATCGGCGAGCGGCAGGGCAAAGCGGAGCGACAGCCAGATGGAAGTCACCGCGGTCAAGAGGAGCAGCGGCAAGGAAAGCCAGTCGGGCAGAAGGTCGACGAGCACCGCTATCGTTCCCGCGACAAGCGTGATTGCGACGCCGCGCAGCGCGACCGCTGGAAACTGCGCGTCGAAAGGGTGCAGCTTTTCGACGAGCGCGAGCTGGAGCGTCGGGATGGCGGCCATGACGACGAGCCCGATCGCGGTTGCCAGCGTCACGCCGGTCAGTGGGTCGAGATGGCCGACGATCAGCCACCCCGAACCGATCGCGACTGCGACGCCGAAGATGCTGGCGGTGAGCTGCTGGCGGAACGCCGCGACGACCTGAAGCACCGGCGCCGAAATGCCGAGCACCGCTTCGGCCGCCCGCGCGAATAGCAGGATGACCAGCGCCGCCTGTGCCGCCTGTGCGCCATGTCCGAACAAACCGAGCAGCGAGGCGCTACCCGCGGCAAGAACGGCTGCCAGCGGAAGCGCGATCGCCGAAATGAGTCGGGTCGCATAGGCGTAGATGTCGGCGACCTGCCGTCGGTCTTCGCGTTCGGCGCTCGCGGCGAGCGGCGCCATGACATAAGTAAAGGCAATGCGCACCAGCTGGACGACGCTCGACAGCTTGCGCGCGATCGTGAACAGGCCTGCAGCCGCTGCGCCCGCCGCGCCGGGAAGCAGCATGTTCAGGATCAGCGCCGGGGCATCGCCGAACAGCCGTGTGATGATGTTCGACGGCAGGATCGAAAGTCCGGCCCAGAAGGTGTTGCGCGTCGTCTCGGTGACCCACGGGCCGCGCCACAGGTCGGCGAAACTATAGTGACGCGCGAGCAGGCGGACGCTGAGCCCAGCGGTGATCGCGAGCGAACAAAGATGCGCGATGAACAGGCCCTTGAGGCCAAGTCCGCCGACGAAAAATAGCCCTGCAAACACCAGCCGCATCATCTGTTCCCAGACGATCCGCAGTCGGATTTCGGCGCCGAACACCATGCGCGCGCGCAGCGCCGAGGTCGCGATCTCGACAAAGGCCCATAGCGGAAGTGCCCAGACGAAGATGCGGATCGCGGGGGTGACGAGTTCGCGGTCCCGCTCCGCCACGTTGAGCAGCGGCCCGAGGTCGGCGGCAAAGAACGCGACCAGTGCCGCGACGATTATACATGGTCCGACGCCGAAGATCATCGCGGTACGCAGCGCCGCCGCCGCCTCGGCCTTGCTCGCCGATTGCGGCACTGTGCGTTGCATTGCACTCGTCATGCCGAGGTCGAAGATATTCTCGAGCAGGTTCACCGCGGCCCACAGCACGGCATAGAGGCCGTAGCCGGCGAGGCCGAACATGAGCACATAGAGCGGCTGCGCGACGATCTCGACCACTGCGCCGAGGCGGGCCAGCACGGTCGTGCCGAGCCCGCGCGCGACGCTGCGGCTGGTAACGGCGGGTTGGGCGACGTCTTCGCTCATCGTTGCCGCACCTAGCGGCTCGTCCGCCGCGCCGCCAGCGGCTTTCGCGCTTTGGGCTCTTCACCCTCTTGTCGACTCTGCCATTCGGGGCTAGGCAGCGCGCAATTGCATAGGAACCTAGCGATATGGCCCAATTCGTCCTGCCCAAGAACAGCCGCCCGCAAAAGACGGGCAAGGTCCACAAGGCCGAAGGCGCGACCGCCGTCAAGAAATTCAAGGTCTATCGCTACGATCCCGACAAGGGACAAAACCCGCATTTCGACACGTTCGAGATCGACACCGAAAAATGCGGCCCGATGGTGCTCGACGCGCTCATCAAGATGAAGAGCGAGCAGGATTCGACGCTGACCTTCCGCCGTTCGTGCCGCGAGGGCATTTGCGGCAGCTGTTCGATGAACATGAACGGCAAGAACGGCCTCGCCTGCACGACCGCGATCGAGGATCTGAAGGGCGATATCACGATCACCCCGCTGCCCTCGATGGATGTGATCAAGGATCTCGTTCCCGACTTCACCCATTTCTATGCGCAATATGCGTCGATCGAACCTTGGCTGAAGACCAAGACGACGACGCCGAGCGGCAAAGAGCGGCTCCAGTCGCCGGCCGAGCGCGAGAAGCTCGACGGCCTCTATGAGTGCATCCTGTGCGCCTGCTGCTCGACGAGCTGCCCCAGCTATTGGTGGAACAGCGACAAATTCCTCGGTCCGGCGATCCTGCTTCAGGCGTATCGCTGGCTGGCCGACAGCCGCGACGAGATGACCGGCGAACGGCTCGACGAGCTTGAAGACCCATTCCGCCTCTATCGCTGCCACACGATCATGAATTGCGCCAACGCGTGCCCCAAGGGGCTGAGCCCCGCGCGCGCGATTGCCGAGATCAAGAAGCTGGAAGCCGAGCGGCACGTCTGATGCGGAGCTGGCTGCCGGCGCTGCTCGCGCTGGGGCTTGCGGGGCATCCGCCCGCCGTTTTCGCGCAGGAAAAAGCTGTCGTTTCGATGGACGGCGATAGCTGGTTGGTTCCAGGTCGCTTTCCTGCTGGTCAGTCGCCTGACGGCAACAGCATCATCCTTAAAGGGCCCGAGGGGCTTGTTCTGGTCGATACTGGGCGTCACGTTGGGCATGTCGGCCTGATTTCTGGAGCGGTCTTCGGATTGGGGGCCGGGTGGCCCGTCGCAATCGTCAACACGCATTGGCACCTGGATCATGTCAGTGGCAATTCGATGCTCAAGCACAGTTGGCCGCAGATCAAGGTTTACGGCACCTCGGCAATCGATGGGGCGCTGACAGGTTTTCTCGCAAATAGCGCGGCAAATTCGCGCAAAGCGCTCGAGGCAGGTGAAATTCCCGAGACAGCCGTCGCAGACGTCAAGCGCGACCTAGCGACTATCGCGCGCGGGAAGGATTTGCGGCCCGACGTCGTTGTCGATGAACCACTCGATGTTCGACTGGCAGGTCGGCCGCTATCGCTGCGTATCGCGCGTCACGCCGTCACCGAACGCGACCTCTGGATTTACGACTCGGCTGCGAAGCGCGCGATCGTTGGCGACCTCGTCACGGTGCCGGTGCCTTTCCTCGACACCGCCTGCCCCGAGGGGTGGTTGAAGGCGCTCGACGACGTGGCGGCCTCGGGCGCCGAACAGATCGTTCCCGGGCATGGGCCGATCATGGCAATCGCCGATTTCGACCGCTGGCGCGCTGCGTTTGGCGATTTTATCGCTTGCGCAAGCGGGACGGGCGCGCTTGAGACCTGTTCGGCCGGGTGGCTCGCGGGCGCCGCAAGATGGATCGGCGCCGATACCGAGCGGGCAAAGGCGATGGCCGACTATTATGGCGAGCTCGTGCGCTCGAAGAAACTGGACGGATATTGCAAGGTATGAACGACGGAATCGAGGAGCCGAAGCGCCGCGAATATTTCAGCGCCGAGGAACTAGACGGCGGATGGATCAGCTGGGATCTCAAGGATCCGACGCGCTTCAACAGCTTTATCGAACCGCTCATGGTGCGCGTGGAGCCGTCGACCGCCGACGGCCGTCCGTGCGCGCGGGTGCGGATGCTTCCCGAACGCAAGCACAGCAATCTCGGCGATAATGTCCATGGCGCCGTGACCCTCGCGCTCGTCGACATCGCGCTGTTCGCCGCGTCGCACCAGTTCGGCTCGCTCAATGCCGGCCATTCGGTCACGCTCGACCTCTCGACGCAATTTGTCGGTGCGGGCCGCGTCGGCGAGCCGCTCGACGCCGTGGTTGAGCTGGTGCGAGAGACTGGTCGACTGATCTTCCTGCGCGGGCTTGTCGTGCAGGGCGAGGGGGATGGCCATATCGTGCTGAGTTTTGCCGGGACGATCCGCAAGGCGAGCCAGAAGTGACCACCGTCCTTGCAGCCTATGACGCGCTTGTCGCGGCGGGCGAGCTGCGACCCGACCCCGAGCAGCGCGCCGGTGCCGAGCGGCTGAACCGGCTGCAGGCCGAACTCGAAGCCGTGCCGAGGCGCGGCAGCCTGCTCTGGCGCATTACGGGGCGCAAGCCGGAGGCACTGCGCGGCGTCTATCTGTGGGGCGCGGTCGGGCGCGGCAAGTCGATGCTGATGGACCTTTTCTACGACCAGCTTGCCATCGAGCGGAAGCGTCGTGTCCATTTTTACGCCTTCATGCTCGACGTACATGCGCGGATGCGCGACGTGCGCAAAAGCGAGAGCGGCGATCCGATTCCGCTCGTCGCCGATGCGCTCGCCGAAAATACGCGCTGCCTGGCCTTCGACGAAATGGTCGTGAACAACAGCGCCGATGCGATGATCCTCTCGCGCCTGTTCACCGCGCTGATCGACCGCGGGGTCACAATGGTCGCGACGTCGAACCGCCCGCCGAAGGATCTCTACAAGGACGGGCTCAACCGCGAGCATTTCCTCCCCTTCATCGCGCTTGTCGAGGAGCGGCTCGACGTGATGAGCCTCAACGGCCCGACCGACTATCGCCGCGACCGTCTAGGTGACGGCGCGCGCTGGTTTGTCCCCGCCGATGATGTTGCGAGCGCGGCGCTGTCGTCCGCCTTCTTCCGCCTCACCGACTATCCGCCCGAGGACCGCGCCAATGTGCCGTCGCTGGAACTCGATGTCGGCGGCGGGCGGACGTTGCATGTGCCCAAGGCGCTGAAAGGCGTCGCAGTCTTTTCGTTCAAGAAACTGTGCGGGCAGGCGCGCGGTGCCGCCGACTATCTGGCAGTCGCGCGGCATTTTCACGCGGTGATCCTCGTCGGCATTCCGCGCATGGGGCCCGAGAACCGCAACGAGGCGGCGCGCTTTGTCACGCTGATCGACGCGCTTTACGAATATAAGGTCAAGCTGCTCGCGAGCGCGGCGGCGATGCCCGACCAGCTTTACATTGCGGGGGATGGCGCGTTCGAATTCGAACGCACGGCAAGTCGCCTCGCCGAAATGCAGTCGGACGATTATCTGGCGCTAGGCCACGGCCAGGAAGACGCCGCCTAATATCTTGCCCCAGCGCGACGAGTTGACCGTCACGGCGACGAGGTCGCGGACATAGCGCACCTCGTGCGCGAGATATCCATAGCCTTGCTCGACCGTCCGGCGGAGCGTGCGCAGCGGCTTCGGCGCGGCGATCCCGATCCGTGCCGGCCGCTCGGGCGGACCGGGCAATGTCGCAAAGCCGCCGCTGCCGATCCGTGCGTCGTCCGCGACCGCGCGGCACAAAGCCTCCATCCGCGCGATCGCAAGCCCGTTGGGAACCTCGCGGTCGCGGCTCAACAGTTCGAAACTGTGGCTGAACGCCGAAAACTGGATGGCGCCGCTCGCCGCGCTATGGCTCAGCGCATCGCGCATTTCCTCTTCGGACATCGCGCATAGCTGCGCCGGGCGAAAGCGGTTCGTGCGGTCCATCAGCCCGCTGACCGGCACCTCGCAAACACCGTGGTGGATACGCATGCCGAGGTTGCCGGGGTCGAGCGAGATGTCGCAGCCATGTCCCTGATACGCGCCGTTGAAACTGCTGTCGAAGCGGAAGCCCAGGGCGGCGAGGGCGCGGAGCGTATCGTCGTTCGCGCCGAAATTGCCGGCGCGAAAGGCCGTGGGCTTCGGCGCGCCGGCGCCCATCAATATGTCGCGGGCGAGCGCGATCAGCTTCTTCTGCGCCGCGAGCGGGAAATCGCCGATATTGCGGCCGGTCAGTCGTCCGACCGGATTGAAGCGCGCAAAGGCGAGCCATTCGGTGTGGATATGGACCTGCACCTCATGCCCGCGTTCGACCACGGGCCGGACGATCGCGTCGATGACTTCGGGGCCATAGACGAGCGCGGGCATGGGGTCGATGAAGAAGACCCCGGTCAGTCCGTGGCTTTCGAGCATATCCATCTGGAAGTGGATGCCAAAATCGCCGTCGCGGCAGCGGCCGAGGATCGAGCTTTCGAAATTGGCGCGCGCGTCGGCGCCGCGCTGATAGAGTCCGGCGGACAATTCGGTGTCGAAGCTGATAATTGCCCGGGTCACGCCTCGCGCCTAACAGTGCTGCGATAAGGGAGAGTTAACCGGCGCCCGCGGGATGTCCCGCTGTCGCGCCAAGCTTTCTTCAGGCTAGCATAGGGCGCGTGGGTGAGACAACCCGGCGAAAGATCCATCTTTTGCTGCGGGACAATATGGTGTCAGCATCGCCGGAGCATCATATCCTTGTCTCACTTTACCGTCATTCCATGCGGGCAGGGCGCCTTAAAAGTCACCTTATCATTATTGCGAACTATTAGCAAAGAAAGGCCGTTTTTCGTCCTTTTCGCTGTTGTTTCCTTAAGGGAATCGGCGTAGGGGCGACGCCAGTCTTGGGACCGGAGCGGAGCTTTAGCCCGTGCTCCCGCCGGTCCGTGAACCAATTGCCGGGCTTGCCACGAAGGAGTGCCGCGCACCATGGGACGCAAGAAGATCGCATTGATCGGAGCCGGGAATATCGGCGGAACGCTGGCGCTGCTCGCCGCGCAAAAGGAACTGGGCGACGTCGTCCTGTTCGACGTCGTCGAAGGCGTGCCGCAGGGCAAGGCACTCGACCTGTCGCAGGTCGGCCCGATCGCAGGCTTCGATGCGAAGATCACCGGGACCAACGACTATGCTGACATTGCTGGCGCCGACGTCATCATCGTCACCGCCGGCGTCGCCCGCAAGCCGGGCATGAGCCGCGACGATTTGCTCGGCATCAATTTGAAGGTCATGAAGGCCGTCGGCGAAGGCATCAAGGCCAACGCCCCCGACGCTTTCGTCATCTGCATCACCAACCCGCTCGACGCGATGGTGTGGGCGCTGCGCGAATTCTCAGGGCTCCCGCACAACAAGGTCGTCGGCATGGCCGGCGTGCTCGACTCGGCGCGCTTCAGCCACTTCATCGCCGACGAATTCGACGTCTCGGTGAAGGATGTGAACACCTTCGTGCTCGGCGGCCATGGCGACACGATGGTTCCCGTCGTCCGTTACTCGACCGTCAACGGCATCCCCGTTCCCGACCTCGTCAAGATGGGCCTGTCGTCGCAGGACAAGATCGACGCGATCGTCAAGCGCACCCGCGGCGGCGGCGGCGAAATCGTCGCGCTGCTCGGTACCGGCTCGGCCTTCTATGCGCCCGCAGCCTCGGGCATCGCGATGGCCGAAGCCTATCTTGGTGACCAGAAGCGCATCCTGCCTTCGGCGGCCTTTGTCGACGGTCAGTACGGCCTCGATGGCCTCTATGTCGGCGTTCCCGTCGTGATCGGCGCCGGCGGCGTCGAGAAGATCGTCGAAATCGAACTCGACGATGCCGACAAGGCAGGCCTCCAGGTCTCGGTCGATGCGGTCAAGGAACTGCTCGACGCATGCAAATCGCTGGACCCCAGCCTCGCCTGATCCCTTTTGGCTGCGCCCGGCGTCTCGCCGGGCCGGCCGGCTCTCCCCAGGAGAATAATATATGTCCATCCTCATCGACAAGAATACCAAGGTCATCACGCAAGGGATGACCGGTGCGACCGGCACCTTCCACACCGAACAGGCGCTGGCTTATGGCACGCAAATGGTCGGCGGCGTGACGCCGGGCAAGGGCGGCACGACGCACATCGGCCTGCCGAACTTCAACACCGTTGAAGAAGCCAAGGCCGCGACCCGCGCGACCGCGAGCTGCATCTACGTTCCGCCGCCGTTCGCTGCCGACTCGATCCTCGAGGCGATCGACGCCGAGATGGAGCTGATCGTCTGCATCACCGAGGGCATTCCGGTGCTCGACATGGTCAAGGTGAAGCGCGCCCTCAGCGGCTCGAAATCGCGCCTGATCGGCCCGAACTGCCCCGGCGTGCTGACGCCGGGCGAATGCAAGATCGGGATCATGCCCGGCAGCATTTTCTCGAAGGGCAGCGTCGGCGTCGTTTCGCGCTCGGGCACGCTCACCTATGAAGCCGTGTTCCAGACCACGAACGTCGGCCTCGGTCAGACGACCGCTGTCGGCATCGGCGGCGACCCGGTCAACGGCACCAACTTCATCGACGTGCTCGAACTCTTCCTCGCCGACGAAGCGACCAAGTCGATCATCATGATCGGCGAAATCGGCGGCGACGCCGAGGAGCAGGCTGCACAGTTCCTGATCGACGAAGCGAAGCGCGGCCGCAAGAAGCCGATGGCCGGCTTCATCGCGGGCCGCACCGCGCCTCCGGGCCGCCGCATGGGCCATGCCGGTGCGATCGTGTCGGGTGGCAAGGGCGACGCCGAAAGCAAGATCGCGGCGATGGAAGCTGCTGGCATCAAGGTGTCGGCAAGCCCGTCGGAACTCGGCTCGACGCTCGCCGAAGTGCTCAAGGAACGCGTCTGATTGGACGGCCCGCCGGCACCCTTTGCTGGCGGGCCTCCGCTCCCCATATAAAACCCATTCTTACCTCCCCGTGGAAAAGCAGATGAACCTCGAACGACAAAGCTTCGACATCGACGAGCCGCAGGCCGGCCCGAGCTGGGCGCCGAAGAACTGGCCCCGGATCGACAGCGACGACCTGACCGCCGCGCTCGACCCGCAGCAGATGCAGGTTGCGGTGAAGGCGGCCGCCGCCAAGGCGGGCGCCCCGCTGTCGAACGCCGAAGTCGAGCGCGCCGCGGACGATTCGATCCGCGCGATGATGCTGATCCGCACCTATCGCGTGCGCGGCCACCTCGCGGCCAACCTCGATCCGCTCGGGCTCAGCACGCGCGAGCTGCCCGCCGATCTGACGCCTGAATTTCACGGCTTCGTCGGCGCCGATCAGGATCGTCCCGTGTTCATCGGTGGCACACTGGGTCTCGAAAAGGCGACCATTCGCGAGATCGTGGCGATCCTGCGCGCGAACTACTGCGGCAATGTCGGCCTTGAATATATGCACATCGCCGACATTGAGGAGCGCCAGTTCCTGCAGGAACGCATGGAAGGCGCCGACAAGATCATCGAATTTTCGGTCGAGGGCAAACGCGCCATCCTGAACAAGGTGATCCAGGCCGAGGAGTGGGAAAAATTCCTCGCGCGCAAATATGTCGGAACCAAGCGTTTCGGCCTCGACGGCGGCGAGAGCATGATCCCCGCGATGGAAGCCATCATCAAATATGGCGGCCAATATGGCGTGCGTGAAATCGTCTATGGCATGGCGCATCGCGGGCGTCTCAATATGCTCGCGAACGTCATGGCGAAGCCGTACAAGGTGATCTTCCACGAATTCGCCGGCGGCTCGGCAAACCCCGACGACGTCGGCGGTTCGGGCGACGTCAAATATCACCTCGGCACCTCGACCGACCGCGAGTTCGGCGGCGCGTCGGTGCATATGTCTCTCGTTCCCAACCCGTCGCACCTTGAGGCGGCCGACCCGGTCGTGCTCGGCAAGGTGCGCGCGCAGCAGGTTGTGCGCGACGATCTTGGCAAGCATGAGCAAGTCCTGCCCGTGCTGATCCACGGCGACGCGGCGTTCGCGGGGCAGGGGATCGTCTGGGAATGCCTCGGCTTCTCGGGCATCCGCGGCTATAACACCGGCGGCTGCATCCATTTCATCGTCAACAACCAGATCGGCTTCACGACCAGCCCGCAGTTCGCGCGCTCGTCGCCTTATCCGTCGGACGTTGCGAAGGGCGTGATGGCGCCGATCCTGCACGTCAACGGCGACGATCCCGAAGCCGTCACCTTCGCATGCAAGCTCGCGATCGATTTCCGTCAGCAGTTCAAGCGCGATGTTGTGATCGATATGTGGTGCTATCGCCGCTTCGGCCACAACGAGGGCGACGAGCCTTCGTTCACGCAGCCGCTGATGTATGGTGTCATTCGCCAGCACCCGCCGGTGTCGCAGCTGTGCGCCGCGAAGCTCGAAGCCGAAGGCGTGATTGACGCAGGCTGGGCCGACGCTCACCGCGCCGAGTTCGTTGCACGTCTCGAAAGCGACTTCGAAGCGGCCAAAAGCTACAAGCCGAACAAGGCCGATTGGTTCGCGGGCCGCTGGTCGGGGCTTCATGCCCCCGCCGACCCCGAAAATGCGCGTCGCAACATCTCGACCGGGGTTTCGGACAAATTGTTCGATTCGATCGGTCGCACGCTGACGACGATCCCCGATAACGTCGAAGTCCATAAGACGCTCCGCCGCGTGATCGACGCGCGCGGCGCGATGTTCGCCGACAAGAGCGACGGCGAAGTGTTCGACTGGGCGACCGCCGAGAGCCTCGCGTTCGGCACCTTGCTCAGCGAAGGCTATCAGGTGCGTCTGTCGGGCCAGGATTCGGGGCGCGGTACCTTCAGCCAGCGTCACGCGGTCTGGGTCGACCAGAAGACCGAGGATAAATATGTCCCGCTGACGACCGTGCCGCACGGCCGGTTCGAAGTGCTCGACAGCCCGCTCTCCGAATATGGCGTGCTCGGCTTCGAATATGGCTATGCGATGGCTGATCCGAAGAGCCTCGTGCTCTGGGAAGCGCAGTTCGGCGACTTCGCCAACGGCGCGCAGATCATGATCGACCAGTTCATCGCGTCGGGCGAGGCCAAGTGGCTGCGCGCCAACGGCCTCGTGATGCTGCTGCCGCACGGTTATGAAGGGCAGGGGCCCGAACATAGCTCGGCGCGCCTCGAGCGCTTCCTTCAGCTTTGTGCCGGCGACAATATCCAGGTGTGCAATATTTCGACCCCGTCGAACTATTTCCACGTCCTGCGCCGCCAGATGCTGCGTCCGTTCCGCAAGCCGCTGATCATTATGACCCCGAAGTCGCTGCTCCGGCACAAGCTGGCGGTGTCGCAGCGCTCGGACTTCATCGGTGATGCGCATTTCCGCCGCCTGATGTCGGATCGCACGCCGCCCGCCGACAAGGACGTCAAGCGCGTCGTCCTCTGTTCGGGCAAGGTCGGATACGATCTGATGGAGGCACGCGATGCTGCGGGCCTCGCCGACACCACGATCGTTCGCGTCGAGCAGATCTATCCCTTCCCGGGTGATCCGCTCAGCGTCCGCCTGAAACGCATGCCGAACCTCGAAGAGGTGGTCTGGGCGCAGGAAGAGCCGCGCAACAACGGCGCGTGGTTCTTCGTCAACGAACTGATCGAGGAAGCGCTCACCAATGCCGGCCACAAAGGCATGCGTCCGCGCTACGCCGGCCGCGCCGCTGCGGCCTCGCCCGCAACGGGCCTGATGAGCCGCCACCAGACCGAACAATCGGCGCTCGTCGCCGATGCGCTCGGCCTTTCGGTTCGCGCCGAAATCCGCCGTACCAAGAACAAAGCCTGAGCCCCAAGGAACTGCACCGATGAGCACCGAAGTCAAAGTCCCCACGCTGGGCGAAAGCGTCACCGAAGCGACGATCGGCGAATGGCTGAAAAAGCCGGGTGAAGCCGTCGCGCTCGACGAGCCTATCGCGAGCCTCGAAACCGACAAGGTCGCGGTCGAAGTCCCGTCGCCCGTTGCGGGCGTGATGGGCCAGCAGCTCGCCGCGGTCGGCGATACGGTCAATGTCGGCGCAGCGATTGCAACGATCGAAGCCGGCGGTGCCGCCGCCGCGCCGGCTCCCGCAGCGGCCGCGCCTGCACCTGCCAAGGCCGAAGCCGCCGCACCGGCGCCTGCCGCGACCGCAGCCCCGGCCGGCGAAAGCGTCGACACGGTTACCACCATGTCGCCCGCCGTCCGCCGCCTCGTGCTCGAGCATGGCGTCGACCCCACGAAGATCCAGGGCAGCGGCAAGGACGGCCGTCTGACCAAGGAAGATGTGCTCGCCGCCGCCAACAATGCACCGGCTGCCGCGCCCGCTCCGGTCGCCGCATCCGCCCCGGCCGCCAGCGGCGCGCCCGGCCGTCAGGAAGAGCGCGTCAAGATGACGCGTATGCGCCAGACGATCGCGAAGCGCCTGAAGGCCGCGCAGGACACGGCGGCGATGCTGACGACGTTCAACGATGTCGACATGTCGGCGGTGATGGCGACGCGCGACAAATATCGCGACAGCTTCGAAAAGAAGCATGGCGTGCGCCTCGGCTTCATGAGCTTCTTCACCAAGGCGGTCGCGCTCGCCGCGCATGACATCCCGGCGGTGAACGCGCGCATCGACGGCGACGAGATCGTCTATCACAATTATCTCGACGTCTCGGTTGCGGTCAGCGCGCCGAACGGCCTCGTCGTGCCCGTGGTGCGCAACGCCGACAGCATGTCGTTCGCCGACATCGAAAAGGCGATCGCAGATCTCGGCAAGCGCGCCAAGGAAGGCACGCTGACCATGGACGACATGACCGGCGGTACCTTCACCATCTCGAACGGCGGCGTGTTCGGCGGCCTGATGTCGACCCCGATCATCAACCCGCCGCAGTCGGCGGTGCTCGGCCTCCATCGCATCGAGGATCGCCCGGTCGTGCGGAACGGCGAGATCGTGATCCGGCCGATGATGTATATCGCGATGAGCTATGACCATCGCCTGATCGACGGCCGCGAAGCGGTAACGTTCCTCAAGACGATCAAGGAAGCGATCGAGGATCCGACCCGCCTGCTGATCGATCTTTGATCCGATGACGGCCTCTTCTCCCCGTGCAATTCTGGCCTTCGCCGTCGCTGCCGCCCTTGCGGGTTGCAGCGAGGGCGAGAGCCGCATGCAGAAGGGTTTCGAGGACGGTCTCAAAACCAGTTTCGTCGAAAGCTTCGGCGAATCGTGCCGCACGGCGGCCGAGGGTAGCGGAGCGCCGGCAGACGTTGCCGCCAAGGTGTGCAAATGTACGGCCGACGAATTGATCAAGAAATATAGCGCATCGGAACTGATCGGCCTGTCGCCCGAAATGGCGACCCCGGTTATGAAATCATGCGCCGCGAAATCCGGGCTGCCGATTTGAGCGGAGTCGCTCTCCGGCGCCGAGGCAGAAAATTGAGGTAGATTGAACATGGCTGATTACGACTACGACGTCCTTGTCATCGGTTCGGGCCCCGGCGGCTATGTCGCGGCGATCCGCGCGGCGCAGCTCGGCCTCAAGACCGCGTGCGCCGAAGGGCGCGAGACGCTCGGCGGCACCTGTCTCAACGTCGGCTGTATCCCGTCGAAGGCGATGCTCCACGCTTCGGAATATTTCGACGCAGCCGCCAATGGTTCGATGGCGAAGATGGGCATCAAGGTGAAGCCTGAACTCGATCTGCCGACGATGCACGGCCAGCGCATCGACGCGGTGAAGGGCCTGACCGGCGGCATCGAATATCTGTTCAAGAAGAACAAGGTCGACTGGCTCAAGGGCTATGCGCAGTTCACCTCGAAGGACAGCGTCGAGGTTGCCGGAAAGACCTATCGCGCCAAGAATATCATCATCGCCACCGGATCGTCGGTGACTCCGCTTCCGGGCGTCGCGGTCGATAACGACAAGCAGATCATCGTCGATTCGACCGGCGCGCTCGAACTCGCGAAGGTGCCGGGCCATATGGTCGTCATCGGCGGCGGCGTGATCGGGCTCGAACTCGGCAGCGTGTGGCGCCGCCTCGGCGCAAAGGTCACCGTCGTCGAGTTCCTCGATCAGATCCTGCCGGGCATGGACGGCGACGTTCGTAAGGAAGCGAACAAGATCCTCAAGAAGCAGGGCATGGAATTCAAGCTCAAGACCAAGGTTACCAAGGCCGAGGTCAAGGGCAAGAAGGCCGTGCTGACGCTCGAGCCCGCCGCCGGCGGCGAGGCCGAAACGCTCGAAGCCGATGTCGTGCTCGTCTCGATCGGGCGCCGTCCGAACACCGACGGCCTCGGGCTCGACAAGGCGGGCCTCGCGGTCAACCAGCGCGGCCAGATCGAAACCGACCATGATTTCTCGACGCAGGTTCCCGGCATCTGGGCGATCGGCGACGTCATTCCCGGTCCGATGCTCGCGCACAAGGCCGAGGACGAAGGCATCGCCTGCGCAGAGAATATCGCGGGTCTCACCGGTATCGTGAACCACGACGTCATCCCGTCGGTCGTCTACACTTGGCCCGAAATCGCCGGCGTCGGCCTGACCGAAGAGCAGGCGAAGGAAAAGGGCGAGGTCAAGGTCGGCAAATTCCCGATGCTCGGGAACAGCCGCGCCAAGACCAACCACGAGCCCGATGGTTTTGTGAAAGTGATCGCCGATGCCAAGAGCGACCGCGTCCTCGGCGTCTGGTGCATCGCCAGCGTTGCGGGCACGATGATTGCGCAGGCAGCGCAGGCGATGGAATTCGGCGCGACGTCCGAAGATATCGCTTACACCTGCCACGCACATCCGACGCACAGCGAAGCGATCAAGGAAGCCGCGATGGCGGTGACGGGCAAGCCGATCCACATCTGACGACGTCATTTCCCAAGGGGGCGGGGATGGAACGACGCGTGCCTTGGCTTGCTGTGGCGGCGCTTGTTGCGGCGACGGCGAGCGGCATGCTGCATTTTTGGGTGGGCGGCGCGCCGCTCACCTATGTCGTGCTGAACGGCCTGTCGCTTCTTTTGGGCCTCGTCATCGTCTCGGTCCCGATGCGCAGCCTTGCCGGACGCGTAGTGACGGGACTGGTTGGGATCGGTGTCGCAGGAATTGCCACGACGCTATTGAGCGGTTTCGATCTCGAAGGGGTGCGGCGCTGGCTTCCCATCGGCCCGATACGCCTGCATGCGGCCATGCTTCTTCTGCCGGCGATCATGGTCCTGCTCCCGCGCCTTTCCGGTGCGGGGCAAATCGGAATCGTGACGGCGCTGGGCGCTATTTTCGCGATCCAGCCCGACCTCGGCGCCGCGCTTGCGTTGGCTGCGGCCTTTTTATTCTCCCGTGTCGGTCGGGGCGAGCATGGGGTCACGGCGATCGGCGCGGCGGCTTCCATAGCGGCAGTCGCGATAACATCGCTCCGGCCCGATCCGCTCGATCCCGTGCCTTTTGTCGAGCGAGTGGTCCCTGATGCCTTTGCGACCAGTGCGATGCTGGCCCTGCTGATCGGTACCACGCTCATCTTCGCCTGCGTCGCTCCCCTGTTCGTGCAACCCCGAAACGCCCGTGCGGCCCGATCGCTTGCAGGCGTCATGGCGGGCTTTACGCTTGCTTCGATAATCGGCCCCTATCCCGTACCGCTCAGCGGCTACGGCGCGTCGTCGATCCTCGGCTATGCGCTCGCGCTTGCTGTTTTGCGTGCGTCCATTGTGCCGTCGAAGGCTGGGTGATAGCGCTCGCCCGTATATGGGGCGTCGTCCATATTTGACGAGAAATAAGGGAGAAGGGGATGGGAATGAAGCACTGGCTGAGCGTGGCGGGGTTTTCGCTGGCCGTAGCTCTTTCCACCGCCGCGCAGGCGGCACCCGACCTCGGTGCCGCCAACGCGCGGCTGACCGCGCTGCTCGACAAAAATTACCCGGCGCTCGATGCGCTCTACAAGGATCTGCATCAGAACCCCGAACTCGGGATGCAGGAAGTGCGCACCGCTGGTATCCTTGCGCAGCATTTGCGCAAGGCGGGCTTCACCGTGACCGAAAAGGTCGGCGGCACCGGCGTCGTCGGCGTACTGAAAAATGGCGAGGGTCCGACGATCCTCGTGCGCGCCGACATGGACGCGCTGCCGATGGAGGAAAAGACCGGCCTTGCCTGGTCGAGCAAGGCGCGCGCGACCTATGAGGGCAAGGATGTGCCCGTCATGCACGCCTGCGGACACGACACGCATGTCGCCTATCTGGTCGGTGTCGCGCAGGCGCTCTCCGCGATGCGCGATAGCTGGTCGGGCACCGTCGTGCTGATCGGCCAACCCGCCGAGGAGCCGCTGCTCGGCGCGCGCGCGATGCTCGACGACGGGTTGTTGACGCGTTTCCCGAAACCCGATTTCGGTTTCGCCGCGCATGTGTCGAACCTTCCCGCCGGCGTCGTCGCGATCAAGGCGGGGGCAGGATCGTCGGCGTCGGACAGCTATTCGATCACCTTCCATGGCCGAGGCGGACATGGTTCGATGCCCGCCGCGACGATCGACCCGATCCCGATCGCCGCGCGCTTCGTCACCGACACGCAGGTGGTGATCAGCCGCGAAAAGGATCCCGCCGCCTTTGGTGTGCTGACGATCGGTGCGATCAATGCGGGTAGCGCGCCGAACATCATCCCCGACAGCGCCGAGGTAAAGGTCAATCTGCGGTCGCAGTCGCCCGAGGTGCGCAAGTTGCTTCAGGACGGCACCGCGCGCGTCGCAAAATCGGCGGCGACGATGGGCAAGGCGCCTGAGCCGACGATCCGCTATCTCGGCGGCACCGGCGTCCTGACCAACGATGAACCGATGGCGAAGGCCGCGGTGGCAGCGCTGACGCCGGTGTTCGGCAAGAGCCTCGTCTTTGCGCCAGCGAGTGCGGCGCCGATGTCGGGGAGCGAGGATTATTCCGAATTCGTCGACGCGGGGGTACCGTCGCTTTTTTTCGGCATCGGCGGCTATGATCCGGCGGTGCTCGCCGACCTCAAGGCAAAGGGCGAACCCGCGCCGACGAACCATTCACCCTTCTTCGCTCCGAAAGCCGAGCCCGCGATCCGCAATGCGGTGACCGCGATCGTCCTGTCGATCGTCGGCGGTGTGCGCCCAGCAGCGAAATAACCCGCCGATGTTCGATATCGACAATGCGCTGATCGTCCGGCTGCTCGACCTTGTCGGGATCGGCGTCTTTGCGCTGTCGGGCGCGTTGATGGCGGTGCGGCTGCGCCAGACGCTCGTCACCGCGGCTTTCTTCGCGCTGGTGACGGGCGTCGGCGGCGGCAGCGTACGCGACCTGCTGATCGGCGCGCCGGTGTTCTGGGTGCAGGACGGCGCGATCGCCGCGGTGTGCATCGCGATCGCGCTGATCGTCTGGCTCACCCCCGAACGCTGGTGGCAGGGACAATTGCTCGAATGGGCCGACGCCGTGGGCCTCGCGGCTTATGCCGTGTTCGGGACGGCGAAGGCGCTCGCATGGGGTGTCCCGCCCGTGCCCGCGCTGATGATGGGGGTGATCACCGGCTGCGTCGGGGGAACGATCCGCGATATTCTGGCCGGCGTACCGTCGATCATCATGCGGCCCGAAGTTTATGTAACCGCAGCCGCGCTGGCGTCAGGACTGTTTCTGCTGCTGCAGTGGCTCGGCACGGGGACGCCAATAGCGGCGGTTGCTGGCGCGGTTGCTGGCTTTATCCTGCGCGGCGCGGCGATCCACTGGTCGCTCGCACTTCCAGCCTATCGCGGGCCCAAAGCCTAGAACAAGCGACAGGCTTGCCAAATTGCGAAACTGTGGCAGTTTCGCACTATGAACACTGATGTCAGCACTATCGCACGCCGGGTGCGGGGTCAGGCGGATGCCCTGCCCGAGCTGTTCGGCCGTTTCGATTTCGACAAGGCGCCCGAGCGCTGGGCGCCCGAGGCCGATGCGGTGAGCGAGCTCAGTCGCGTCCGCAGCATCGATCGCGCCGACTATCTGGACGATCCCGAACTGCTCGGCCGCATCCGCGAATATACGATGCTCGGCGACAGCGCGGGCGACGCCTATGCCGCACTGATGCCGCGCTACGGCTTTCAGCGCACCGTAGCGATGCTGGTGGACGCGTGTGACAAGGGTATCGAGTCCGTCGAAGACGCGCCGCCCGAGCTCGTGGCGCTCATCCGTGAAATGGAGCAGAAGCCCGAATGGCTCGACATGCAACTGGTCGAGGAGGGCGCAGCTTATGAACGCAACGCCACCGCGAACCTGTCTCCCTTCCTGATCCGCGGCGCGTTCATCGCGACCTTCCTCAACAAATATTCGGCGTTGCCGATGGCGCTCACGGGAACGCTAGGTCAGGCAACCGCAGCGCGGCGCGTCAAGGAAACCGCGACCTTCTTCGCCACGACTGCCCTGCCGGGCGCACTCGACCGTTACGGGCCGGGCTTCAAGGCGGCGGCGATGGTGCGGCTGATGCACTCGATGGTGCGCGTCAATGTGCTGTCGCGCCCCGGCATGTGGGATGCCGAGACATATGGCATGCCGATCCCGCAGCTCGACCAGATGCCGGCGGGGCTCATCCCGGTCTATTTCATGTCGCAGGAGGTGCTGGCGAAGGGCCGTACCAGCTTCACCCGGCTCGAGCGCGCGCGCGTCGAGCTCGCGCGTTATCGTTGCTATCTGCTCGGACTGCCCGAGGATCTGCTCGCCGATACACCGCAGGAAATCGTCCGCATCTGGCGCACGCGCAGTGCGACCTTGCGCTACGAATATGACGATGTGGTCTGCGGCGGCTTGCTCCGTGCGACGATGGACGCCGAATTGTCGAAGGACATGTCGCCGAAGGGGCAGGTCAAGCGCCGCCTTGAATATTCGGTCAGCCGCGTCTTCTTTGTGAAGGCCTTCCTGGCCGGTGATGAGGAACGCGCGGCAAATGTCGGCGTGCCCGTCCGGCGCCGCGATCACCTCATCTACGGCGCAACGATGCTCGGCATCGCAGGGCGCATGGCGGCCTATCGTGTCGCCTCGCGCCTGCCGCTGATCCGCCACATTGCCGACCGCCGCCTCGTGCGCCGCATCGAGCGCCAGCTGGACGGTTACGGCCGCGCCGAATTCACATCGAACGCCGCGAATTACAAACCCGCCACCGCGGGTTGAACAGCTTTTCAGCCAAGGGATTTCCATGCAGACCGAACAGGCGACCGTAAACGGCATCAGCATCACCTATGAGGACAAGGGGCCAAAAGACGCGCCGGTGATCCTGCTGGTCATGGGGCTGGGCGGGCAATTGACGCTGTGGCCCGACGAGTTCGTCGATGCGCTGAACGAACGCGGTTTTCGCACCATCCGTTATGACAATCGCGACGTCGGCCTGTCGACGCGCTTCGAAGCGGCGGGCATTCCCAATGTGAAGTGGATGATCGTCAAATCGGTGATCGGCTTGCCAGTGCGTTCCGCCTATACGCTCGCCGATATGGCCGCCGACGGCATCGGCCTGCTCGACCACCTGGGTATCGACCGCGCGCATGTCGTCGGCGTATCGATGGGCGGGATGATTTCGCAGCATATCGCGGCGCGCTATCCGGATCGTGTGCTGTCGCTGACTTCGGTCATGTCGACTACCGGCAACCGCCGCCTGCCGCGTGCGCAGAAAGAAGCGATGCGGGTGCTCGCCAATCGTCCGATGAGCGGGGATAAGGAAGCGCTGATAGCTTACTCGGTCAACGCGGCGCGCGTGATTGGCAGCCCCGGCTATCCGTCGACCGAGGAGCGGCTCCAGCGCCGCGTCCGCACCGACTTCGAACGCGGCTGGTATCCGCAGGGCGTTGCGCGCCAGATGGCCGCGATCGTCGCCGACGGCGACCGGCGGCCGATCCTGAAGGATATCAAGGCACCGACGCTCGTCATCCATGGCGAGGACGATCCGCTCGTGCCGCTCCCCGGCGGTCGCGACACGGCGGAGAACATCGCGGGGGCGCGGTTGCTGACGATCCCGGGCATGGGCCACGACCTGCCGCTCGGGCTCGTCGACACGATGGCCGACGCGATTGCGGAGCACGCCAATCAGGTTGCCGTTACGGCCTGAATCTTCATCTCGCTTGCGGGAAGGGCATCGTTATTTCAGCAGCAACGCCATCGTCGCGAAGAACCCTTTCGCTTCGACTTGTCCCGGTCGCGGCACTGCGGGCAGATAGGCGCGGCAATCGAGGCATGACGCCTGCACCGACCCCGCCTGCGTCAGCATCGTCAGGTCCTGTACCAGCCGCCGTTCGGTGAGCTGGCGGTTCATCGCCGCGATGCCGAACCAGCCGCGCGGCAGCGCCGCCGTTTCTTCCTCGGCGCCCGACCAGCTTGCAAGCATCTTTGAAAATTCGCTCGGCTCGTCCTCGAAATATTTGGCGTGGAAATCGCCGTCGACCTTGGCGAGCTTCGCCGCGGCCTTCAGCGCGTCGGGCAGGCCGCCGAACTGATCGACTAGGCCGATCTGGCGCGCCGTGCCGCCCGCCCACACGCGCCCTTCGGCGATGGTGCGGACCTTCTCGATCGGCTGCTTGCGGCTCTTGGCGACCAGTCCGGTGAAGCGGCCATAAATATCCTCGACGCTTGCCTGCGCCAGCGCGTTGAACTCGTCGTTCACCCCGCCGAACACGTCGGGCTGGCCCGACAGCGGCGTGGTCGCGATACCGTCGGCGTTGACACCGATCTTGGCAAGCGCCTGATCGAAGCTCGGCAGAATACCGAACACGCCGATCGATCCGGTGATCGTCTCGGGCTCGGCGAAGATGCGGTCGGCGGGGGTTGAAACCCAATAGCCGCCGGACGCAGCGACATTCGCCATCGACACGATGATCGGAAGCTTCTTCGCTTTCGCGGCGAGCAGCGCCTGACGGATTTCCTCCGATGCCAGCACCGATCCACCGGGCGAATCGACACGGAGGACGATGGCCTTGATGCTGCTGTCGGCCGCGGCGTCGAGGATATGCTGCGCGACGGTTGTACCGCCCGCTACGCCGTTCGGCGCTTCGCCATCGACGATCTCGCCGACGACGGGAACGACCGCGATCGCGCTGCCCTTCGTTGCAGGGGGATTGGCCGCGACCCAATTTTCGAGCGGGATCGCATTATATTCCCATGGCTTGCTGTCGTCCGCCGCGCCGCTGATCTCCGCAACGCGGCGGCTGAACGCCATGCGGCTACCGGTCTTGTCGATCAGGCCGGCGTCGACCGACGCCTTCGACAGATCGTTGCCCGCCGCCTTCACCGCGCCCGCGGTGTCGGCGATAAAGGCGTCGACCTTGGCCGCCGGGCGTGCCTTCTTGACGTCGCTCAGCCAGTTTTCCCAGAGGACGCCGGCATAGGCGAGGTCGGCTTCCTTCGCCTCGGGCGACTGGTCGCTACGCAGATAAGGCTCGACCGCACTTTTGAAGGTGCCGACACGGTAGATATGCGCGGTGATGCCCAGCCGGTCCATCAGTCCCTTGTAATAGAGGCGCGATCCGCCGGGGCCCGCGATCGCGACGCCGCCGATTGTGTCGGCCCAGATTTCGCTCGCGTGCGACGCGACCTGATAGCTGTCGGTCGTATAGGCGGTCGCGAAGGCCAGCACGGGCTTTTTCTTCGCGCGCACCTTGTCGACCGCGGCGCCGATCTCGGCGAGCGAGACCTGTCCGCCGCCGAGGAAGCGGTCGAGATCGAGGACGACCGAGGTCACGCGCTTGTCGTCGGCGGCGACTTCCAGCGCGTGGACGACGTCGCGGACGCGGATTTCCTTAAGCTGCGCGCCGCCCGACAGCGCCGCGAACGGATCGACGTCGGCGGGCTGCTCGCTGACGATACCGTCGAGCTCGATCAGCAGCGCACCCTGGCTGACCGGCAAACCGGCATTGGGACGCCCGGCGAGCAGGCCGAACAGCGCGACGAAGAAGAGCAGCAGAAAGATCAGCGCGAGCGCGTCCTTGATTCCGACGAGCAAGTTCCACACCTTGCGCGGGAAGCTGGTTTTCGACTTCGGCGCATCTTCGCCGGGCAGCGGCCGGCGGACGGGGATGGCCCAGGGGCCGGCGGGATCGTTGGGCGTGTTCGCGGTGCTATCGGTCATGTCGGCGAACCTAGGGACACGCCTCGCCCTTGGCAATGCACGCTTCGACGGGCGAACGGCGACGCCGTACCGGTGACGTCAGAGCCAGCCTTGCTGGCGATACCAGCGCACGGTTTCCGCAAGCGCCTCGTCGGTATCGCGCTCGGGGCGCCACAGATCGGCGGGCGGCCCGGCGCCTTCGGTCGCTACCCAGTCGGGATGCGCGATATAGCGCGCGCGGTCGGGGGTCAGCTTGGCGCGGCTGCGGCGGATGAGTTTGTCGAGCCGCCCGCCGGCCCTGAGCAGCAGCGCGGGGGTCGCCACCGTCGACAGCCGCTGGCGCCCGACGGCGCGGGCGACCGCGCGGGCGAAGCTGCGGTGCGACCAGCCGGTGGGCTTGCCGTCGTCGGGCTCGTAAATCTGTCCGATGCTGGCGTCGCGGTCGGCGGCGAGCGTCACGAGCAGCCGCGCGAGCTCGTCGACAAAGATCGCTGACATGCGCCCGTTTGGCACCAACGCGATGCCACGGCGCGCCATGCGGAACAGGTCGAGCATTTCGGTGTCGCCGGGGCCGAAGACCGCGGGCGGGCGGACGATCGTCCAGTCGAGTCCGCTCGCCATGACGACGGCTTCGGCGCGTTCCTTCGACCAGCCGTAGTTGGAGATGCCCGGTTCGCGCGCCGCGAGCGACGACACATGGACGAAGCGTGTGACACCGGCGCCGCGTGCGGCATCGACGACGTTGGCGGTGGCGGTCGCATTGCCTGTTTCAAAAGCCGCACGTGTGGGGACGTTTACCACCCCCGCGATGTGCATGACGACGTCGGCGCCCGCCGCCATCTCGGCCAGACTGTCGGTCTGATCGAGCGCGCCCGCGATCCACGTCACGCCTTCGCGTTCGGGCTGCGGCCGGCGGGTGAGGGCGCGGACGTGCCAGCCCGCCGCGACGGCGTCGCGCATCGTTGCGCCGCCCACGAAACCGGTCGCGCCGGTCATCGCGAGCACGCGTGTCACAGAAGAACCATATGGTCGCGGTGGACCATCGCACTGCGCGGCGCATAGCCGAGCGCGGCTTCCTGCGCATCGCGGCCGAGGCCGACGATGTTGGCGGCGTCGGCACCCGGATATTCGGACAGTCCGCGCGCGATGACGCGCCCGTCGGGGCCCGCGATGTCGAGGATGTCGCCGCGTGCAAAGCTGCCGCTGACGGCGGTCACGCCTGCCGCGAGCAGGCTCGCGCCGCCCTGCAACGCCTTGGCCGCGCCCGCGTCGATCTCGACCCGCCCCTTGGCGGTGAGGCCGCCTGCGAGCCATGCCTTGCGCGCGCTCGCACCTTTGTCGGCGACGAACAGGCTGTGACGTGCTTCGGTCGATAGCGGCCGTTCGATGCGGCCCGAGGCAATCGCCAGATGCGCGCCTGCGGCATTGGCGATGCGCGCCGCCGCGATCTTCGAAACCATTCCGCCCGATCCCATGCCCGATGCGGAGCCGGTGTCGGCCATCGCCTCGATCGCAGCGTCGATGCGCTCGATATGTGCGATATGAACCGCGCCATCCTGCGCCGGATTGCGGTCGTACAGGCCGTCGATGTCGGACAGCAGGATCACACCGCCCGCTGCGGCGGCCTGCGCAACGCGTGCAGCAAGCCGGTCATTGTCGCCAAAACGGATTTCCTCGGTCGCGACGCTGTCATTCTCGTTGATGATCGGCACGACGCCAAGGCTGAGCAGCCGGTCGAGCGTCGCGGCGGCGTTAAGATAGCGGCGGCGATGCTCGAGGTCGTCGAGCGTTACGAGCATCTGCGCCGCGGTCAGCCCTTCGGCTCCGAGCACCTCTGCCCAGACCTGTGACAATGCGATCTGCCCGGTCGCGGCGGCTGCCTGCGCATCCTCCAGCGTTCCGCGCCCGCCCTTGGCAAGCCCCAGCCGCCGTGCGCCAAGCGCGATCGCACCTGAAGACACCACCGCGACCTGCTGGCCCGCGCGCGCGCGTTCGGCGATGTCGGCGGCGATGCCGACCAGCCAGTCGCGCCTGACTGCGCCATTGGGATCGACGAGCAGCGCCGATCCGATTTTCACGATCAGCCGGGGGCAGGATGCGGGTGGAAACAGGCTCATGGCGCCGCCGATAGCGCGATGCGCGCGTGCCGCCAATGCGAATGTCCCGGCAAGGCCCGCGTGCGCAACTTTATTCCGTGAAAGGCAACACCCGTTTTGGGGGCGGAGGGCTGCTGCCGCTCGAAACGCGACCCTATTCTTCGGTGCGGATCAGGATCATCTCGCCGATCAGCGCGAAGAGGATAAAAGGGCCCCATGCCGCGAGGAACGGCGAATAGGCGCCCAGATCGCCCATCGCGAGCGCGAAATTGTCTGCGACGAAATAGGCGAAGCCAAGTCCCATGCCGATGATGGCGCGGATGAACAACTTGCCCGACCGGGCAAGGCCGAACGCCGCGACGGCGCCGAGCAGCGGCATCAATATCGCGGACAACGGTCCAGAGATCTTGTGCCAGAGCACGCCTTTCAACGCATCGACAGGGCGGCCCGCGGCCTCGAGATCGGCAATCGCCGACTTGAGCTTCATGAAAGGCAATTCGTCGCCATCGACCTGCGCCAGTGTGAACTGGTCGGGGCGCACATTCTTGGCCGCGACGATCGTCCCCAATTGTTCGAGCGTGCCCGACCGGCGGATAAAGCGCCGCGCGTTGGTCAATTCCCAGCCGCCGCCGGCCACGGCGCGTGCGCTGTCGGCAGACAGCATCGACGACAGCACGCCGCCGGTGCGCTCATAGATCGTCACATAGCCAAGGACGATCGTCGGGCCGCTGGTGTCGACGGTCGTCGCATTGATCAGGTCGTCGCCGTCGCGAACCCAGATATTCGTGCGTATGCCGCTGTCCTTCGGTACCTTTTTATACTCGACCTTTTGCCAGGCGCTGAGCGCCGCGGTCGACCGCGTGACGATGCGCTCGTTGAAGGCAAAGCTGATCCCGGCAACGAGCAGAGCGGCAAGAAACAGGGGCGCGAGAACCTGATGCGCCGACATGCCCGACGCCTTCATCGCGATCACCTCGCTGTTCTGATTGAGCGTGACCATCGTCAGGATCGTGCCGAGCAGGACCGAAAAGGGCAGAAAAGTCTCGATGATCTGCGGCATCCGCATGCCGACATAGCGCCACACGTCCGAATCGCTATTGCCCGCGACGGCAAGTATCTTGCCGCTCTCGCCGAGCAGGTCGAGCGTCTGCAGGATCAGAACCAGCGCGAAAAGGATCGAGAAGGAGCGGATGAGAAAGAGGCGGCCGACGTAGAGCGCCATGGTGCGCGACGGAAAAAAGTGGAGCTGATGCATTTAGTTCACACTCTCCGCCGGCCGTTGTTTGCGCTGGAACATTGTGAGCATCGCGCGAATCTTCTGCCCTGCCTTCGCCGCGACGCGTTCGAGCGCGCCGATCGGCTGGCCGCCGGGGACATGCGCGACGACATAATACATCCAGATCGCGAGCGCCGCGAACAGCAGATAGGGCACCCACAGCGCGATCAGCGGGTCGACCACCCCGCGCGCGCCCATGTCTTCGGCATATTGGTTGATCTTGTGCTGGGTCACCAACAGCACGATCGACAGGAAGACGCCGAGCGACGAGGTCGATCTCTTGGGCGGGATGGCGAGCGCGATCGCGATCAGCGGGATCAGGAACATCGACATCACTTCGACGATGCGGAAGTGGAAATTGGCACGCGATTCGAGCCTTGTCTGCACCGACTGGCTCTTGTCCTTGCCCGCGACGAACAGTTCGGGGATCGTCATTTCGCGGTCGGCGCCGCCGCGCAGGCGGAACGCCTCGATCTTGGGCAGCGGGATCGGCAGGTCGTGGTTGTCGAAGGTCAGCACGCGCGGCACGGCAAATTTGGGCGATTCGTGAATCAGCACGCCCTGCGACAGGCGGAGGATGATCGTGTTCGGATCATCGGTGGCCAGGAACTGCCCGCGCGCCGCGGTCGCGGAGACGCGCTGGCCATCTTTCTGCTCGCCGCGCACGAAAATGCCGCGCAAGGACCGCCCGTCATTGTAGCTTTCCTCGATCCGTAGCGTCATGCGGTCGCCCAATTTGGTGAATTCGCCGACCTTGATCGACGCGCCGAGCGCGCCCGAACGAAGTTCGAACTGCAACCCTTCATAGGCATAGCGCGCGACGGGCTGGATAAAGCCGACGATCGCAAGATTGAGCGCGGCGAGGGCGATTGCATAGGCGAAGGGAACGCGCATCAGCCGCCCGAAACTCATCCCCACGCCCTTCAATACATCGAGCTCGCTCGATGTCGCAAGCCGCCGGAAAGCAAGGAGAATCCCGAGCATCAGCCCGATCGGAATGCCAAGCGAAAGATATTCTGGAATCAGGTTCGCCAGCATCCGCCACACGACGCTGACCGGGCCGCCCTCGGTGGCGACGAAATCGAACAGTCGGAGCATTTTTTCGAGCACGAGCAGCATCGCCGACAGGACGAGCGTGCCGAGCATCGGGAAAAAAATGAGCCGCGCGATATAGCGGTCGATGGCAGGCAGCTTATTCAATCTTTCGTCGCCCCATCACCATGATTTGGCCGCAGTTGTTTCCGATATGCCGATTCAAGGGCGACAGGGACCCATGTCGGCGCGCGTTTTTGCGCTCGCGGAGATGGCTATAGCCTCTGGAGGTTTTGAGGTCATGTCGAAATTTGTATCCGCTTTGCTTGCTGTTTCCGTGCTGGCATTTGCCGTCACGGCGCAGGCCGAAGGCCGGGTCATCTCGAACGATCTGTCGAAGTGCAGAAACGGTCCGTCGACGCTGATTCAGATCAGCGGTGTCAAGGCGTCGACCGGCAAGATCCGCGTGCAAAGCTATCGCGGAACGGCGGACGAGTGGCTGGCAAAGGGACGCTGGCTGGCCCGCGTCGAAGTGCCCGCGCGTGCCGGGACGATGACTGTCTGCGTGCCGCTGCCCGAAGCTGGTGTTTATGGCATCGCGGTGCGTCACGACGTCAATGGGAATGGCAAGACCGATCTCAGGTCGGACGGCGGCGGGATGTCGAACAATCCCAGCATCAACGTCTTCAACCTCGGCAAGCCGAGTTACAGGAAGACGGCATTTTCGGTCGGAGACTCGCCCAAGACGATCTCCATTTCGATGAAATATATGTGATCGGCAATGGCTAGCGTCGCGCTCCTTTCGAATCCACGCTCGACGGGCAATCGCTCGTTGTTGCCGCAGGTTCGCGAATATTGCGCGGCGCACCCCGATATTTTTCATTATGAGGTCGAGGACGTCGACCAGATCGAAAAGGCCATTCGCACGATGGCAATGGTCGGGCCGCGCGTCGTCGTCATCAATGGCGGCGACGGTACGGTGCAGGCCGCGCTGACCGAAATCTATTCGGGCGACCATTTCGGCGGTTCGCCGCCGCCGGTCGCGGTGCTGCCGAACGGAAAGACCAATCTGATCGCGCTCGACCTCGGTGCCGAGGGGGATCCGATCAAGGCGCTGCAGCGTGTCGTCGAACTGGTCGAAAGCGGCCGGCTTGAGGATCATGTGATCGAACGTCAGTTGATCGCGCTCGACAGCGGCGGCGAAGAGCGGCCGGTGCTCGGCATGTTCCTTGGCGGCGCCTATCTGGCCGATGTGATGCTCTATTGCCGCAATCGCATCTATCCGCTTGGCTTGCCCAATGGATTGTCCCATTTCCTTGCGGCGATCCTCGGGCTGTTCGCGATCATTTTCGGTATCGGCGGCGGGCGTCTGCCGCCGAAGCCCCAACCGATGACCGTCTCGCTGATCCGTCAGGGCGAATTCAAGGGCAAATTCTCGCTGCTGATCGTCACGACGCTGGAGAAATTGCTGCTCAGCATTCGCACCAGCGAAGCCTATGGCACGAACGGCAATATGAAATTGCTCGCGACCGACAGCAATGTCGGCGCGCTGTTCCGTATGCTCGGTGCGACCTGGCGCGGGACGTTGGGGCAAAAGCAGCTCGACGGCGTGCATTTCCAGCAGGGCGACGAAATCCGCATCGAGGGCGAGCGCTCGAACGTCATTCTCGACGGCGAAATCTTCCAGGCAAAAAATGGTGCGCCGATTATCCTGACCTCGACGCAGCCGGTTCCCTTCCTTCGCCTCGCCGCCTGATCCCTTCATGCCTGCGCTAGTTGAACTCGTCCGCGAAGAACTCGCGATCCCGGTCGATCCGCGCGTCACCGCGATGGCGCAGGCAATTGCGGCCGAATATCCGGGAAGCGCGCGCGCGGTTCTTTTCTACGGCAGCTGCCTGCGCGAAGCCGAACTCGACGGGTTGATGCTCGATTTCTACCTGATCGTGTCCGACTATGGCGACGCTTATCCCAAACGCTGGATGGCGGTTGCGAACCGGCTGATTCCGCCCAATGTCTTTCCCTTCCAGCACGGCGGGCTGATCGCCAAATATGCGGTGCTCAGCGAAGCCGACTTCGACCGGCTGAACGGCGCCGAAACGCGAAATGTTTCCGTTTGGGCACGCTTCGCACAGCCGTCGCGGCTGGTCTGGGCGGTCGATGACACGGCGAGCGACCGTGCGATAACTGCGGTTTCGCGCGCGGCGCCGACGTTGCTTGCCGCCGCCGGCCGGGTCAAAGGCGAGGCACCGCTCGATTGGTGGCGTCGCGCTTTTTCGCTCACCTATTCGGTCGAATTGCGCGCCGAACGGACGGGCCGTGCGCAATCGGTGGTCGATGCGGATGCAGAACGCTATGGTCGTTTCAGCGGCCCTGCGATCGATGCGATCCCCGCCGATGCGCAAAACGGCGGCTGGGCGCTGCGGCGGTTCGAGGGAAAGGCGCTCAGCATCGCGCGGCTTGCCAAGGCCAGCCTGACCTATGCTGGCGGGATCGATTATCTCGCGTGGAAGATCAACCGTCACGCGGGAACGAAGATCGAGATCAAGCCATGGCAGCGTCGCTGGCCGCTCGTCGCCGCGTTGACTTTGGTGCCCCGCCTGATCCGGGGCGGCGCGATACGCTGATCAGCTCGCGAGGCGCTGGCCCTCGGGTCGCGGTTCGCCGCGACGCCGGATCGCCTGGTCGAGCGCCGTCAGCGTGAAGGGCTTTCTCAGCACGTCATGGTCGCCGAACGCGGCGTCCTCGCTCGCATCGCCCGCATAGCCCGTCACGAACAGGACCGACAGTTCGGGCCAGCGCTGTTTCAACTGAGCGACCATTTCGGGGCCGGTGAGTTCGGGCATCAGAACATCCGAGAGTATCAGGTCGAAACCTTTCTCTCCCCCCGCCATCCGTTCTTCGACAAGCGCTTCGGCCTGAAGCGGGTTGCCGCATGCGACGGCGGTGTGGCCGAGTTCGCTGACCGCATCGACCGTCGCGGCGAGGACGCGGGCGTCATCCTCGACGACAAGGATGTTCAGCGCGTCGAGGGGTGCTTCGGGGCCGGCCATTTCGCTCGGGAGAATGTCGGCTGCGACATCGGTCTCGGCTTTTGCGATCGGAAGCAGCATGGCGACGCTCGTGCCTTCGCCCTCGGTCGACGCAATCTGCACCTCGCCGCCCGACTGGCGGCAAAAGGCAAAGACCTGACTCATGCCGAGGCCGGTGCCCTGGCCGGCAGGCTTGGTGGTATAGAAAGGGTCGAACACGCGTTCGAGCACCTCGGGCGACATGCCGCACCCGGTATCGATGACCTGCACGGCCAGCGCCTTGCCTTCGCCGTCGTCGAGCGTCCGGATCGTCAACGACCCGTGGCCGTTCATGGCGTCGCGTGCGTTGACCGCAAGGTTGAGCAGCGCGTTTTCGAACTGCTGCCGGTCGACCCAGCAAGCGAGGCCATCGGCCTGAAGGTCGAGCGTCAGCGCAATGCGGTCGCCGATCGTGCGTTCGATCAACTGTGCAAAGCTTGCGATACATTCGTCGATCGCGGTCATTTCGGGGCGCGCGGGTTCGGAGCGGGCAAAGGTCAGGAGGCGCCGCGTCAGGTCGGCGGCGCGATTGGCACCGTCGAGCGCGTTGGCGAGGTGACGCTGCGCCTTTTCCGGGGTGCCCGGCAACCAGCGCTGCGCGAGTTCGAGCCCACCGACCACGACCGCCAGCATATTGTTGAAATCATGGGCGATGCCGCCGGTCAGCTGCCCCACCGCTTCCATCTTCTGGGCCTGGCGAAGCTGCGATTCGGCGGTTTCGCGCTCGACCATCTCGCTCCGCAGCGCTTCGTTCGCTTGCGCCAGTTCGCCGGTTCGCTCTTCGACGGCCGCCTCGAGCTGCATCGCACGGTCGCTCTCGGCAAACTGCTCGCGCCGCGCAAGACGGCGTTCACCTTCGGCGCGGATCAGCGAGAAGCTGGCGCCGATCGCGATGACCGCAGCGGCAGCGCCGAGCAGCGAAAAGAGCAGGATCGCCTGATTGAGGCTGGCGCGGTCGGCCACCGCGAGCCGGTTGCGGTCGCGGAGCAGGCTGCGCTCGTTCGCGATGATTTCGCTGAGCAGCTTGTCGATCTGGCTGACGCCCTGTCCTTTGCCGGCGGCATAATATTTCGAGATTGCGGCGACGGTCTGATTGTAATTCGCGCTCAGCGCCGCGTCGCCGAGCAGCGCTCCGCGGCTGTCCATCTCGCGCGTCAACTGTTCGACCAGCGCCATTTGTTTCGGGTTGTCGCGGACATTGCGCCGCAATTGGGTCAGGAACTGGCGCGCACGACCCCATTGATATTCATAGACGCGCCCGTCTTCCTTCTGCAGACCGACCGCGAAGCGACCCAGCGCCGCCTCTGCGCGGGCGATCGCGGCGTCGACCGAGCGGGTCTGCGAGATCACCTCCATGCTCTGCGTCTGCCAGCCGAGCGAGCGATCATAATTGTCGTTGGCCTGCGCGAGCAGCAGCACGAGCGCCCCGACGATACCGGTCAGGACCGCGCCCAGCACGATCGTCAGCCAGAAGCGAATACGCTCCCGCCGGCCGTCGTTTTCGCTATCGATATCCCGCTCGAACACGGGCATGTCTTACCGGACAAGCGCGGCGCCGCAAAGCGCCGAAGTCCTCACCGCTGCGCCGCCGCTTCAACTCGCCCCGAAAAGGAATCCGCTGGTCGGCGGCGCGGCTCGGTTCAGCCGATAATGCCCACTCGTTTGCCCGCGCGTTCGAAACGGCCGAGGATCTCGGTTACCTGCTCGCTCGAATGCTCGGCGCAGAGCGAACAGCGCAGCAACGTCATGCCCGCGGGGGTCGCCGGTGGGCGTGCGAGATTGACGTACAGCCCTTCCTCCAGAAGCGCCTCCCACATCATCGCGCCCTTTTCGAGGTCGGGCATGATCACCGCGATAATCGCCGACTGCGGCTCCTCGGTACCGAGCGTGAAGCCCAGATCGCGAAGCCCCTTGTGCAGCACCTTCGAATTTTCCCACAGATGCGCGCGCTTGTTCGATCCGTGCATCAGCTTGCGGATGCTCGTCGCGGCGGTGGCGACGACGCTCGGCGGCAGCGAGGCGGTGAACACATAGGGGCGGCAGACGAGCCGCATGATTTCGAACTTCGGGTGGTTCGAGACGCAGAAGCCGCCGACGGTGCCGACGCTCTTGCTGAACGTGCCGATGATGAAGTCGACATCGTCGATCACGCCCTGCGCCTCGGCAACGCCGCGGCCATGCTCGCCGATGAAACCCATCGAATGCGCTTCGTCGACCAGCACCATCGCGCCAGCTTCCTTCGAGACGCGGATCATCTCTTTCAGCGGCGCGATATCGCCGAGCATCGAATAGACGCCTTCGAGCACGACGAGCTTGCCCGCTTCGGGGGGCAGGCGCTTCAGCCTTTTTTCGAGCGCTTCGACGTCATTGTGGCGAAAAGCGACGATTTCGGCGTCGCCCATCTTGCACCCGTCATAGATCGACGCATGGCTGTCGATATCGAGGATGACATAGTCGCCCTTGCCCGCGATCGTCGAAATGATGCCGAGGTTCGCCTGATATCCGGTCGAGAACACCATGGCATGGTCCATGGCGTAAAATTCTTTCAGCGCGTCCTCGCACTCCTTGTGCCCCTGATAGGTGCCGTTGAGCACGCGGCTGCCGGTGGTGCCGCTGCCGAACTTGTCGAGCGCATCCTTGCCCGCGGCGATGACATCCTCGTCGAAGGTCATGCCCATATAATTATAGGTGCCGAGCAGGATCGTCTCGCGCCCGTTGCAGATTGCGACGGTCGGCGAGACCACCCTTTCCATAACCAGGCTGAACGGGTCGGTGACGCCGGTCGCGAGCAGCGCCTCGCGCTGCTGGATCAGCGGGTCGAACTTGCTGAAGAGGTCGGTCATTGACGGATCAGCCCTGCAGCTTCTCGACGGCGGCGATCAGCTGGCCAACCGTCTCGATCTCGGCTTGCATGTTCATGCTGATGATGATGTCGAACGTGTCCTCGACCTCGGCAACGAAATCCATCACCGTCAGGCTGTCCCATTCAAGGTCGCCGGCAAAGGTCGTGGCGTCGGTCAGTTCGACGCCCTTCTTGTTGAAGGGGGCGATCAGCCCGAAAATCTGGTCGGTGAGGGCGGTGCTCATGGGATGCGTCCTATTAAGGAATAAAGTTGCGCGCGGGCATGCCGCGAAGGCTCCCGATTGGCAAGCGAATGCGGCGGGAACAGGGCAGCATCTTGCCGCTGGCGGGACTTCGTGGCATCCCCGTGACGGGTCGCTCGTAGAGTATCGGGCAGGGGCAGCTTGGCATGGACAGCGCAGATTCAAAGGCATCGGCTGAAAGGCCGGCGATTTCCTTCCCGCCGAATGCGGTGCACCTCGTGCGCACCAATCAGCAGATCACGATGCAGTTGTCGCAGATGGCCGACCAGAAGGCTTCGATCCTGATGGGCGCGACCTTCGTCGTCTTCACGCTCGCGATCGGGCAGGCGCGCGCCGGGGGCGGCGCGCTTGCGATGCCGCTCGCGATCCTTGCGACCTTCTCCTTCCTGTCGGCGCTGCTCGCGGTGTCGGCGGTGTTGCCGCGCGTCGGGAAGGCGCCGCCCGTCGTTTACAAGGACGGCAAGGACCACAGCAATATCCTGTTCTTCGGCCGCTTCGCACAGATGGACGAGGACGAGTTTATCGATGCGGTCAAAACCCGGCTGCGCACCGAAGAGGATCTCTACGAAACGATGCTGCGCGACACCTATCAGAACGGGGTCGTTCTCGCGCGGCGCAAATATCGCTATCTCGCCTATGCGTATCGCCTGTTCGTGGTTGGGCTGACGCTGACCTTTATCGTGTTCGGAGTTGAGATGGCGATGCTCTGGGGCAAATAGACCCGCCGCGCTGTTGCCTTTCTGCCACCCCTGCCGAGAAATGCCTCGCTGAGCCCCGCCCGCTATTGAACCCCCGGACCCCCGCGCCTATCCGGGCCGGCTATGTTGCAGCAGGCTGCCCCTCTGACCGCAGAAACGCCGCAGGGTCTGCGTACGGAATTCCGTGCGACGCTCGCGCTTGCGGCGCCGCTTGCAGCCGCGAACCTGCTCCAGATGCTCGTCCACGCGATCGACGTGATTTTCGTGGCGCGGCTCGGCGACGCGGCGCTCGCCGCCTCCTCGCTCGGCGTCGCGATCTTCGGCCTTCTCTTGTGGACCGGATCGGGGCTCGTCGGCGCATCGGCGCCGCTGATCGCCGCGGAACTCGGTCGCCGCAAACATGCGGTGCGCGAGGTGCGGCGGACCGTGCGGATGGCATTGTGGCTCAGCGCGCTGGTTTCGGTCGTCTTCATGGGCATATGCGCTGCAGGCGGACCGATCATGCTCGCAACCGGGCAACCGGCGGAAACATCGGCGCGCGCCGCCAGCTTCCTGCTGATCCTGATGTGGGGCCTGTTCCCGATGATCGCCGCGGCGGTGCTGCGTATTTTCGTTTCGGCGCTCGGCCGACCGACGATCGCGACCGCGATCACCTTCGGCGCGCTGTTCGTCAACGCGCTCGGCAACTGGACGCTGGTGTTCGGGCATCTCGGCATGCCCGCGCTCGGCCTGCATGGCTCGGCGATTTCCAGCGTGATGACCAGCGTGCTGATGCTCGCCGCTTATGTCGTCGTCATCCAGACCGACCGGCGGCTGCGGCGCTATCGCCTGTTCGGCAATTGGTGGCGCAGCGAATGGTCGCGCTTTTTCGATATGCTGCGCATCGGCACGCCGATCAGCCTGACCATTTTGGCCGAGGCGGGGCTGTTCACCGGCGCCGCTTTCCTGATGGGCCGGATCGGTGAGGCGGAGCTTGCCGGGCACACGATCGCGCTGCAGGTCGCGGCGCTCGCCTTCCAGATCCCGTTCGGCGTCGCGCAGGCGGCGACGATCCGGGTCGGTCTCGCCTATGGCGCCCGCGATCACCGTGGCATCACCTACGCAGGGCAGGCATCGCTGATCCTCGGCATCGGCTTCATGGCCTTTACCGCGCTGCTGATGTGGTTGTTCCCTCATCTCGTCCTGTCGATCTATGTCGATGTCGATGACGCCAAAAATGCGGCGCTCGTCGGCTTTGCGCTTCAGTTTCTTGTCGTCGCGGCCGCGTTCCAGCTCTTCGACGGGGCACAGGCCGTTGCGGCGGGCGTGTTGCGCGGGCTGCAGGACACCCGCATCCCGATGATCATAGCGATCTGCGGATACTGGATCGCCGGTTACGGCACCGCCATATATCTCGGCTTCTGGACGCCGCTTGCTGGAGTCGGCGTGTGGATCGGCCTTGCGGTTGGCTTGATCGTCGTCTCGGCAATACTCCTGCTCCGCTGGCGGATGCGCGCCCGTCTCGGCCTTCTTCCGGCCTGACGCAAAAACTTCGCAAGAATCTTGTAGCGCGGCGCTTGACGCCTATCTGACTCCCACCCATATGGCCGACTGTTAGCACTCGCGCCCTGTGAGTGCTAAACGACATCATTTCCATCTCTGGAGGGATTTCCATGCAATTTCGCCCGCTGCACGACCGCGTGCTTGTTCGCCGTATCGAAGCCGAAGAAAAGACGGCTGGCGGCATCATCATCCCCGACACCGCCAAGGAAAAGCCGCAGGAAGGCGAAGTCGTCTCGGTCGGCACCGGCACCCGCGCCGATGACGGCAAGGTGACCCCGCTCGACGTCAAGGCTGGCGATCGTATCCTGTTCGGCAAATGGTCGGGCACCGAAGTCAAGGTCGACGGCGAAGAGCTGCTGATCATGAAGGAATCGGACATCCTCGGCGTCATCGCTTGAGGCTGCTCTTCCGCCCCGGCGGAAATATGATTTCAGTGTGAAGTTACGCAGTTTTCTGCGATTTTTTGAAGGAAGCAATCATGGCTGCCAAGGACGTTAAATTTTCGCGCGACGCGCGCGAGCGCATCCTGAAGGGCGTCGACATTCTCGCCGACGCCGTCAAGGTCACTCTCGGCCCCAAGGGCCGCAACGTCGTGATCGACAAGAGCTTCGGTGCGCCCCGCATCACCAAGGACGGCGTCAGCGTCGCCAAGGAAATCGAACTCAAGGACAAGTTCGAAAACATGGGCGCGCAGATGCTGCGCGAAGTCGCCTCGAAGGCGAACGACAAGGCCGGCGACGGCACCACCACCGCGACCGTTCTCGCCCAGGCGATCGTGCGCGAAGGCATGAAGTCGGTTGCCGCCGGCATGAACCCGATGGACCTGAAGCGCGGTATCGACCTCGCGGTCACCAAGGTCGTCGAAGACCTCAAGGGCCGTTCGACCCCGGTCGCCGGCACCTCGGAAATCGCGCAGGTCGGCATCATCTCGGCCAACGGTGACACCGAAGTCGGCGAGAAGATCGCCGAAGCGATGGAAAAGGTCGGCAAGGAAGGCGTAATCACCGTCGAGGAAGCCAAGGGTCTCGAGTTCGAACTCGACGTCGTCGAAGGCATGCAGTTCGACCGTGGCTACCTGAGCCCCTACTTCATCACCAACCCGGAAAAGATGATCGTCGAACTCGCCGATCCTTACATCCTGATCTTCGAAAAGAAGCTGTCGAACCTCCAGTCGATGCTTCCGATCCTCGAAGCCGTTGTGCAGTCGGGCCGTCCGCTCCTGATCATCGCCGAGGACATCGAAGGCGAAGCGCTCGCAACGCTCGTCGTCAACCGTCTGCGCGGCGGTCTGAAGGTCGCAGCCGTCAAGGCACCGGGCTTCGGCGATCGCCGCAAGGCGATGCTGCAGGACATCGCGATCCTCACTGCCGGCGAAATGATCAGCGAAGACCTGGGCATCAAGCTCGAGTCGGTCACGCTGAATATGCTCGGCCAGGCCAAGCGCGTCACGATCGACAAGGACAACACCACCATCGTCGATGGTGCTGGCGACCATGATGCGATCAAGGGCCGCGTCGAACAGATCCGTGCGCAGATCGAAACCACGACCAGCGACTATGACCGTGAAAAGCTGCAGGAACGTCTGGCGAAGCTCGCCGGCGGTGTTGCCGTGATCAAGGTCGGCGGTGCGACCGAAGTCGAAGTGAAGGAGCGCAAGGACCGCGTCGACGACGCGCTGCACGCAACCCGCGCTGCGGTCGAAGAAGGCATCGTCCCCGGTGGCGGTACGGCTCTGCTGTACGCGACCAAGGCTCTCGACGGCCTGAAGGGCGCCAACGACGACCAGACCCGCGGTATCGACATCGTCCGCAAGGCGATCGAAGCGCCGCTGCGTCAGATCGCGGCCAACGCCGGCCACGACGGTGCGGTTGTCGCCGGCAACCTGCTGCGTGAAAACAACCAGGATCAGGGCTTCAACGCCGCGACCGACGTTTATGAAAACCTGAAGGCCGCTGGCGTCATCGACCCGACCAAGGTCGTGCGCACCGCGCTTCAGGACGCCGCGTCGGTTTCGGGTCTGCTGATCACCACCGAAGCTGCCGTCAGCGAGCTGCCGGAAGACAAGCCGGCGATGCCGATGGGCGGCGGCGGCATGGGCGGTATGGGCGGCATGGACTTTTAAGTCCGTACCGTTCGGCGCTCAGCCAACGAGAAACGGGGCCGGGGGAGCAATCCTCCGGCCCTTTTCTTTGGCGACGAAATGGGGTGGACGGGACATTGCCAGTTAAGGCGATGCGGCATAGCTAGGGGTGGTGATGATGTTCGCCTTCGCCTTCGCGCTGTTCGCCGACCCCGTGGTCGCCACCACGCCTGCGACCCCGCCGCCGATCGAGCGCTGCGGCTACCGGATCGTCCAGAGCTATCCGCACGATGCCACCAGCTTCACCCAGGGTCTCTTCTGGCATGAGGGGCATTTGTACGAAGCCACGGGCCAATATGGCCGGTCACGCGTCGCCCGTCTCGATCTCAAGACGGGAAAGGCGCTTGCGCAGACCAGGCTGCCATCCGATCAGTTCGGCGAGGGCATTACGCGCTGGGGCGACCAGATCATCGGCGTGACCTGGCAAGGCGGCGTTGGCAATCGCTGGTCGATCAAGGATCTGAAACCCGTCGGCACCTTCAAATATAAGGGTGAAGGCTGGGGCCTGACGATGGTCGAAGACAGTCTGGTGCTGAGTGACGGTACGACCGAACTGCGTTTCTTCGACCCCGCGACGATGAAGGAGCAGAAGCGCGTCACGGTGCGCTTCGGCGGCCGGCCGATCGCGATGCTCAACGAACTCGAGACGATCGACGGGCAGATCTGGGCGAATGTCTGGATGACCGATTTCATTGTCCGCATCGATCCCGCGACCGGCAATGTCGTCTCGCTCGTCGACCTCTCGACGCTAAAGGTCGATGCCGGCGCGAGCGGCACCGACGACGTCCTCAACGGTATCGCCTGGGATGCGAAGAAAAAGCGCCTGTTCGTCACCGGCAAGAACTGGCCCAAACTCTACGAAATCGCGCTCGCGGACTGCCGCTAGCGGGCGAGCGCCTGCTCCATTCGCGCTGCCGCGGCATCATAGACCCGGGCTTTCAACCCCGCGGTGACCGCTTCGGGCGTCCGGTCGGGATGACCGCCGGCGAAGGGCGGGGCGGGGTCATATTCAATCGCGAGCTGGATCATCTGCGCGACCGCGTCGCCCTTCAGCCGCGCGATCAACGTCAGTGCGAAATCAAGCCCGGAGGTCACGCCGCCGGCCGTCACGACATTTCCGTCCTCGACCACCCGCGCATTTTCGTGGCGCGCGCCCACGAGCGGGAGCAAATGGGTATAGCCCCAGTGCGTCGTTGCGCGCTTGTCCGCGAGCAGCCCCGCGCGGCCAAGCAGGAAGGCTCCGGTGCACACGCTCGTAACCCACTGCGCGCCCGCCGCTTGCCGCGCGATGAAATCGATCGTCGCCCCATCGCTCAGGGCATCGGTAACGCCGTGCCCGCCCGGCACGCAGAGAATGTCGGCTTGCGGCGCTGTCGCAAAATCATGCGTCGGCATGATAGAAAAGCCGCTGTCAGTGACAATCGGATCGAGGCTTGCCGCGACACCGGCCAGCACTGCTCCCGGCATTCGGGACAGCGCTTGCGCCGGTGCGGTGAAGTCGAGTTGCGTGATGCCGGGGAAGAGCAGGAAAACGATCGTCGTTGCGGATGGATCGGTCATAAGGATGTCCTTGCGCTTGCAGTGGATCACCCAGGCGCGCGGCTCGCGTGGATCCACCGGATCGGCCTCGCTCCCCGATGGGACTCCATCTTCAGCGCCAGTCGCAAGGCAGGCCGGGTTTAACTCCTGCTCGCGCGACGGGGAAGGTGCTATTTATCCCCTTTCGCCGTGTCGGCGGCGGGGCGCACCTCCTTGGTGTTCGGCATCCTGTCGCGGCTTTCAAGCATCTCGGCGGCATCGTCGAGCGCTTTGGCTTCGCTGACGGTGACGCCACCGGGGCCCGGTTCGTTGTCGGTGCGGCTGCACCCCCCACTCAGCAGCAGGACGGCGAGCGCAACGCTGGTCCGGATATTGGCCATCATGATGTGCTCCCACGAAAAAGGGCCCCATCCGTATTGGATGGAGCCCTTCTAACAGCCCGAAGGCGTGCCGACGACTTACTTCTTGTCGTTGGCTTCGGCCTTCTTGGTTTCTTCGGCGATCTTGTCGCCGGCCTTGGCGGCGGCGTCGCCAGCGGCATTCACGGTGCCTTCGACGGCGTTGCCGGCGTTCTTGGCGGCATCGGCGGTCGCATCGGCGGCTTCGCCGGCTGCTGCTGCGGTCGCGTCGGCGGCGCCAGCGGCTGCATCGGCCGCGGCATCGCCAGCGGCGGCGGCGTCATCGGCGGCCGAGGTGGCGGTTTCCGAAGCGGCGTCCTGCGTCTTTTCCGAGCAGGCGGCGAGGCTGAAGGCCGCAGCGGCCATCGATGCGATGATGATCTTACGCATGGGTAATTCCTTTCGAATGTAACGGCCGTGTGAAGGGCCATTGGAGCTGAGAGTTAACGAGGGATCAGATCCTTTGCAACCGCGCTGCTTGATACCTGTCCCGGAAGAAAAAGGGGCCGCCGGCGAACCGGCGACCCCTCCTTGTTTCGGCCCAAAAGCCAGAAAGAAGCTTACTTCTTTGCTTCTTCCATCGCGCCCTTGGCGGCGTCGGCAGCTTCCTTGGCGGCGCCGGCAGCTTCGGTCGCCTTGTCGGCAGCCTTGGCAGCGTCGCCCGAGGCAGCAGCGTCGCCAGCGGCGTCGGCAGCAGCGCCGGCTTCGCCAGCGGCAGCGGCGGTCGCGTCGGCGGCGCCTTCAGCTGCTTCCATCGCGCCATCAGCAGCGCCTTCGACGGTTGCCGCTGCGTCTTCGGTTGCAGCAGCCGTGTCGTCGGCAGCCTTGTCGGCGCAAGCAGCGAGGCTCATCGAGGCGGCGAGGACGAGCGACAGAGTGATCGATTTCTTCATGTGGGAATACCCCTCTCGGTTTGAACTGACCGATCGGCACAGGAACGGATCGATCCCGAATATTGCCAATCGCGCGCAGAATTACTCCCTCGCGGAATCGCGCGCAACGTCATTTTTGAGACAATTCGTCTGTTTCGTCGTAATTCGGTTCCGATCAACGGACGCACGGCGGAAATTGCGGCACAGCCCTGGTTGACCGGATATAAAGAAAGCTTTATATGTTGATTTGTGAGCGAGCTGATCGATATTTTCCGCGCCTTCGCGGACCCGACCCGTCTGCGAGTCGTCGCACTTTTGCGCGAGATGGAGCTTGCGATCGGCGAATTGGCAGTCGTGCTGGACCAAAGCCAGCCCCGTGTGTCGCGTCATGTGCGCATCCTTGTGGAGGCGGGAATCGTCGAGCGGCGACGCGAAGGCAGTTGGGTATTTCTCCGCATAGCTGAGAGCGAACCCGTTGCCGGGGTTATCGGACAGGCAGAAAAATGGCCCTTTTCGCCGCGTGAGATGAGAGTAATTGTACATGACGCGCGGCGGCTGGCGGCCGTGCGTGATGAACGCGCCGCAGCGGCCGAACGCTATTTCGCGGAACATGCCGTCGAATGGGACGCAATCCGCTCGCGCCACGTCGCAGAAAGCGAAGTCGAGGCCGCGATGCTGGCGATGATGCACAACCGCCGGCTCGGCCATCTGCTCGATATCGGCACCGGCACCGGCCGTATGGCGGAAATTTTCGCGCCGACCGCGCGTCGCATTACCGCGCTGGATCGCAGCCCCGAAATGCTGCGGATCGCGCGTGCCAAGCTGGAGGGGCAGCCTGTTCCCGTCGATCTGCTGCAAGGCGATTTCCTGAATCTGCCGGTCGCCGATGCAAGCATCGACAGCATCGTCATTCATCAGGCCCTGCATTTTGCGCACGAGCCAGACCGCGTGATCGCCGAAGCGAGCCGCGTGCTGCGTGGTGGCGGTCATCTGCTCGTCGTCGACTTTGCGCCGCATGAGGATGAGGAATTGCGTAGCCTCGCTGCGCATGCCCGCCTCGGTTTTTCGGATGCGCAAATTCGCGGCTGGTTCGCTTCGGCGGGGCTCCTCCTTGAAGCCATCCAAACGCTCGAAGGCGGGGAACTGGCCGTGAAGCTTTGGCTCGGCCGCCGTCGCAGCGACGAAGATCAACCTCCCGTCAGCGAAGGCGGGCAAAGCAAAAGGCTTGCGGCATGACGTCGAATTTGAACTCGCTGGCGGAAGCGCGCCGCGCTGCGGCTACGCCGCTGTTCGCCAATCTCGAAGGCGACATCGGCGTCAGCTTCGAGTTTTTTCCGCCCAAGACCGAGAAGATGGAAGCGCAGCTGTGGGATGCATTTCGGACGCTCGAACCGCTGGCTCCGAGCTTTGTGTCGGTCACCTATGGCGCTGGCGGGTCGACCCGCGAACGCACCCATGCGACCGTCGCGCGCATCGCTGTCGAAAGCAAGGTGCCGCCTGCAGCGCACCTGACCTGCGTCGAGGCTTCACGCGCCGAGATCGACGAAGTGGCACAGGCCTATTGGGCGGCGGGCGTGCGCCACATCGTCGCGTTGCGCGGCGACGTGCCGGGTGGTGAGCCCTATCGGGCGCACCCGGACGGCTATGCCAACGCGGTCGAATTGGTTGCGGGATTGAAGGCTGTCGCACCGTTCGACATTTCGGTCGCTGCCTATCCTGAAGTGCATCCCGACGCATCGTGCGCGGAAGGCGATCTCGACAATCTGAAGCGCAAACTCGACGCGGGTGCAACGCGCGCGATCACCCAGTTTTTCTTCTCTCCCGAGGCATTCCTGCGCTTCCGCGACGCGGCGGCGGCGGCGGGGATCGATGCGCCTATCATTCCCGGCATCCTGCCGGTATCGAACGTGTCGCAGACGCGGCGCATGGCCGACATGTGCGGCACCGCGATCCCGTCGTGGATGGTCTCGTTGTTCGACGGACTCGACGATCATCCCGCCGCGCGCCAACTGGTTGCAGCGACGATTGCAGCCGAGATGTGCCGCCGGCTCTATGCGGGCGGTGTCCGCGACTTCCACTTCTACACGCTCAATCGCGCCGAACTCAGCTATGCTATCTGCCATTTGCTGGGCCTGCGGCCGGTTGCGACCGAAAAGGATCAGGCAGCATGATCAGTGCACGCGAAGCTCTCGTCGCAGCTGCGAAGGAACGCATCCTGCTCACCGACGGCGGCTGGGGAACCCAGATCCAGCTCCGCAAGCTGACCGAGGCTTGCTATGCAGGAAATCTCGGACTGTCGCACGACCAGAAGGGCAACAACGACATTCTCGCGCTGACGCGGCCCGATGTCGTGACCGCGATCGGAGAGGCCTATCTGGCGGCCGGATCGGACATTGTGTCGACCAACACCTTCAGCGCGAACCGGATCAGTCAGGCCGATTATGGCGCCGAGGCGCTGGTCGCCGACATCAATATCGAAAGCGCGCGGCTGGGACGCGAGACGGCGGTGAAATATGAGGCGATCGACGGCCGCCGCCGTTTCGTTGCGGGCGCGGTCGGCCCGACGAACAAGACGCTGTCGCTGTCGCCCGACGTCAACAACCCGGGCTTTCGCGAGATCGACTTCGACGAGTTGAAGGATGTCTATCTCGAACAGGTCGTAGCGCTTGCCGACGGCGGCGCGGATTTTATCCTTATCGAGACGATCTTCGACACGCTCAACGCGAAGGCGGGAATCGCTGCGACGCTGGAAGCCGAGGCAAAGGTTGGACGCGAACTGCCGCTGATGATCTCGATGACGCTCACCGACCTGTCGGGCCGTAACCTTTCGGGGCACACGGTCGAGGCCTTCTGGTATGCGGTGCGTCACGCCAAACCGCTGACGATCGGGCTCAACTGCTCTTTCGGCGCGTCGCAGCTCCGTCCGCATGTGAAGGTTTTGTCCGAACTCGCCGATGCGCTCGTGATGGTTTATCCGAATGCCGGTCTGCCTAATGAACTCGGCGAGTATGACGAACTGCCCGAAACGACGGCAGAACTCGTGCGCGAATGGGCCGAGCATGGGCAGGTCAACATCCTTGGCGGCTGTTGCGGTTCGACGCCGGCGCATATCGCCGCGATGGCGAAGGCGGTCGCAGGACTTCCCGCGCGTCCAATTCCGGACGTGCCGGTGCGCACGCGGCTTGCGGGGCTTGAGCCCTTTACCATGGCGGCGTGAACCGATGCCCGACAATCCGACATGGACGATCCGGGAAGCCGGAGCCGATGATGCGTCGGGGCTCGCGTTGATCGGTGCCGCGACCTTTCTGGAAACCTTCGCCGGCATTCTCGATGGCGATGCGATCGTCGGCCACTGCGCCGCGCAGCATAATGAAGCCGCCTACCGTGCCTATCTCGCCGATGGTGGGCGGGCGTGGCTGGCAGAGGTGCATCCAGGCGGTGCGCCGGTTGGTTTCGCCCTTGTCGGCAAGCCCGATCTCGCCGCGGCGCTTGATGGCGATATCGAACTCAAGCGTATCTATTCGCTCTCGCGCTTCCATGGCAGCGGCCTCGGTGCGGCGTTGATGACATGCGCGCTGGAGGCCGCGAACGGCTATCGGCGCCTGTTGCTCGGCGTCTACGCCGGTAACCGGCGCGCGCTCGCTTTCTATCGCAAACAGGGGTTCGCCGATCTTGGCACGCGCCAGTTCGATGTCGGCGGCAAACTCTACGACGATCTCGTTCTCGCACGGCCGCTTGCCGCCTAATATTGAAGTTCAGGATTATCCGATGACCACCGCCGCCTCCTCCAGTTTCGTCAATATCGGCGAGCGCACCAACGTCACCGGATCGGCGGCGTTCAAGAAGCTGATCCTCGCCGACGATTATACCGCGGCGGTCGAGGTCGCGCGCCAGCAGGTCGAGAATGGCGCGCAGGTCATCGACGTCAACATGGACGAGGGTCTGCTCGACGCCGAATATGCGATGACGACCTTCCTCAAGCTCATCGCCGCCGAGCCCGACATCGCGCGCATTCCCGTGATGATCGACAGCTCGAAATGGGACGTGATCGAGGCGGGGCTGAAATGCGTGCCCGGCAAGCCGATCGTCAATTCGATCAGCATGAAGGAAGGCGAGGAGCTTTTTCTCGCGCATGCGCGTAAGTGCATGGCCTATGGCGCGGCGGTCGTTGTGATGGCGTTCGACGAAGTCGGGCAGGCCGACACCAAGGAGCGCAAGATCGAGATTTGCGAGCGCGCCTATAAATTGCTGATGACCATCGGCTTTCCACCCGAGGACATCATCTTCGATCCCAACGTCTTCGCGGTCGCGACGGGGCTCGAAGAGCATGACAATTATGCGGTCGACTTCATCGAGGCGGTGAAGGAAATCCGCGTCCGCTGTCCGCACGTCCATTTTTCCGGCGGCCTGTCGAACCTGTCTTTCGGTTTTCGCGGCAACGAGACCGTCCGTCGCGCGATGCACAGCGTCTTCCTTTATTATGCGATCCCCGCCGGACTCGACATGGCGATCGTCAACGCGGGGCAGCTCGATGTTTACGACACGATCGACCCCGAATTGCGGCAGGCGGTTGAGGATGTGGTGCTCAACCGCAAGGTCGAGGGCGAAGCCGAAAGCCCGACCGAAAGGCTGATCGCGCTCGCCGAACGCTATAAGGGCAGCAATCCCGCGCAGGAAAAGGCGGCCGAGGAATGGCGCGGCTGGGAGGTTGCGAAGCGGCTCGAACATGCACTGGTCAAGGGCATCGACGCCTATGTCGTCGACGATACCGAAGAAATGCGTCTGCTGATGCCGCGCCCGATCGAGGTGATCGAGGGGCCGCTGATGGACGGCATGAACGTCGTCGGCGACCTGTTCGGATCGGGCAAGATGTTCCTGCCGCAAGTGGTTAAATCGGCGCGCGTGATGAAGAAAGCGGTCGCGCACCTGCTGCCCTTTATCGAGGCGGCGAAGGAGCCGGGTGCGAAGGGCAAGGGCAAGGTCGTGATGGCGACCGTGAAGGGCGACGTCCACGATATCGGCAAGAATATCGTCGGCGTCGTGCTCCAGTGCAACGGCTTCGAGATCGTCGATCTCGGCGTGATGGTGCCCTGGTCAAAGATCCTCGAGGCAGCGAACGAGAATGACGCCGACATGATCGGCCTCTCGGGCCTTATCACGCCTTCGCTCGACGAGATGGTGACGGTTGCCGAGGAAATGCAGCGCGCGGGCATGAAGATGCCGCTACTGATCGGCGGCGCGACGACGTCGAAGGTCCACACGGCGCTTCGTATCGATCCCGCCTATCAGGGGCCGGTTCTTCACGTCCTCGACGCGAGCCGCGCGGTCGGCGTTGCGACGTCGCTGGTCAGCGACACCGGACGCGACGCCTATGTGCAGGGTTATAAGGATGATTACGCCCATGTTCGCGATGTGCGCGCGGGCAAGGGGCAGAGCGTGCTCCACACCCTCGAAGAAGCGCGCGCCAATTATTACGACGCATATTTGAGCGACAAGCCCGCGCCGCCGCTCCAGCCCGGACTGCACCGGTTCGACGACTGGTCGCTCGAAGATTTGCGCGAATGCATTGACTGGACGCCTTTCTTTCGCGCGTGGGAATTGCACGGTACCTATCCGTCGATCCTTGAAGACGAAGTGGTTGGAGAAACGGCGCAAGCGCTCAAGGCCGACGCCGACGCGATGCTCGACAGGCTGATCGCCGAGAAGTGGCTGACCGCGCGCGGCGTCTGCGCTTTCTGGCCCTGCGCCCGCGACGGCGACAGCGTGACCATCCATCTCGCCGAGGAGGAGCGTCATGTGACGCTTCCGTTCCTTCGGCAGCAGATCAAGAAGAGCCGCGACCGCGCCAATATGTGCCTCGCCGACTTCATCGATCCGGCGGGCGACTGGATGGGCGGCTTCGCCGTCGGCATCCACGGCATCGAGCCACACTCGGAACGCTTCCGCGCCGATAAGGACGACTATTCGGACATATTGCTGAAGGCGCTCGCCGATCGTTTTGCCGAGGCCTTTGCCGAGCGGCTGCACCAACATGTCCGCACGACCTTGTGGGGTTATGCGCCAGGCGAGCAGCTCACCAATGAGGCGCTGATCAAGGAAGAATATCGCGGCATCCGCCCGGCGCCCGGCTATCCCGCCTGTCCCGATCACAGCCTGAAGCCGATCCTGTTCGATCTCCTGCAGGCGGGCGAAAATGCCGGGCTGGTGCTGACCGAGAGCTTTGCGATGCTGCCGACGGCGGCGGTGAGCGGCTTCTATTTCGGGCATCCCGAAAGCCAGTATTTCGGTGTCGCGCGGATCGGGAGCGATCAGCTCCAAGATTATGCGCAGCGGCGCGGGGTCGATATCGAAACCGCGACACGCTGGCTGCGCCCGAACCTCGATTAACCTGCATCGGCACGCCTGTCCGATAAGGGGACAGGCGCGTGATTAACCAGCTTCGCGAACGACGGACGTAACAAAAGTCGCTATGGGCGGCGCATGTTCAAGGCAATTCTCCGTCGGCCGCTGTTGCCGCTGCTCGCCCTTCCGCTGCTTCTAGTGTCGGTGCCGTTGCCCGCGCAGACCGGCGCGGGGCCCTACAGCGTCGATGGCCGGTCGTTCGGCCGCTTGCAGGAGGCGGTAGACGCCATCGGTGACGGTGAGGGGACGATCACCGTTTCGCCCGGCTATCATCGCGACTGTGCGGTGCAGACGGCGGGCCGCATCGCCTTCGTCGCCGCCGAACCTGGCCGCGCGATCTTCGACGGCGTGACGTGCGAGGGCAAGGCGACGCTCGTGCTTCGCGGAAACGGAGCGCGCGTCGACGGAATCGTTTTCCAGAATTTGCGCGTGCCCGACGGCAATGGCGCCGGCATTCGCCTCGAACGCAGCGACCTTGAGATCGTCAACAGCATGTTCCGCAACAGCGAAGAGGGCATTCTCACGGGCGACGATGCGGCGGCGACCTTGACCATCACCCGCTCGACCTTTTCGCGGCTCGGCCGTTGCGACCGCGGACTCAGCTGTGCGCACAGCGTCTATACCGGCGCCTATGGCCGCGTGATCGTCACCAACACGCGTTTCGAAAAGGGCAGCGGCGGCCATTATCTCAAGACGCGTTCGCCGCAAGTGGAGATCAGCAATAATAGCTTCGACGATACGCAGGGTAAGACGACCAATTATCTGATCGATCTGCCTGCGGGGTCGGTCGGCCGCGTTACCAACAATCTGATGATTCAGGGGCGCAACAAGGAAAATTACGGGGCGCTGATCGCGGTCGCTGCTGAGGCGCGCGACAATCCGTCGCGCGGGCTGGTGATCACCGGCAACCGCGCCAGCGTGCCGCAAGACATGGGCCGAAAGACGATCTTTGTCGCCGACTGGAGCGGCGAGCCGCTTGCGATCGGACCGAATGAGCTTGGGCCGGGACTGACGCGCTTCGAAAAAATCGCGAACTAGGCCTCGCCGCGCGTTTCGATGAGCGATGCGGCGAGCGCCTCGGCGGGCGATTTGCCGCCCCACAGCACGAACTGGAACACAGGGTAAAAGCGCTCGCACTCGTCGATCGCGCTTTCGATCAGTGTTTCGGTCATGTCGAGCGGCAACGACGCGTCGGCGCCGAGCAGCATGCCGTGACGGAACAGGATCGTGCCGCTGTTCGACCACAGCTCGAAATGCCCGAGCCACAATTGCTCGTTGATCAGCGCGAGCGCCTCGTGCGCAACGACGCGCTTGTCTTCGACGACGCGAATGTCGGGAAAGGCGAGCAACTGGATCACGCCGTCGTCGGCGCGCCACACGGCGCGCAGTTCATAGGTCGTCCAGCTGCCCTGCGCGGTGGCGACGATCTCATCCTCGCCGACCATCTCGTGCGGCCAGTCATGCGCGGCGAAATAGGACGCCAGCATTTCCATCGGTGCTGCGTCCTGGCCGTCATCGTCGTCGTAAATATCGTCACTCATGCGCGCGCCTTAGCCCGGATGGTGCGATGACGCGAGTCCGCGTCCCGTGCCATCCGGGGAATATACTGTGCATAAACTGCCAAAAGCGCGCTGTGCGCCTCAGCTCTTGGGCTTGCGCGCCACCGGCTTGGCAGCGGCAGGCTTTGCCGCGGCTTTCGGCGCCGCCGCAGCCTTGGGAGCCGTGGCGGGTTTCGTCACGCCTTCCAGCTTGTCGAGACGCGCCTTCAGCGCTTCGGCTTCGGCACGCGCCGTGGCGGCCATTTTCTTCACCGCCTCGAATTCTTCGCGGCTGACGAAATCCATGCGGCCAACCCATTCCTTGGCGCGGTCGCGCATCGCGGATTCGGCTTCGCGCCCGGCACCGGCGACGGTTCCGGCAATGCCGTTCACCATCTTGGCGAGGTCGTCGAAAAAGCGGTTTTCGCTCTGCATGTCTCAAATTCCTTCGTGGGGTCTGTCCCCTTGCCATCACCTTATTTGGGTGCTCGCGGCGGCGGGGACAAGGGTTTCGGCATCGGGATTGCGCTGATCGATCTGGAAATTCAGGATCGCGGCAAAGCTCAACCAGATCATGTAGGGGACGAGGAGCCACGCCGCGGCCTTGCGGATCGGCGCAAAGGCAAAGGTGGTCGCGATCGTCACCATCAGGATGAAGATGATCACATAAAGTGCAGTCGTCACCTGATGCTGTCCGAAAAACAGCGGCGACCAGGCAAAATTAGCGAGAAGCTGGACGAAGAAGAGCAGCAGCGCAAAACCGCGCCCCTTGGCGCCGCGCGCATGCAGGATCATCGCGAGCGACAGGCCGAGGCAGATGTAGAGGATCGGCCACACAGTGCCGAACACCCAGCCGGGCGGCGTGATCGGCGGCAGGTCGAGCGAGGCGAACCAGCGATTGCCATAACCGCTGTTCGACAGCAGCCCCGACAGGCTGCCCGCAAGCACGATCGCCGGCACAGTCACGAGCGCCCAGCGCAGATAGGACATGCGAAGCTGCCCAGCCGTTGCGATTTCGGTCATGCCCGCATTACCCCCCACACGCGAATCCGTTGCATTTGTGTCGCGATTGTGCGGCGCAGCGTCAAGCGGTTCGGTTCACCGCAGCGATCAGAAATTCGACATTTCCTTCGGGGCCCGTGATCGGGCTTTCGACGAGGTCGACGACCTCCCAGCCTGCGCCGGTCAGCCAGCTGCGCACTTCGGCGCAAACGCGCGCATGCACCGCGGCATCGCGGACGACACCCTTCTTGCCGACCTCGTGGCGTTCGGCCTCGAACTGCGGTTTGATCAACGCGACCATGCGCGCGCCGTCCTTCGCGAAGGACATCGGCACCGGCAGAACCTTCGACAGCGCGATAAAGCTTGCGTCGCAAACGATCAGGTCGATCGGCTCGGGGATGTGCGCCGGCGTCAGAATGCGCGCGCTTGTTTGCTCGTGGACGACCACACGCTCGTCCTGCCGCAGCTTCCACGCGAGCTGGTTGGTGCCCGAATCCACCGCATAGACGCGCGCCGCGCCGCGGCTGAGCAGCACATCGGTGAACCCGCCCGTCGACGATCCGACGTCGATCGCGACCGCTCCGGCAACGTCCCAGCCCAAGTGCGTCAGTGCATGGTCGAGCTTGACCCCGCCGCGTGACACCCACGGATGGTCGCGACCTTTTACGCTGATCTCGGCATCCGCCGCGACTTGCTGCCCCGCCTTGTCGATCTTGCGATCGCCGACAAAGGCGAGCCCCGCAAGGATCAGCGCCTGCGCGCGCGTCCGGCTTTCGGCAAGGCCGCGGTCGACGAGCAACTGATCGGCGCGCTGCTTCGCCATCAGGGCTTTGCCTTTTCGGTGAGCAGGCCGGGCGTCAGGATTTGTGGCAATATTTCGGGCTTCGCGGCGCCTGGGGCATACCAGAGGTAGAGCGGCACGCTGTTCCGCCCATGCTCGGCCAGCGTGCGCGTGATGGCGGGATCGCCGTTCGTCCAGTCGCCGACGAGTGTGACGACCCCCGCCTTGTCGAATGCCTTTTGGACGGTTTCGCGGTTGATCGCACCCGCCTCATTCGCCTTGCAAGACAGGCACCAGTCGGCGGTGAAATAGACGAAAACGGGCTTGCCCGTGGCGCGCGCCCTGGCCAGCGCATCGGCCGAGAAGGTTGATCCGGCGCCTTCGGCGGTACGTTCGGCCTCGGCGACTTCGGTTACCGTGCCCGCGAGGCTTACAAGCAACAGCAACCCCGAGGCGACAAGCAGCCATGATCGCCGGTCGCCGCGCTGGATTGAGCCATAATGGGTGAGCAGTACCAGCGCCATCGCGACGGCAAGGGTCGGCCACATCAACTGCTCACCACTGCCGAGCTGTCGCCACAGAAGCCATGCCAGTGCGAGCGTGGTGAGCCCCATCGGCAACGCCATCCATTTGCGGAAGCGGTCCATCCACGGCCCCGGCTTCGGCAGTCGGTTGCGCAGCGCGGGCACAAAGCCGATTGCCAGGAAGGGCAGGGCGAGGCCCAGGCCGAGCCCGCCAAAGATCGGCAGCGCCGCCCATGCCGGAAGGACCAGCGTCGCGCCGAGCGCGGCGCCGAGCAGCGGTCCGCTGCACGGCGTCGCGACGAAAGCCGCGAGCGCACCGGTCCAGAAGCCGCCCGCCGCGCCGCTCTTCGCGGCCAGCGCCTGCCCGCCGCCGAATGACGGCAGCTCATAATATCCGAGCAGGTTCAAAGTGATCGCCAGCGAGAGGATCAATAGCGCGAGTACGCTCACCGGATGCTGCAGCTGGAAGGCCCAGCCGACCTGCTCGCCCGCAGCACGGAGCGCGAGCAGCGCGCCGCCGAGGAGCAGCGCGGTGACGATGGCGCCGGCGGTATAGGCTAGCGCCTCGACCTTGGCGCTTCGTGCATCGCCGCCCGAGCGCGCGAGGCTGAGCGCCTTGAGACTCAAGATCGGAAAGACGCAGGGCATCAGGTTGAGGACCAGCCCGCCAAGGATGGCGCCGCCGAGCGCGGTCCAGAACAGGCCCATATCGATGCCGTCGGCTTTCCCGGCGATCACCTCGCCGGTGGCGGGGACTGCGCCGGGTTCCAGCGTCAGCGACAATCCGCGCCCGCCGCCGAGCTTCAGCAGCGCCGCGACCGGCCCGGCCTTCTCGCCCTTCGAGCGCGTTTCGACGATGATGTGGTCGCCATTGCGACTGAAGCTTTGCGGAGCGGCATAGTCGATGACATCCTGCGTCTCGACGAACAGGTGCGGCGCGTCGATCGTGGTGCTTGCGGGGAGGGGGATGGCAAAGCGCACCATATCGCCTTTGCGCTCCCAGGTGCCGTGGCGATCGAGCGGCTGGGGCAGCAAAGCGCGCCAGCTGTCGAAGCGGGTACGCTCCGCAGGCGCGATCTTGCCGTCACCCGCTTTCAGCGCGACCGAAATCACTGCTTTTTCAGGCACGCACACCTTGTCGGTGCACGCGAGCCAGTTCGCGACGCCCGACAATGTCAGGTCGGTCCCCGGCGCGACGCTCTTGTCGACCCGCACCTCGGCAAGCAGCGCATAAGGATGTTCATAGACATGGTTCATCATGCCGAAGAGGATCAGCGCGTCGGGCACCGGATAGTGAAAAGGCGCGATCGTGACGCCCTCGGGCGCGTTCCATTCGACCGACAGGCCGAAACCCGCGTCACCGCCATTGATCCAATAGCCGTGCCAGGTCTTTTCGGGCGCCATCGTCAGCGCCAACGTCGTGCCGCTTCCGGGAGCGGGCGCCGCCGACTCGGCGACGAGTTTCGGCTGGATATGTGTCGATTGCGCGTGAGCGGGACTGATGGTGGCCAGAGTCAGGGCCAGCAAGGCCAGCAGCATCTGCCATGCGCGTGTCACAAAAGCCTCATTTGCCAAATTCATGCTCTGCCCGCGCCCGTTCATCGTTCGAAGGCTTGCCATATAGGCGGGTTTCGACGAGAGGACAGCCCGCGCTGACACCCCTAGGTTGGAGAAGCCGTCCGTGAAGCTGAAATATCTGTCCACTGCCCTTGCCGCCGTGCTTTGTGTTGCCGCTGCCGGAACCGGTCTTGCGCAGAATTCGGCCCCGCCCGTGCAAAAGGTTACGGCTGCGACCCCGGCGCCGAAGCTGGTCGTGATGATCGCGGTCGATCAATTTTCGGCCGACCTTTTTGCCGAATATCGCGGCCATTTCACCGGCGGCCTCGCGCGGCTCGCATCGGGAATCGTTTTTCCGTCGGGCTATCAGGCGCATGGCGCGACCGAGACCTGCCCCGGCCATTCGACAATCCTGACCGGCAACCATCCGGCGCACACCGGGATCGTCGCCAATAATTATTTCGACCTGTCGGCCGCGCGCGAAGACAAGCGCGTTTATTGCGCCGAGGATGAGGCGGTCGCCGGGACGACATCGAAAAGCGGCCAATATGCGCCGTCGGTCAATCATCTTCTCGTCCCGACGCTCGGTGATCTGATGAAGGTACGCGATCCGAAGGCGCAGGTCGTCTCGGTATCGGGCAAGGATCGTTCGGCGATCATGATGGGCGGCCGACAAGCCGACGAGTTGATGTGGCTCGCGCCGACGGGCCTCACCAGCTATCGCGGCACGACGCTGTCGCCCGCCGCGCAGCAGGCAAGCGCCGCGATCGCCGCCGCGATCAACCAGCCGCGTGCCGCGCTGGCGCTGCCTGCCGATTGCACGGCGCACGACATCGCGATTCCGATTGGCGACAAGGGCGCGACGGTGGGCACCGGCCGGATGGCACGCGACGCCAGCGATTTCCGGCGTTTTCAGGCGTCGCCCGAAGCCGACGGCGCGGTGCTCGCGACCGCCGCGGCGCTTCGCCAGGTGCGCAAGATGGGTGAGGGTGCCAGCACCGACCTGCTGATCGTCGGCCTGTCGGCCACCGATTATGTCGGGCACAGCACCGGTACCGAAGGCAGCGAAATGTGCATCCAGATGGCGGGGCTCGACCGCGAGCTCGGCGATTTCTTTGCGCGGCTTGATGCGACAGGGATTGATTATGTCGTCGCGCTGACCGCCGATCATGGCGGCCACGACCTGCCCGAACGCAACCGGCAAAACGCTTGGCCTGATGCACAGCGCATCGACAAGGCGCTGAATCCCGGTGCGATGGGCAAGGAAATCGCGGAGAAACTCGGCCTGCCGCAGCCCATCTTCTATGGCGACGGTGACGATTATTATTTCGCCAAGACGCTGACCGCAGCGCAGCGCAAGGCTGTGCTTGCGGAGATTCTGCCGCGCCTGCGCGCGCATCCGCAGGTCGAGGCGGTGGTGACGCGCGACCAGCTCGATGCACACCCCATTTCGAAGCGCGCGCCCGATACGTGGAGCCTGCTCGACAAGCTGCGCGCCTCGTACAACCCGCAGCGGTCGGGCGATTTCATCATCGCGTTGAAGCCGCGGGTCACCCCGATCAACGAACCTGGCATGGGCTATGTCGCGACGCACGGGTCGGTGTGGGATTATGACCGCCGGGTGCCGATCCTGTTCTGGCGCAAGGGGCTGGCGGGTTTCGAACAGCCCAATTCGGTGATGACGGTGGATATCATGCCGACGCTGGCGTCGGTGATCGGCTTGCCGGTCGATACAAGCAAGATCGACGGCCGCTGCCTCGACCTGTTGTCGGGGCCCGAAAGCAGCTGTCGATAAGGACAAGAAACGAAGGACCTATGACCAAAGCATTGCGGAATTTCTCCGGCCGGCTCCTGCTGGTTGGCTGTGGCAATATGGCGGGCGCAATGCTCGATCGCTGGCTGGCGGCGGGGCTCGACCCGGCGCTGGTCGCGATCGTCGATCCTTTCGCGACGCCGCGCGCCGGTATCGTCCAGCACGCGGCGCTGGACGAATGGCAAGCCGCAGGCGGCAGCGCCGACTGGATCATGCTCGGCATGAAGCCGCAGCAGCTGGGCGACGTGGCCGAGATACTCGCGCCGCTCGCAACGGGGCAGGTCCATCTTCTGTCGATCCTCGCGGGCGTGTCGCTCGCCGATCTCGCCGCCCGCTTCCCCGACGCCGGAGCGCAGGTCCGCATTCTGCCCAATCTCGCCGCGCGCATCGGTGCGGGCGTGTCGGCGGTCGCTACATCGGGCGATGCCGATGACAAGGCGATCAATGCGCTGCTCGATCCGCTCGGCAAAACGGTGACGCTCGCCGATGATTCGACAATGGATCTCGTGACGGCCTTTACCGGCAGCGGTCCGGCCTTTGTTTTTCGCCTGATCGAATCCTACGCCGCGGCGGGCGAACGCCTTGGTCTCTCGGCCGAGGATTCGCTGGCGCTCGCGACCGCGACCTTCGGCGGCGCGACCGCACTGCTCGCCGATAGCGGCGAAAAGCCGGGCGTGCTGATCGCGCAGGTCGCGAGCAAGGGCGGTACGACTCAGGCCGGGCTCGACGTGCTCGACAGTGAAGGCCAGCTCGCCGCGCTCCTTACCAACGTCCTGCGCGCAGCACGCGACCGCGGGCGCGAACTCGCCGATATCGCGCGGGGCGAAAGCTGAGCTAGCCCTCCTTGCCGAGCGCGGCGATCCGGCGGCGCTCGCGCGGGGGCACAAGCGCCTCGCTGACCTGCCAGAATCCCGTCACCGCCTGTTGTCCGGCATGGGTATAGGCGCGGCTCATCGTGTCGCGCAGCGTCGTGAAAATTGCGCTCTCGGCCGCGCGGCCAGCGTCGGTCAGGCGTAGCTCCTTGGCTCGCCGGTCGCGGTTGCCCGGTCGGGTGGTCAGATAGTCGCGCGCCTCCAGCTCCTTCACCACGCGGCCCAGCGACTGTTTGGTGATGCCGAGCAAGGCGAGCAGGTCCGAAATCGTCAATCCCGGCTGCCGCGCGATGAAATAGAGCGCGCGGTAATGCGCGCGGCCGAGCTCTTTTTCGGCGAGCCGCGCATCGATTGCGCGCCATAGCGAGGCATGGGCGAAAAAGAGGAATTCGATACCGCGGCGTACCTCCTCTTCGCGCAAGAAAAGAGCAGAGGCGGCGGGTACTTGTGAAAGAAAATTCTCATCCGGCATAGTCGCTACCGTTGCGCGCCGCGCCGGTCTTTGGCAAGAGGCGCGCTCCATAGACCCTCAAGCTACAGGGATTTTTTGCATGTCCGCTCCCGCCTTCACCCATCTGCCGCACCCCAATCTGATCGCGGACGATGTACGGGCGGCAGCGATCGCCGACCCTGCGTTCGGGCGCGTCTTTACCGATCATATGGTCTCGATCCGCTATTCGGACGACAAGGGCTGGCACGATGCGCAGGTGATGCCGCGCGGGCCGCTGTCGCTCGATCCCGCGACCGCGGTGCTCCATTATGCGCAGGAAATCTTCGAGGGGCTGAAAGCCTATCGACTCGACGACGGCTCGATGGCGCTGTTCCGCGTCGAAGCCAATGCCGCGCGTTTCAACGCCAGCGCGCGCCGCATGGCGATGGCCGAACTGCCCGAGGAACTGTTCATCGCGGCGGTCAAGGAAGCGGTCGCTGCCGACGCCGGCTGGTTCCCGCCGGTCGACGGCGGCGCGCTGTACCTGCGCCCCTTCATGTTCGCGAGCGAGGTGTTCCTCGGCGTCAAGCCGGCGTCCGAATATCAGTTCCTCGTCATCACTTCGCCCGTCGGCAATTATTTCAAGTCGGGTGCGCCCGCGATTTCGCTCTGGGTGTCGGAGGATTATACCCGCGCGGCTCCCGGCGGCACCGGCGCCGCCAAGTGCGGCGGCAATTATGCCTCCAGCCTCGTCGCGCAGCGCGAGGCGATCGCGAAGGGGCACGATCAGGTCGTCTTCCTCGACGCCGCCGAGCATCGCTGGATCGAGGAACTGGGCGGCATGAACATGTTCTTCGTCTTCGACGATGGCAGCATCGTGACCCCGCCGTTGACCGGCACGATCCTGCCGGGCATCACGCGCGACGCGATCATCACGCTGGCGCGCGACGCTGGCCTGACGGTGCGTGAGGAGCCTTATGCGATCGACCAGTGGCAGGCCGATGCGGAGAGCGGCAAGCTCACCGAAAGCTTTGCCTGCGGGACCGCTGCGGTGGTGACGCCCGTCGGCAAGGTGACGCGGGGCGATGCCAGCTTCACGATCGGCGCGGGCGGCCCGGGGCAGGTGACCGAGATGCTCAAGGGCAAGCTCGTCGACATCCAGCGCGGCCGCGCCGAAGATCGCTACGGCTGGGTCACCCGGCTCTGACCGCTGGCTTGCCAAGTGGCGGGGAGGCGCTATAGACGCGCTCTCACCGGCCGTTGGGGCGTCGCCAAGCGGTAAGGCAGCGGCTTTTGATGCCGCCATGCGCAGGTTCGAATCCTGCCGCCCCAGCCAGCCGGTGGATCGTATTGGACAACTCCGGTTCGCAAGCGGCGGTCAGCGCCGTTACTCACGAAGCTTCCTGCAATTCGCGATTTGCCTTGCGCTGTGATTCTTCGCTGGCCGCGTGTAGCCGCGCCCCTAAGACGAAAATAGAGCGCCTTTTGTTTCGCCGTTGATCGTCCGTGCGCGCGGAAAAATCTGCAGCACCCGATCGGCCAAAAGAAAAGGGAGGGCCCGGCGGACCCTCCCTTCTGCATTCATGCGCGGTGCGTCACTTCGTCTTGAAGCGAACGCCGATGCGGAACGACCGGCCGAGCAGGTCCGAATAGGTGCTCGCCGCGGCCAGACCCGTTTCGGGCAGCAGCAACGGATCGGCGTCGAACAGATTGGTGACGTTGAAGAAGAGCTCCGCCTCCGATCCGCTCCGGACGCCGACCTTCTGCGTCAGGTTGAGGTCGACGTAGAACGTCCCCTTGACGTGGTTGTTGTCATAGGTCGGGAACTGGCTGCTCGAGGTTGGGCACCCGGTCGTGCATTCGATCGCATTTGCCAGATATTTGCCCGAGCTGACGCCGCGGCCAACGACGGTGCCCGAGAAGGTCGGCGTTTCGAAATTGACGCTAGTGCGGAAAATCCATTTCGGCGTGCTGCCCTGGGTGCCGACCGCGCCGACCGTGTTGACCGGCGTGACCCCGGCGATGCCGGTGTCGGAGATATTGTCGATGTAGCGCGTCGCCGTACCCTTCAGCGTGATGGCGCTTTCGCCGCCGACCGGCAGGCGATAGGCGGCGTCGAAGTCGATGCCGCGGACCAGCTTGCTGACGAAGTTGAACGGCTGGGTCCGGATCAGCTTATACGGAATGGCCGGCGTCGAACGGATCGGATCGTCGGTGATCGCGTCGCAATATTCCTGCCGTCCCTCGTAACAGCGATTGACCGTCTCCTGCGCGCTGAGCGAATCGATCGCGCCTTCGAGGTCGATACGGAAATAATCGACCGATGCCGAAAAGCCCGGCAGGAAGCGCGGCGTCACCACCGCGCCGATGTTCCACGAATCTGCCTTTTCGGGCTTCAGATTCGGGTTGCCCGTCGTCAGGCCCGAATAGGGAAAGAATTGCGGACCATTTGCCAAGTCTGCCGTGAAGGCGGGGTTGCGTACCGAATCGCTGTTCGCGGTGCCTGCCTGGAACAGTTCGTTGAGGTTCGGCGCGCGAATGTCGCGGGACCGCGTCACGCGGAACCGGATATCCTCGATCGGTGCCCAGGTCGCCCCCAGCTTCCAGGTGGTGACATAGCCTGAGTTCGAATAGTCGGTGGCGCGCACGGCGCCGTTGAACTCGAGGCCAAGGCCCAGCGGAACCACGGTTTCGAGATAGGCTTCCTTCACATTATAGCTGCCTTTGAACGGCAGGTAGTTGCCGACCGACCAGCGGTTGGACGTCGTGCCGTTGGGATTGATGATCGGCTGGAATTCCTCGGGCACGGTGCCGCGGATCTTCTCCTCGCGATATTCGGCGCCGACCGCGATGCTGACGTCGCCCGCCCAAGTGGCGAAGGGCGTCAGCGACAGGTTGGCGCCGGTGACATATTGCTCCAGCACCTGCTTGCGATAGGGATCGCCAAGCACATAATCGATCGCTGCCGGATCCGCGACGCCAAGGCCGAGGCGATTGAGCGGTACGCAGTTCGGGTCGTTGTTCGTGGTGCTGGCGTCGACGTTGATCAGGCACTGGATCGAACCGACCGCATAGCCGCCCGTATTGCCGGCCGGCGCAAATGCCGCGTTGGTGGCCGCGGCCATGCGCGCGACATGCATGATGTTGCGGAGCTGTTCGCGCAGGTCGGACCGGCCATATTGGCCATAGACGTCCCAGCGCGCCGGCTTGCCGAACGCATCGAACTCGCCCTCGGCGCCGATGACATAGCGCTGGACCTGGCGCTTGTTGTTGATGCCGCGGAACGGCAGGTCCGCCGCCGTGGTCGTGATGCTGAAATTGTCGACCCCCGTGAGCGCCGCCGCACCCAGCGTCTGCAGCGCGAAGGCATTGCAGGTGATGGCAACCGGGACGGTCGTGCAGCCGCGCGTATCGAGCGTGGCCGAGCCCAGATTGGGGCCGGCGTTGAAGAAGACTTCCTGACGGTTGTACGAACCTTCGGCAAAGATTTCGACGCCGTCGGCGACTTCGTAGCTCAGGCGGCCATAGGCGCCCCAGCGGTCGTCCTTGGGGTTGAGCCCGATGCGGCGGCCCGAATCGTTGAGCCGCCAATCGCCGCCGACCGTGCGCGTCACTGCGGCGCTTCCGCCCAGCACCGGCGAGTTGAACGAACCATAGTTGAACTGGTTGACCTGGCCGTTCACGCCGAAATAGCGGCCGCGGAGCGTATTGTTGGTGGTGCCGACCGACCCCGTGATAAAGCCGCCCGGCGCCTGGTTCGTCTGGCCGGCATTCTCGCGGAAAGTGATAAAGGCCGGCTGGCCGTTCCCCGCGACATAGGCCGGGTTGGCAAAGGCCAGATAGCCACGGTGATTCCACGGCCGGTCGTTCGGATCGATTTCGTAGATGCCGTCCTGATGCGCGATCTCGGCGTTGAAGATGGCATGGCCGCGCCCGTCGGCGAACGACATGCCGCCCGCGATGCTGCCCGAATAGTTGAAGCCGTCGCCCTTGTCGGTGACTCCGATGTCGCCGGTGATGCGCAGCCCCTCCATCTTCTTGTTGAGGACGAAGTTGACGACGCCGGTGACCGCGTCAGAACCATAGGCCGAGGATGCGCCGCCCGTGACGACCTCGACCCGGTCGACCAGCGCCTGCGGGATCGTGTTGATGTCGACCCAGCCAAAGATCGTCGAACCGACCGAACGGCGGCCATCGACGAGGATCAGCACGCGGCTTTCGCCGAGGTTGCGCATGTTGAGCGCGTTGATACCCGCCGAACCGTTCGAAATGTTCAGGCGCGAGTTGGCGGGCCGCGTCGAACCGGCGAGCTGGGGCAGCTGGTTGACGAAGTCGGCGATATTGTTTGTCGGCGATGTGTTCTGGATGTCCTGCTGCGTCAGCACGACCAGCGGGGTCGGGGCCTCAAAGCCGTCGCGCGCGACGCGCGAGCCGGTGACGATGATCTGTTCGCTGAGCGCGGCTTCGCTGCTGTCGGCGGGGGCTGCAGTTTCCTGTGCCAGCGCCGGTGCGGCCTGCACCAGAGCCAGGGCGGTCATCGCCATGCCGATCCGGACCTTGCGCCCCATCAGCCCACGATTTCGTTCAAAATTACGCATGTCAGCAGTCCCCTTTTTTGCCCAAAGGGCGAGCCACACGCCGCGAAGACGTCGTGCCCCGGCGCCCTGCCGGGTTGGCTGCCCTGTTTTGTCCTACCTGATCGTTCGGCGGATGTTTGCCCCGCCTTCTTATATTGTTCCGGCGATATGCGCCGTGCCGCTCCGGCTATCGTCGCGGTCAAAGGCGCGCCGACGGCCAGTTTAGTTACAGCGAGGTTACAGGGTGGCCGCAGCCGGTCAACCGCTTCGCAGCTAACCTCGCGATATAGACATATAGCCTGAAGGAATGGTGTTGGCGATGGGCGGCGTCCATGCGGATAGCTTGCAGTTATAGGACGCAGCCCGCTTGCTATGGCCTTGGCGTGTCATGCTGCGATAGGGTCCCACTTCGTTCATTTTCAAAACGGGAGGGCCCTGTTGATCCAGCGCCGCGCATTCCTGCTGGCTTCGGTTGCGCTCGCCGCAATGCCGGGAAGCCTTTTGGCGAAACCCCGGGTCAAGGGCGAGGTACGCAAAGTCAAGCTATCCGGCGCGCGCGCGCCGGTCGAGGTCGTCGAAGACGAACTGGGTGTGCCGCATGTCCGCGCCGCCTCGCTGCACGATGCCTTTTTCGGTCAGGGCTATCTGGTCGCGCGCGATCGGCTGTTCCAGATCGACATGGAGCATCGCCGCGACATGGGGCGGATGGCTGAGGCCTTCGGGCCGCGTTTCGTGGCCGCGGACAAGGCGGCGCGGCTGTTCCTCTATCGCGGCGATATCGATGCCGAACTCGCGGCGCTTCCTCCCGACGTTCTCGAATGCGCGCGGGGCTATGTCGCGGGGGTGAATGCGCGGATCGATGAACTCGCCGCCGATCCCGCAAGCCGGCCGCTCGAATATGCTATTCTCGGGATCAGCCCGCTGCGTTGGGATATTACCGACCTTGTGCGCAACCGGGGCATCGGCATGGGCGATGCCGATGACGAGGTGCGCCGCGCGCAATTGCAGGCGCGCGGACTGCTTGATGCCGACCAGTTGATGGCACCGCTGCGCCCGGCATGGAACTTCACCGTTCCCGACGGGCTCGACTGCGCGGCGGTGACCGAGGCTGACCTTGGCATATTGGATCCGGCGAACCGGCCGGCGGCGTTCGATCCGGTACAGGAAGCGCAGCTCGATCCCGAAGCGCGCCGGAGCGATCGCTTCGCGCTGGGCAGCAATGCCTGGACGATCGCGCCGTCGCGGAGCGCGACCGGGCGGCCGATCCTCGCGAACGACCCGCACCTCGGCATCGGCCGCGCCAGTCCGCGGCACATGTGCCACCTGACGGCGCCGGGGCTCGACGTCATCGGCGCGGGCGCGCCGGGGCTCCCCGGCATCATGCAGGGCCATACCGACCGTTTCGCCTTCGGCCGCACCAATTTCCACATCGACCAGACCGACCTTTTCATCCTGCGCACCAAGCAGGGCGACCCCGGCCGCTATTGGCACAAGGGCAAGTGGAAGGCATTCGAGACGTTCGAGGACGAGATTCTCGTCAAGGGGGCGCCGCCCGAACGCGTGACCTTGCGCTATGCCGCAGGCCGCCCGATCGTGTCGCAAGACGCCGCCCGCGACCGCGCGGTGGCCTTCGCCACCGTCAGCATGCTGCCCGGCGCCAACCAGCGCTTCGCGATCATTGCGATCAACCTGTCGAAGGATTGGGCCTCGTTGCGGCAGGCGTTCAAGCTGCATGTGTCGCCGACCAACCACCATTATGCCGATATCGACGGCAACACCGGCTGGCAGACGATCGGCTTCACCCCGCGCCGGCCAAAGCATGACGGGCTGTTTCCGGCCCCGGGCGATGGCGATTTCGACTGGGCGGGCATCCTGCCGGTCGAGGATATGCCTCACGTCTATAACCCCAGCGAAGGGTGGTTCGCATCGGCGAACCAGATGAACCTGCCGGCAGACTATCCGTATCGCGAAAGGATCATCAGTTTCGGCTGGAGCGACCCCTTCCGCTACAACCGCATCGCCGAGGTGCTCAGCGCGCAGCCGAAGCACCGGATCGAGGACAGCATCGCGCTCCAACACGATGTTCAGTCGCTGCCCGCACGCGCTTTGCTGAAGCTGCTCCCCGCCAACCCATCGCCGGAGGCGGCACCCGCTGCCGCATTGCTCAAGCGCTGGGATTGCGGGGTCGAGGCCGATAGCGCCGCTGCTTTGCTGTACGAAATGGTGATGCCGGCGCTGTCGACCGACTTTTACGACCGGATCATGCCCGCGGCGGCGCGCGACCTAATCCCGTCGGTCAATCTGTCCGAAATGCTGCGCATCCTTGCGTCGCCTGACAAGCGTCTTGGCGAAAATCCGGCCGCGTCGCGCGATGCGATCATCGACCGCGCGCTCGCGGCGGGATGGAAAAAGGCGGTCGAGCTCGGCGGTCCAGATCCGGCGGGTTGGAAGTGGGGCGACCTGCACCGCGTGACGATTGCGCACCCGCTGGCGGCGTCGCACCCCGCGATTGCTGCCGCCTTTCCCAAGATCCAGGGTGGACGCTCTGGCGGTGACGGCACGACGCCGATGGCGCGCGGTTTCAATGCCAAACGCAGTTTCGACGTGTCGCATGGCGCGAGCTATTTGTTCGTCGCCGACGTCGGCGCCTGGGACAACAGCCGCTTCCTGCTGCTGCCCGGCCAGTCCGCCGACCCGCGCTCGCCGCGCTATCGCGACTTTTATCCCTATTGGCTTGCGGGCGCGATGCAGCCCCTGTGGTACAGCAAGGCGGCGGTCGACCGGCACGCCGCCGTGCGCACGACGTTGACGCCCGCCTAAAGCGCCTCGGCGATTGCGACGAGCGCGCGGTCGACCGCGGCGGTGGCCTGGCTGTCGGTATCCTCGGGCATGTCGTTCGCGAGTGCCGAGAAGATCAAAGTCTTGCCGCTGCGCGTCGTCAGGTAACCCGACAGCGCGCGCGATGCGTTGAGCGATCCGGTCTTGGCGAACAACCTGCCTTCGAGGATCGTGCCCTTGAAGCGGCTTTGCAGCGTGCCGTCGCGCCCTGCGATCGGCAGCGTCGCGCGCCAGTCCATGCTCCACGGCTGGCGGGAAATCCAGCTCAGCAGTGCCACCGCGGCGCGTGGGGATATGCGGTTATAGGATGACATCCCCGACCCGTCGGCGAAGTGATAAGCTGTCGCGGGCAGCCCGGCTTCGCCCATCACCTTGTGCATCACCGCCTGCCCGTCGGCGATCGAGCCGCTACCCGCCTGCCGCGCGACGCGCCGCAACATCAGTTCGGTATGGAGATTTTGGCTCTCCTTATTGATTCGCACCATATTTTCGGCGAGCGACGGCGCGGGCAGTTCGGCGAGCATCGCGGGTTCGGCGGGCAGGGTGACGGCTGCCCCCTTGCGCTTCTCGGGATCGTCGGCGGCGGTCAGCGGGCGGTGGCGCACCTCGATCGTCCCGTCGACGCGCACGCCGCGCGCGTGCAGCAACTCGCCAAGACGCCACGCCGCATAATGCGCCGGGTCGTCGATGCCATAACGCAGCGTCATCGGTGCCACGTCGGCGCCGACGGTGCCGGTCAGGTAAAGCACGCGGCTGTTCGGCATGCGGAACGCCTCGATTTCATCGGCTTTCCCGGCGACGGTGATGACGCGGTTTTCGATCGTGAAATAGCCGGATGCCCCGATGGTCGGTCCGGCGCCGATTGCGCCGGGCTTGAGCGTCATCACCAGCTCATTGTCGTCGAGCGTCAGGGCGGACACGCCGGTCCCGTAACGCGACTGGATATTGTTCCAGCTCATCCCCGGGCTCCAGCGTTCGTCGGGGAACCAGCTGTCGTCGCCGACGATGTTGCGCACGTGGCGCGTCTTCGCGGCGACGGCGTCGGCGAGCGTCTGCAGGCAGTCGGTCTTGCAGTCGTCGGCGCTCGAAAGCACGGCGTCGCCGCGGCCGTGAAGGACGACATCGGATATGCCGCCATGCTCCTCCAGTCGGACGCCCGCGCCTTTGGCGTTTTGCTGGAGCAGCGGCAGTTCGGCGT